>JBIIYJ010000013.1:0-36100 GCA_044346855.1 Kiritimatiellia bacterium
CTTGCCCGCTTGCTGGCCAACTGACAGACCGGATTTGAACAAAATCGCTGATGGTGGAGGTTGCGCGGATGCGGGCGGAACCAGGTTCCGCAGTGACAACACCGTCGCCCATTTGTCGTGCTCATGCTCGCATCGTATACGGCGCTGAGCAGGCGGGCTACGGGAGCGGTTCCCTACGGCATGAAAGGTTACAGGCGCTTGGAAACTGCCGAATGGATCGAGTGTTTTCGACTGATTCGCCAGCCAAAACTTTCTTCAAATAGACCGAACGACCTACCCCGAATCAGCCCCTGGCCAACTCGAAAGCGCCCCCTCACCGCCCGAGAATGCACTGCATTATCTCCCGGATTATCTCCCGGAACCGAAAAGGCTGAAAAACGTCCATTTTTGACAAAAAATTGCAGAATCTTCACAAACAATTGCAAATAGGCTACAAAGGATTGCTGGTTCGAGGGGGGATTTGACAAAGTTTTGTCTGGCACGCCCCGTAGTAGAGTTCCTTACTGTTGTTATCGATTCAGCGGGAAACCGTCAAGGAATTGAGCGGAACACACTACGGGACCTGGCCCACCGGGAGTCGAACCCGGCTTACCAGGATGAAAACCTGGTGTCCTGACCGATAATGTAATGATTCCAGTTTTTTCTTAACATGCGCGTGACGGGGGCGTATCATGTCGCCTAATTACGGTGGGAACCGTTTTATACGGGTGAGGGGCATGAAGAAACGCTTTCAAAAAGTGGCTGTTTTGATGGGGGGGCCTTCCTCCGAGTGGGAGATTTCGGTTCGCACGGGCAGGGCGGTCGTCGAGGGGCTGCGCCAGGCGGGCTATACGGTCGTGCCGGTGGAGTTCAGGGACCGCAACGTGCCGCTGCCGGAGGGCGTCGAGGCCGTTTTCATTGCGCTGCACGGCGAGTTCGGCGAGGACGGGCAGGTGCAGGCGTTCCTGCGGGCACGGGGGATCCCCTACACCGGGTCGGATCCCAAGGCGAGCGCGGATTCCTTCGACAAGCTGCGGTGCAAGGCCGTGCTGAAGAAGGCGGGGATCCCGACGCCGGCCTGGGAGGTGCTGCGGGCGGGCGGGGTGCGGACGCTGCCCCTGCCGGTGGTCACCAAGCCGCCGCGGCAGGGTTCGTCGTTCGGCATCGCGGTGGCAAGGTCCGAGGCGGCTTTTCCGAAGGCGATGGCCGTGTCGCTGGCTTACGACCCCGAAGTGCTGGTCGAGGCGTTCGTGCCGGGGCGGGAGCTGACGGTGGGTCTGGTGGACGGCGAGGCCCTTCCGGCGATCGAAATCGTGCCCAACGGCGGTTTTTACGGGTTTGAGCAGAAGTATACGAAGGGCGAGACCCGGTACGAGGTTCCGGCGCCGATTTCCGCAGCCTGCGAGGCGCGATGCCGGGAGCTGGCGCTTGCGACCAACAGGGCGCTGGGCTGCCGGGGGCTGGGCCGGGTGGATATCCGGATGAACCCGCAGGGGGAGCTGTTCGTCCTCGAGATGAACACGATCCCGGGTTTCACGGACACGAGCCTGCTGCCGAAGGCGGCGGCCGCGGCGGGCATCGGCTTCAGCGCGCTATGCGCGCGGGTGATGGAGACGGCGGCGTTGTAAAGATGTAACGGACGGAAGAGCAGCATGGGATGGACCTCATTTTGGAAGCGGTTCCGGGATTCGGGCGCCAAGAAGCTGAACCGGAAGCGAAACAGCGTGGACAGCGTGGGTGGCCGCTCCGCCGAGATGGCGGGCCGCCGCAAGCACCGCACGGTTCTCGCCGTGCTCCTGCTGGTGCTGATCGGCCTGCTCGGGACGGTTCTGTGGCTGGGCCTCCAGAAGGCGGGCGACGAGCTGCTCTTCTCGAACCCGGAGTACCGCGTCCGCGTGATTGACATCGAGTCGGACGGCCAGCGCGTCTCGCGCGACAAGGTCAAGCTCTGGGCCGAGATCGAGACGGGCATGAACATGCACGACATCAGCATCGCCAAGATCCGCGCCAGGCTGCTCCGCGTGCCTGTGATCAAGGCCGTCAACATCGTCCGCGTCATGCCGGACTGCATCGAGATCCGGCTTTCCGAGCGGCTCCCGATCGCCAGCATGGGGCTGATGGGGCTCCGGGGGGTGGACCAGCTGGGCTACGTGTTCGCCATCTCGCCGGCCCGCAACGCCATGCCGGTCATCACGGGGTACATGGAGGACCCGCCGCTGGGGAAGCCGCTCCAGGGGCGCCTGCTGAACGCCGTGGAGGTGGTGGACCTGCTGAACCGGAGCTCCCTGGGCGGGCTGATGCACGTGGAGGTGCTCGACGTGCGGGAGCCCGACTGCCTGGTGCTCAAACTCACCGAGGGGCCCCTGGTCCGCCTGAACTGGCCTGACATGGCCATGTCCACCCCCGAAAGCCGCCTCGCCCTGGACGGCAAGCTTCGCAGCCTGGCGCGCGTCATGGAGGACGCCCGGATGAAGAACCGGAGGCTGAACAAGATCGATCTGACCTTCAACGACGATTACATCCCCGTGGAGTAGGTGCGCGATGAACATTCCCCCGCTGGTGGCGCTGGAAATAGGGACGAGCAAGGTGGCGGCCGTGGTCGGCGAAGTCAAGCCGGACGGCAGCCTCCTCATCACCGGCATGGGCCGGGAGGAGTCCAAGGGCGTCCGGAAGGGCGAGATCGTGGATTTCGACACGGCGCTGGCCTGCGTGAAAAGCGTGCTGATCCGGGCCGAGGAGAGCGCCCAGGTGGAGATCGAAAGCGTGCTGCTGGCGGTTTCGGGCGGCCATCTGCAGAGCATGCTCAGCCAGGGCACCAAGAAGATCACGGGCAAGAACAACGAGATCACGGAGGAGGACGAGGCGGAGGTGCTGGAGGCGGCCCGCTCGTACAACCTGCCGCCGGACCGCGAGAAGGTCCACGCCATCGGCCAGCGGTTCACCATCGACGGCGACCGGGTGGTGCACCGCGCGGTGGGCATGGACGGCTCCAAGCTGGCGCTGGACATGCTGATCCTGCACGGCGTGCGCAGCCGGCTGAACACCCCCATCCGGCTGGTCAAGACGATCCCGCTGGAGCTGGAGGACCTGGTGTTCGGCGGCCTGTGCTCCGCGCTGGCCGTGCTGACGCCCGAGCAGAAGGAGAGCGGGGCGCTGGTGATCGACCTGGGGGGCGGCACGACCGATTATGTCCTGTACGCCTCCTCGAAGATCGCGGCCATGGGCTCGCTGGCCATCGGCGGCGACCATGTGACGAACGACATCGCGTCGGCCTTCTCCCTGCAGACCCGGCAGGCCGAGCGGGTGAAGCGCGAGTCCGGCTCGGCCGTGGTCGACCTGACCGGCAAGATGAAGACGGTCCAGGTGCCGGCGGACATGAGCTTCGAGGCGCGCAGTTTTTCCCAGGGCGCCCTGCACACCGTCATCAACGCCCGGATGGACGAGCTGTTCCAGATCATCCTGAAGCGGCTGCAGGATGAGGAGCTCTACCCGCTCAAGGGGGTCGTGGTCCTGACGGGCGGCGGCGCCAAGCTGAAGGGGGCTCGGGAGCTGGCCGAGAAGATCTTCCGGCTGCCCTGCCTGATCGGCAGGATGCATGGCGTGAGCGGGGCGGTGACGCAGGTGATGGATCCCGAATTCGCCGCGGTGGTCGGCCTGATCAAGTTCGGGCACAAGACGGCCCGGCAGGCGACGCCGAACGCGTTCCTGCAGTGGTGGGAGCGGACGGTGCGCTGGATCAAGGCCACGCGCTCCATGGAGGGACACGGGAATGAATGAGCAAGTCAAAGCCGGCCCGCAGATGGCCGTGGTGGGAGTGGGTCACGGCGGCACGGCCGCCGTTATGCGACTGATGGTGGACTGGCCGGATTCGCCCAATGTTTTCGCCGTCGGCACGGATCGCGAGATGCTGGAGCGGAGCCTGATCCCGGCGGCGAACCGGGTCCTGATCGGGGAGGCGAAAGCGCTCGGGCTGAGCACGGGCGGGAACGCGGAGCTCGGGCGCGAGGCGGCGGAGGCGGACCGCGACCGGCTCCAGGGGTTGTTTGCCGGCGTCCGGATGGCGTTCCTGGTGGGCGGGCTGGGCGGCGGACTGGCCACGGGCGCCCTGCCGGTGCTGGCCCGGATGGCGCGCGCCTTCGGCGTCATGACCGTGTGCGTGGTGACCCTGCCGTTCGAGTTCGAGGGCGAGCACCGCCGCGCCCGCGCCGAGGAGGGGCTGACGGAGCTCCAGGAGGCGGCCGATGTGGTGATCGCCGTCCCGAACCAGAAACTCTTCGCCATGATCGGCTCGGGGATGCGGATCGCCGATGCGTTCGGCCGGGCGGACGCGGTCCTGTCCCGCGCCCTCTATAGCATCTGGCGCATGATCAGCCGCCCCGGCCTCATCAGCCTCGATTATGCCGACCTGCATGCGCTGCTCGCGGGAAGCCGCGGGCTGGGCGCGTTCGGCTATGGCGACGGCTCGGGGCCCGACAAGGCCCGCGAGGCCGTCCAGGCGCTGATGGCGAGCCCCCTCCTGGACAGTGGGCGGATCCTGCACGAATGCGAGTCGGTTCTCGTCAATATCGCGGGGGGACCGGACCTGACGCTGCTGGAGATCGAGGCGGTGATGGGTCCGATCCGCCAGGCGCTTCGCGCGGACGCGCACCTGGCCATGGGGGCGATCGTGGACGAGATCTGGCGCGACCGGCTGACGGTGACCGTCCTGGCCGCCGAAAGCTGGCGCCAGGATGTCTCCGGCCAGATGCGGCTTCCGCTGGACGGCCGGAAAGGGGCGGTTGCCCAGCCGCCCGAGGAGCTGTTCGTGGAGAACGCGGCCCCGCGCAAGGCCGCCCCCGCCCGCGAGCCCCAGGGGCAGGGCGATCTTTCCCTGGACGACGACACCCCGATCCGGGGCCGGTTCAAGGACGCGGAGCCGACGATGCTGGACGGCCAGAATGTGGATATTCCCACCTTCATCCGCCGCAACATGGCCATCTAACTGCGGGGAAACGGCATGAACAGGGACGAGATGCGGAAATGGGCCATCCAGTTCATCAAGTATGGACTGTCGGGCGGGGTGGCTACCGGCGTGCACCTGGTCATCTTCTACACGATGGCCATCCTGATCCTGCCAGCCCTTTCGGAGGGGGATCCGGCCCTCAAGTTGCTGGGCCTTTCGGGGCCCGCCGTGCCGATCGAACCTGTGACCCGCGCCATGCGGGCCTTGACCGGCAACGTCGTGGCTTTCATGCTCTCCAACCTGACCGCCTACATCCTGAACGTGATGTTTGTCTTTCGGGGCGGCCGCCACCATTGGGCGGTCGAAATCGGCCTGTTCTACCTGGTTTCGGCTGTCAGCCTGTTCGTCGGGCTGGGCCTCCAGACCTGGCTGATTATCCATATCGGCTTGAGCACCACGGTGGCGTTTTTAGCCAATGTGGGCACGTCGCTGATGATCAACTACGCCATGCGGAAATTCGTCATCTTCAAAGGCTAGGCTTTTTTCCGCTTCTTCGCCGCGCTCTTCCGGCCGCCCGCCTTCGGACTCGGCGCCCGCATCTGGCGCTCCACGAGGGAAAGACCCTCATGCGGATCCAGGCCGAGCACCTTGCAGAATTTCACGTATTCCAAGATATCGAGCCGCCGTTCTCCGATTTCCACCTTGCCGACCCAGGAATGCGGAAGTTTCATGACTTGCGCAACTTCTCGCATCGTCAGCCCTTTTTCCTTCCGGCCTTCGCGCATCCAGGCAAGCAGCTGCTTGTATTCAACGGTGTGTATGGTTTTCATTTGTTCTCCTAACAAAGGTTTGTTGAATCTTTTAAATTTACATAAAAATGTGCAATTACCCAACTTGGGAAAGCGATTTTCCAGGGAGGATCCAGTAGCTCCTTCCAGTCTCTATTGTAGTCTTTTGCAGGGCGGCAGGCAATGGGAAAACCAAGGAACGGCGTGGCACGGCCTTTCCAGGCCGTGTCCTTCATAGACGCGGGCGCATTGCAGTTTAGTCGGGATTATGCCAGTCTGGTGCGAAGCCGATTTGGAGTGCGGCGGCTTGACGCCGCTTTGGCTGGCACCGACTGGACGCGACATCAACGACTGGGCGCCGAGTCAAGCCGACACGCTCAGGCAGGCCTATCGAAGCGCGCAGGGCAGCCGCATCGCAGAAAGCGGCGTCAAGCCGCCGCACTCCAAATTGAAGATCCCCGACGACTGCAATGAGCCCCTTTGTCAGGTTTCCGTTGAAATGAAATACCTATAAGGAGTACTATCGGGAAATATGCGTCGGCCGTTGCGATGGGGTGAATAACTTGATCGGATCCAGGCTGGTGAAATGACATTCTTGCCTTTATTGTTAGCCTTATTTCTGGGGGGGAGCGCATTTGCCGCCGTCGCGTTCCGCAAGCGCGTTGAGTTCACGCTGACACCGTGCCTTCTCTTTCATGCCTTGATTCTCTTTTTCATGGGATGCCTGGGTTTGTTAAGGTTCGGCATGACGGCCCTTTGGCTGGTCACGGCCGCCCTCTGGGGGGGGACGGCGTATCGGATCGTTTTCAAAAACGGATTCCAGTCGTTCAGAACATGTTTCCTGACTCCCGGTCTTTTGTTCTTTGTCCTTCTGACGGCTGCGTTTTTCAACATACGATATTATGAATTATTCTCCTGGTGGGACGAGTTCAGTCATTGGGGAAGGGCGACTCGCATCACGGCTACCACGGACTCCTTTTTCCCGCAAGCCATGGCGTCTTTGAGCCACGCCAACTATCCTCCCGGGCTGGCGCTGATCCGATACATGCCGCTGAAATTGTGGGGCTCCTTCCGCGAAGGCATTGCCATTTTCGGGGGCGACGTGTTCATGGTGTCCATGCTGGCGATCGTCTACGGCCGGTCCGCCTGGCGGGATATCGGGTGGAACCTGCTCTGTGGAGTGTGCGTGGTCATGCTCCCGTTTTTCTGCTTCGACTTCATCCGGTATGCCCCGCCCGACGCGTTGATCGGGCTTCTGTTCGGCTATGTGTTTGCTCAGGCCGTCCTGCTGGCGGAAGACCGGCGATTCCGTTTCCTCATGCTGCTGACGACCCTTCCGTTCCTCTTCCTGATCAAGCAGTCCGGCTATGGCCTGGCCTGGCTGTTCCTGGGCTTCCTGGCGCTCGAGTGGCTGCGGGAGGACGGCGTCCGCGGGCGCGCTGACGCACGAGGAAGGCTGCTCCCCGGTGCCGGCGCGCTTGCCCTCCTCGCCCTGGCCGTGGCGTCGGTCCATGCAATCTGGGCTTGGCTGGTCAAGTCCCATGACATAGCCGGGCGCTTCAATTCGCTTCCCGTGACGCTGAAGACGATCATGCAGGGCATCGAGTTCAACGAGCCCGAGCGGGCGGGGCTTGTCTCGAGGAATCTGATGGAGATGTTTTTCGGGAGCCCCACGTTGGCGATGGGACCCCTGACGTTCTCGTTTTTCTCCTTCCTGATCGGGGCTGCCGTCTGGCTTTACGTGTCCGCGCGGCAGCAGGAAGAGGGGCTGCTCCGGCGGAACATGCGCGCCGCCGCCGCCGCGCTGGGGCTTGGCGGCCTCATCTACACGGGGACGCTGCTGATCTACTACATCCATTCCGACTTCAGCGACCGCGAGGCCATCGCGCTGGCCGGTTTTTCCCGCTACATGAACACCTATGTCCTGGCGGTCTTGTTTTTCGGCGCGGCGCTTGCCGCCGGGATCCGGGGAGCCGGCGGAAAAATCACCCTGTTGACGGTTTTCCTTCTGGCGCCGCTCATGACGCCTGGCCCCCATTTCGGAAAGCTGATCGATCTTGCGACGTTGCGTCACCCGAAATCGGTCGAAAAGGACCGGGTCCGATACGAGGTGGCCAGGCAACTGTGCCACTCGGCCTTCCGCTCCGGCGGTCGGTATGCCGTGGTGAGCCAGCCGCCGACGGACGCCGGCGACAGGACTGGCTTTTCGGCCCATGACATGATGAACTACTACCTTGGACTGGGGCGTTTCCGGCAGGAGCGGATCGAGCCTTTCCTGGACCGCCAGGCGCCCGTTCCCCGGCTGTGGAAATTCGCCTCGACCCTCGATTTCCTGTATGTGCTGACCCCCGACACGCGGTTCGTCGAGGCCTATGCCGCCCTGATCGAAGGCGGCCGGGAGGCCATCCTGCCCGACCGTCTTTACCGGGCGACGACAAACCGGCAGTTCCGCCTTCAGCCCATTCAGCAGATCGCCCTGGATTTCGAAACCCTCGACATGCTGAACAAGCCGACCCTGAAATGGGCGGAGGCCCGGGTGTCAACCGGCCACGCCCGCACCGGCCGGCATGCCCTGAACGTCGCGCTGCTGCCGCAGGGCAAGGCCGTCCTGACCTTTTCCCGGATTCCCCAGCTTCCGCAACTGGAGTTGAGCGCAGTTTCGTTTTCCCTGTTCGGCGATCACCGGCAGAGTCTTTGCGAACTGGGCAGCCTCCGGGGGACCTCCGTCCTCTGGCGCGCTTCGTGCGACTGGGACGGGTGGAAGGACGTTTCCGTTCCGGTTCCCCCGGGGTTTGACGCCGAAGGCCTGGCCTTCACCTTCCAGACGGGTTCCAGGAAGGCCGACCTGTGGGTCGACGACCTGGTCCTTCACCCCGGTCCAGGCGGGGAGGGAACGCCATGACAGGGCTCGCCGACAAGCCGGATTCCGCCGCCGCCTCCGCGCCGGAAAAGCGTGATCTCCTGGCGATCGTTTTGCTGATGGCGGCCGGGTTGGCCAGCTTCGCCTGGAAGCTCGGGGCCGACGGGCTGTGGCACGACGAGGCGGTTTCCTGGAGGATTTCCCGCGACTGGAGCACCATGTGGGCCGCCCTGCTGGGGCATGAAGCGAACATGTGGCTCTACTACATCGGGCTGCATGGCTGGATCAGGCTTTTCGGGGAGAGCCCGGCGGCGCTTCGCTCGCTTTCGGTCCTGGCGGCCCTGGCTTGTATTCCCCTGGTTTACGAAACGGCCCGCCGACTGCTGTCCAGAAGGGCCGCCGTCACGGCGGGCGTCCTGCTAATAACCCACGTCATGATGATCCGCTACGCCCAGGAGGCGCGAAGCTACGCCTGGGTGGCCCTGGCCGGGGCGGGAAGCACCTTTCTGTTCGGCGAAATGGTTTTCGCCAACCGCCGCCGCCTGTGGCCGCTGTATGCCGTGGTGACGGCGGCGGGGGTCTGGCTCCATTTCCACCTGGTCTTCCTCCCGATGGGCCACTACCTGTACCTGCTCGGCTCGAACGCCTGGCGCACGTCCTGGAAAACCTGGCTGGGCGCCGGCCTTCTGATCGGCGCGCTCCTGCTTCCGATCCCGGTGCTGCAGCCCCTGGACAGCGGGCAGGTGAATTACCTGGTCAAGCCGGAGCTCGACGAGGTCTTCCGCCTGCTCAGGCTGCTCTCCGGCGGCGCGCCCGGCAACGCGGTCCTGGCGGGCACGGTCCTCGCCCTGGGCCTGGCCGCATGGTTCCGCTATCGGGCGGACCGCCGCGCGGGAACGGGGGGGAAGGGGCGTCCGCTTCTTTTCCTGCTGGCGACCTTCTCGGCCATTCCCGTTGTGTTCCTGTTTTCTATCTTCGTCAAGCCGCTCTGGACCTTCAATTACTTCATCTTCCTGGTCCCCGCCGCGTGCGTGCTGCTGGCCGGCCTGCTCGATTGGCTTCTGCCGGCACGCCGGCTGTTCCTGGCCGGGGCGGGGCTGCTCGTCGGCCTCTTCGTTTTCGTTTCGGTCCAGAATCCCCTCCGCCGCACGGAATCCCCGCTGAACCGGGTGGTGCTGCACATCGCCCGGAACGCGCAGGCGGGCGATGGCGTCCTTGTCGAGAAATTCTGGCGGAACACGCCCTATTTTTATGCGGCCTCGCGGATTCCCCGGATGCCGCCCGCGGCCCGTTCGAAGGAGGGCGAGCCGATCACCTATCGCTGGATCGAAAGCGCGACGGAAAGGCAGATCGCGAAACTGCCCGGCCGCCATCCCCGGCTCTGGGTGGTCGTCTGGCGGAAGAATTCACCCGCCGAATGGGCGGTCATCAACCGGGTTCTCGGCCGGCTGGAGCAGGTCTACCGGCGGACGCCCCCGGTCAATCTCGGAACGGCCCGCCTCCTCCTGCTGGAGGCGAAGGGCGCCGGACCGGTCAAAGCCGGACCGGATAACGGGTCACCCAGTCCCGGACCGTCTTGATCGTCTCCGGCGCGCACAGGGGCGGCATGACCCCGGCGGAGGTGATCACGAGGCCGCGGTGATGGGGCAGGGCGGCCAGCGAGGCTTCGATATCCGCGATGATCTCCCGCGCCGGCCGCGTCCAGATCATGGCATGGGTGCCGCCGATTAGGCAGACGTCGGGGCAGGCGCTGCGGCCGTCCAGCAGCGTCGTGTTGCCCAGCGTGGGCGCGGTGAACGCCTCGAAGGCCTGCGCCCCCACGCGGGCCAGGTCCGGCAGCACGGCCTTCAGGTGGCCGCACATGTGCAGGATGAGGATCTTCCCCGCCGCCCGGGCCGCGGCCGCCACCTCCGTCAGGACCGGCTCGCAATGCCGCCGGAACTGGTCGGGCGACAGCAGCGTGGTCGAGGTGTTTTCGATCAGGTAGAACGCGTCGGCCGGGCTGTGGCGGAACATCAGCTCGGCCTTGCGCAGCAGGCCGGCCCGCATCGCCGCGAAAAGCGCCTCCGTCTCGTCCGGGTAGTCCGCCAGCAGCCAGTGCGCCCCCTCCACCCCGGCCAGCCATTCGATCCAGACCATGAGCGGTGAGGTGCCGACCGTGCTGGCCGCCAGGGCGGAGTTGCCGATCGTCGCGGCCTGCTCGCGCGCCTTTTCCAGCTGCGCGGGATCCAGTTCGAAGGAGGCGTCCTCCACGATCCGGGTCATGACCAGGATGTCCTCGCGCGTGCGGACGGGAAACTGCACCGGGTGCCAGGCCTGCGAACCGGCGTCGAAATGCTGGATCATGTCCAGCTGCCCCTCGGGGCAGGCGTAGACGGTGCGGGTGACGTCGCCCTTGCGCTCCGCGGTGACCGAGGTGCGGGTGCGTATTTCTTTCAGGGGGCTTGGAATGCCCAGGTGGGGATCGCTGCCGATCCACGCGTTCAACTGGGGGATGGTCATGGTGGAGAAGGGCGCGGCCTGGGCGGGCGGATAGGCCCCGCTGAGCTTGGGCCAGAACGGGAGCCGGTCGACCCGTTGAAGGCGCAGGGCCGCCAGCCAGCGTTCTTTCGGGGTCATGGTGGTGCTCATGGACCGATCGTAATCCACCCCCCTGCCACGTTCAATTCTTATTTCCTTCCGCCAAAAGGCGGACTTGGCAAAATGGCTGCAAAATCGTATAATCAAAGAATGAAAATGATGCATGAAACGGGCGCAAAATGGGCCGCCTTCATCGGCCTGGCCCTGCTTTTGACCGCCATGTCTTCCGTCGGGAAGAAGGAGCCGCCCACGATGAACGACCGGAATGAGGAGACGCCCATGACGAACGACTGGAAAACGCTGACACCCGAAGAGGAACGGGTGATCGTGCGCAAGGGCACCGAACGTCCCTTCAGCGGGGCGCTCCTGCACAACAAGGACGCCGGCACCTACGCCTGCCGCCGCTGCGGAGCCGCCCTTTACCGGGCCGAGGACAAGTTTGATTCCGAGTGCGGTTGGCCGAGCTTCGACGCCGAGGTGCCGAAGGCCGTCAAACGCCAGACGGACGCGGACGGGTCCCGCACGGAGATCCTCTGCGCGACCTGCGGCGGGCACCTGGGCCACGTTTTCGAGGGGGAGCGGCTGACCCCGGCCAATACGCGCCATTGCGTCAATTCGATTTCCATGACTTTCGTGCCGCTGGCCGAATCCTCCAACCGCTTCGAGACTGCCGTTTTCGCGGGCGGCTGCTTCTGGGGGGTGGATTATTTCCTAAAGAAGGCGCCGGGCGTCATCCGCACCCGCTCCGGTTATACCGGAGGGAAGAAGGAGAACCCGACCTATGAGGAAGTCTGCAGCCACACCACCGGCCATGCGGAAGCGGTTGAGGTGACCTTCGATCCGAAGCAAACCTCGTTCGAGAAGCTCGCGCGGCTCTTTTTCGAGATCCACGACCCCACCCAGGTTGACCGCCAGGGGCCGGACATCGGGGACCAGTACCGGTCCGTCATCTACTATAAGAACGACGCCCAGAAAGCGGCCGCGGAAAAGCTAATCGCAGAATTGCGCCAGAACGGGCTCAAGGTGGCCACGGAGGTGACGGCGGCGGCGGCTTTCTGGCAGGCCGAAGACTACCATCAGGACTATTACAAGCGGACCGGCAAACAGCCCTACTGCCACCGGTACGTTCCCCGCTTCAACCCGTGACTTCACCCCTTGGCGTAATCTTCCGCCCCGGGTTCGGGGATGGCATCGAGCAGTTTCTGGATGAGGGTGGAGGAGGTGATGCCCTCCGAGTCCGCCGCGAAGTTCGTGTAGAGGCGGTGGCGGAGCACGGGAAGCGCCGCGCGTTTCACGTCCGAGCAGCTCACGTGGATGCGGCCCTCCAGCACGGCGCGCGCCTTGGCCGACAAAATCAGGAACTGCCCGGCGCGGGGGCCCGCTCCGGTGGAGACATACTGCTTCACGAAATCCGGGGACTTGGGATCGGCCGGCCGTGTGGCCCGCACCAGCCGGGTGGCGTACTTGATGACATGGTCCGAGACCGGGATCTTGGACACGACGTCCTGCAGCTGCAGCACCTGCTCGCGCGTCAGCACGCGCTGCGGCTGGTGCACGCGCTTGACCGTGGTCGTGGCGATGATGGTCTCCTCTTCCGCCTCGCCCGGGTAATCGACCCAGATGAAGAACATGAAGCGGTCCATCTGCGCCTCGGGCAGGGGATAGGTGCCTTCCTGCTCGATCGGGTTCTGCGTGGCGAGCACGAAGAACGGCGCCTCGAGCGTGTAGGTCTTGTTGCCCACGGTCACGCGCTTCTCCTGCATGGCCTCCAGGAGGGCCGCCTGCGTCTTGGGCGGCGTGCGGTTGATCTCGTCGGCCAGCAGCAGGTTCGTGAACAGGGGGCCCTGCATGAACCGGAATTCCTTCTCGTTCGTCGTCCGGTTGGTCTCCAGCACCTCCGTGCCCGTGATGTCCGTGGGCATCAGGTCGGGCGTGAACTGGATCCGCTTGAAGCCCATGTCGAGAACGCGGGCGATGGTGCTCACCATCAGGGTCTTCGCCATCCCTGGCATGCCCACCAGCAGTCCGTGGCCTCCCGCGAGGAGCACCATCAGGATCTGGTCCAGCACCTCGGCCTGGCCCACGATCACCTTGCCCACCTCCTCGCGGATGGCGTCGGTGCACGCTTTCATTTCCTGCACCAGCGCCAGGTCGCCCTCCAGCGCGGGCAGCGCCGCCGGCCGGGGCGCGCGGGGGGCGGGCGCCGGCTCGGGAGCGGACGCGGCGGGGGCGGTGGGCCGGAAGGCCGCGGTTCCCGCGGTCGCGGGGGCGTCCGCCAGCCGGAAGAGCAGCTCCTCGTTGCCGAAGGCCGCCACGTCGCCCTCCTTGAGCGGCACGCTGCGGATCAGCACGCCGTTCACGGTCGTGCCGTTCGAGCTGTCGAGGTCGGTCAGGTGCCACCCGCCGTTGCGCTGCTCGAGCCGGGCGTGCTGGCTGGAAACCAGGGTGTCGCGGATCACCACGTCGCAGCCCTCGTGCCGCCCCAGCGTCAGCGGTTTCCCCTCCAGCGTCACCGCGCGGCCTTCCTGGTCGCCCTTGATGAATATCAGGTGTGCCATATGTTCGTCGCTTCCTTCCTGCGGCTCAGTTCAGCCGGATTTCGCCCAGATCCTTGACCGCGTCGGTGACGCGGATGTTGCCCAGCTCCTTGACATAGCGATGTGCGATCAGCCCCTTCGGCATCGTGCCGCCCGCCTCGATGCGCATGATCTCGCGCGTGTTGACGAGCTGCCAGCCGATGTTGACCTCCTCCAGGAATCCGATCTTGATGCTGCGGATCTGGATGTCCCGCCGCTCCTCGAAGGTCTGCAGCAGCACGGGCCGCGTCCGCACCTCCTGGAGCACGATGGCGCACTTGCCCGCCTTGCCCGTGATCCCCTCGGCGCGGTGGATTTTCTTTGTGTCGAAAAAGGGTACAGAGTTCGTGATGATGGCGAGGATCGAGGCCCGGTCGGCGGGGGTCAGGCTGTCCGGCCCGCGCGTGAGCTGGAGCCCCTCGCAGAAGCGGTCGTCGAACACGACCACCAGATCGTACTTGCCGACCGGCAGGCCGGTCACCAGCCACCCGGCGCCGTCCGCCCGGGCCGCGTAGCAGCGGTTGGCGTCCGTCTGCAGCAGGGCGAAGACGCCGGAGGGCTTGGCCGCCGCGTCCAGCGTGAGGCGGATCCCGCCGCTGGCCGAGGGGTCGGGCTTGGTGTAGAGGCGGGAGGATTGCTCGGTATCGGTGAACGGGCCCGCCCCCGCGGCCGCGGCCCAGCCGGCGAGCATCAGTGTCAGCGCGATTCGGAACGGCGTCATTTCGACTCCACGGGGAAGGGTTGCGGGGGCGTTTCGGAGGCGGCCAGGAGCTGGACCCGCCGCGCCTGCTCGGATACGGGATGACCGGGAAAACGCCTCAGCACGAGGGCGGCCAGCGCCGCCGCCTCGTCCTGCCGGCCGAGGCGCTGGAGGCAGTCCATTTCCATACCCATGGCGCGCGGCATGAAGGGCGAGACGTCCACCGCCTTGCGGTAGGTGGAGAGGATCAGCCGCACCCGCGCGTAGTCCTTCACGGCCATGAAAAATTCGCCCTCCGCCACCGGATACTCCCCGCCCAGCTTCTCGGTGGGCAGCTCCAGTTCCCAGTTGCGCAGCTCCTGCCGGGCTTCCCGCAGGTAGCCCTTCTGCATCAGGTCGCGGATGGTCTCGTAATACGCGCCGCCCCGCACCGCCTCCGCCTTCCAGGGATCGACCTTCCGGAGCGCGGACACCGCCTTGGCCGGGCCCGGCGCCTTCTTGGCGCGGTCGCCTTCCAACTCGGTCTTCGAGCGCGCCAGGCCGCCGGATTCGGGGCTTTTCTGCAGCAGCTCCTCGCGCGTCCGAGCCAGGCCCGGGGCCCCCCCTGGAGCGGGCGCCTGGGCGGACGGGGCATTCGATTTGCGCGGCGTCAGGGCCTGGGCCTTGGCGTATTGCGCCCGGGCCTCGTCGAACCGCTCCGCCAGCGCCTCCATGTCCCCCAGCCGGATCAGCGCCAGCACGCCCGCCTCCGAGCCGGGCGCCGAGGCGGCCAGCTTGAGGGCCGTCTGCCGCGCGAGATTGGTGTCCCCCGCCTGGTACAGGGCCAGCTCGACCTTCTCCAGCGTCCAGTTCCGGCGGCGGTCGGGATCCTTCTCCTCCTTCTCGAACGTGTCAAGCCAGGCGGCCGCTCGGCCCTTGTCGGAGTAGCGCAGGTTGTCCATGAACAGATCCTCCAGCAGCGCGCGGTCCGCGGGCGCGAGCGCCTGCGTCATGTCCTCGCGCGACCGCTCGAAGAGCGCGTCGAACAGGGCCTGCCCCTTGAAGGCCTCGGCCGTGTTCACCAGCACCTGCCAGAGGCCCGGCGTCCAGTCCGCTGCCGGCCGGGCCGGGGGAAGCGCCGACTTGCAGCGGTTCAGCAGGGCGGTCCGGTACACCAGGCGGTGCAGCGCATTGTCCACGCTGGCGGCCGGCGGGTTCTTGTTCAGCTTGACCGTGCAGTCGGCCGTCGACACCCGGTTGCCCGACCGGGCGGTCAGGGTGACGGTGCGGGGCGCGCCGCCCTCGAAGAGCCAGTGGAAGTTGGTTTCCCGGACGACCCGGCCGTCGTCCACCCGCCACTCGTACGTCGTGTCGGGCGGATTGCCCCCCGCCAGCCCCGCGGACAGGCGGAACAGGTTGGCCGGTTCCTCGCCGAACCAGAAATAGCTTTCGGCGGAGGCCTGGGGCACGGCCAGCGGCCCGCCGTCCTTCGCGGCCCCCGCCGTCAGCCGCGCCGACCCCGACTGCAGATAGGCGGAGGCCGGGACCAGGGCGGGCAGGCTGTTCGTCAGGCCGGGCTTCCGCCAGACGAGCTGGGCCTCGGACTGGGCCCCGTTGTTGAAATAGAAATACTCCACCGGCTGCGGGCCGGCCTCAAGCTCGATGGCGGAGCCGAACTGCCCCTTGGCCCCGGCCGCGCGCGTGTGCTGGCCCGGCCACTCAGCCACCGTCTTGCCCGCCACGCGGACCAGGGAGCCCTCGTCGGAAATGGTGGCGAAATAATAGCGCCCCGGCTTGTCGATCTGGATCCACGCGGTGAACCAGCCCGCGAAATCCTGGTCCGGCCCGAACGGGTTCTCCTGCTGCCCGATCAGCGGGACCTTGCCCATGACGGAGTCGTTCCCCGGCGGGAAACCGCCCGACAGCCGGTTGGCCAGCTCCAGGCTTCCGCCGCCCGTCTTCACATAGAAGAGCGGGCCGGGCGTGAAGGACGCGCGCTCGTTGCGGGTCAGCCGCGACTGCCGGCCGACGTAGACCGAGAAGCCCGCCGTGGCCGGCCTGGCCACCACGAGGCCCAGCCCTTCCTTGGGATTGTGCCAGAGGACCTCGAACTCAACCGGCTTCCCGGCCCCGTCCAGCACGACCGGCCGCGGGGCGGTCGGCAGGAGCCCCCCGTCCGGCACGAAGGCCAGGATGCCGGCGGAGGGGGCCGACGGCTGCGCCTGCACCGTGAAGTCGAACCGCAGCGACGCCTCGCGCACGGCCCAGGAGTCCGCGAGGGAGAGCGCGGCTGCCGACAGCAGGACGGTCAGGATGGAGGGGAGTCGCGTCATGGGGCTGAGTTGAGCGCCTTGAAGTATTCCGACACCAGTTCGCGGAACTCCTCGGGCGCCTCGTCGGACACGCCCGCGGTCTGGTCGGAAACCGGGCGGCCCGTGAAGTCGGCCGGCAGCATCTCCGAGGAAAGGCCCGAGTTAAGTTCGGCGCGCGCCCGCTTCAGGGCCGCCACCGCCTGCTTCTGGAATTCGCGCACCTGCTGGATGCGGCCGCCGGCGAGGGCGTCCTCGACCCGGCGCAGGGCGGTGACGGCGTCCTCGAGCGCGCCGGTCCGAACGTGCATCAGCGAGGCCTTGGCGTAGAGCGACTCGGCGTCCTTGCGGAGCATGGACTGCAAGCCCAGCTCGGAGCCTTCCATGGCGGCGTCGCGGCGCGGGCCGGCCCCGGCCATGCCGGACTCCTCGGCGTAGCCGGAGGATTTGCCGCCGCCCGTGGCCTTGGCCTCGGCGTGGCCGTCCTCCTGCACCTGGCCGCCCTGGGCGGAGTCGCGCGTGCGCCGCGCCTCGATGTTGTTGTCGCCCTCGTTGATCTTGCCCGAGCCCGCGGTCGTCTCGCCGTCGGACATGCCCTGCCGCCCCACCAGCGAGCGGCCGTCCTGCTCCTTGTGGTCGGGCGCCTCGTTCCCGGATTTGCCCTTGGCGCTGAAATTGACGAATTCGCCCTCCGCCACGTCCCAGCCCGCGGCGATGTCGGCCGAGCCCTGGTTGGTGGCGGAATCGTCGGCCTTGTTCTTCTCCTCCTCCTCCTGCTCGAGCAGGTCGCCGATCAGGTCCTCCAGCTCGGTTGGCATGGGAAGGGTGGCCACCTCGGGCAGCTCGTTCTTGTCGAAATTCTCGGTGTTGGCCTTGCGCACGTCGGGCTTGGAGGCCAGCCACATCTCCATGTCGTCCACGCGGCCCTTCGCGTTTTCCAGCATCTTGAGGATCCAGTCCTCCTTCTGGAGGCCGGACTCCTTGGCCTTGTCGTCCGCGGAGCCGGGCACCTGCTTCATATCCTCATACACCTGGAAGACGTCCTCCACCAGGTCGTTGCCCACGGGCAGCTCGGGGAAGATGTGCAGGTCGCGGGCGATGTTGAGCAGCGCCTCGGCCATGTTGGTCTTGATGGCGCTGACCTCCTCCATCAGCTCGTCGTAGGCCTTATCGGACTTGTCCTTCTGCGGGTCGACCTCGCGCATGGACTGGACGATCTTGGCCTGGAGCTGGCGCAGCTTCTCGAGCTTGGCGCCCGCCTCCACGGCGGCCTGCTGGAGCTCCTCGGCCTTGGCCTGGGCGTCGGCCACGCGCCAGGCGTTGAGCAGGTCCTGGAGGGCGGCCAGGTTGGCCAGCGCCTTTTCCTGGAAGGCCACCGCCTCGGGGAAGGCGCCGGACTCCAGCTGCTCCGCGGCCCGGGTCATGTCGGCCCCGATCTTGACGCTGTCGGCCTGGGCGGCCACCTTGACGAGGAGGTCGGCGAACGCGGCGTCGCCCTTGCGGAGCGTTTCCGACTCCCGCCGGCAGGCGGCGATGAATTCGGCCATGTTGCCGGCCAGTCCGTCCTGCCGGTCCACGAGGGCGGCCGGGGCGGCGGCGCCGGCGGGCAGCGGCTTGGTGGCGTCGCGGACCTGTTTCTGGTTGGCGATGAGGGCGTCCAGCAGGGCCAGCAGCCCCGTGATCTGCTTGTGCTCCTGGACCGCCGCCATGCCCGACTGCGCCCGGGTGAGCGCCTCGAGGATGCGCTCCTCCAGGGCCAGCGCCTGGGCCGCGAGCGGCCGCTGCGCCTCGGCCGGGGCGTCGGGCAGCCGCGTGAGCACGTCGATGGCGCGGGGCATCTCGTCCTGCCACAGCCGGTCCACGATGGTCTTCAGCGCGCCCAGCGGGCGGCGCGGGTCGGCGGTGAGGCGGCCGGCGAGCTGCCGGATCTGGAGCTGGGCGGCCTGGATCTCCTTCCACTGGCCCGGCCGCGCGCGGACCGGCTCGGCCGCCAGGGGCGCGGTGCGGGCGATGTTCTCGGCCTGCATCCGCACCAGCGCGTCGAGCGACTCGCGCGACTCGGCCGCGTTTTTCGCCGCCTCGTCGAGGGCCGCCTCCTGGCTCTGCGACTGGAACACGATGGGCGGGGAGACGGTTTCCTGCGGGGCGTCGGGCCGGTTGTCCCGCGCGATCAGGCGGAAGGTGAGAATGAGGCTTCGGTTGGTGGGGGGCGGCGCGCCCGTCCAGTCGCCGGCCCACTCGCGCGCGCCGGCCGGCTCCCAGGAGGCCACGACCGTGCGGCTGGTGACGCCGGGCGCCTCCTCGATCTGCTCCAGGGTCAGGGCGGAGAGGCCGTAGTCGTCCGACGCGCCCCACTGGATGCGGGGCGCGGTCCCCGGCGTCAGCACCACGGGGGCGAGCGGGGCCGTGATCTGGAGCTGCGGCCGCTGGTCGGGCATGGCCACGAAGTGCAGGGGCGCGGAGGCGGCGAAGCCGTCCGTGTCGACCGCCTCCGCCAGCAGGCCCGCCGGGTTGGTGATGACGGCCGACCCCTCGAGCGCGCCGGCCTCCGGGGCGGAGGAAAGAATGGCAAGTGTTTCCGTATTGGAAACAACGCACGAGGCGAGCGGGAAGTTGCAGGCCGCCCGGAAGCGGACGAGGGAGCCCGCGGGCACGGGGTTCTCGCCCGCGAGCGCGTCCACGGTGCGCGGCTCGAGCTTCGTGTAGGCGGGCGGCTCGATGGCGGCCGAGACGGAGGCGAAGGCCAGCGGGGGGCGCGGCGTGAGCGTGCAGAGGGCGGCGGCGTGGTCGCCCGCCCGGAAGCGGTAGCGCGTGGCGGTGGTGAGCGACTCGAGCGTGTGGGAGAACGACTCCTCGCGGTCGCCCTGGAGCGCGCCGAGCGTCAGGGTGCTGCGCGAGCCGTCGGCGGGCAGCAGCTCGAGGGAGACCGGCTGGCCGCGCCGGCCGCTGACCTGGCAGGAGAGGACGACGGGCGAGCCCTGCAGGCGGACGGCGTCGCCGGGCGCCACGGAGAGGACGCGGGCGAGGAGGGTGGGCGGGCGGTTGGAGAAGGGGTTCAGGACGCGGAGCAGGGCGTTGGACCAGGCGGGGGCGGACCAGAAGGCGGGGGCGGCGAGCAGGAGGACGGCCGCGGTGAAGCCGAGCCAGGCGCGGCGGTGGGCGCGGTCGTCCCGCAGAACGGCCAGGTTCAGTCCGCCCAGCGCGGGCGGGGGCTGGGACAGGTAGGCCAGCTCGAGGGGATTCTTTTCGGGCCGCATCTCGAACTGGATGCGGTTGATGAGCCGGTTGTCGAGCTCGGGGAAGGCGCGCTCGAGCTCGGCGCTGATGGCCACGTCGGAAAAGCGGCGGGCGGCCGCGCGGAAGGCCAGCGCCAGGGCCGCGCCCGCGGCCGCGAAGACGAGCACGGCCGCGGCCACCCGGCCGGGGCGGTTGAAGTGCGCGGCCGTGTCGGCCAGCGCGCCCGCGGCCAGGAGCACGGCGGTGGCCGAGCCCCCGCCGACCGCGAACAGCAGGGTCCGCCACCGCACGACCGTGCGGCCGATCCCGTCGAGCTGTTCGCGCAGGGGGCTCACTTGCTGATCTGCTCCAGTTTCACGTCGTCGACGTAGACGGTGCCTTCGCCGCCGTCGATGGCCACGATGTGCACGATGAGGAATTCCATCTTGGAGAGCTTGTCCACGGCCAGGGCCGTCGGGTTCTCGGCGGGGAACACGATGTCCGCCGTCTCCCAGCCCTTGCCGACGCTCGAGCGCGACCCGCCGACCTGCGAGCCGAAGGTGACGACCTCGGACTTGAAGCACTTGCGCAGCTCGGATATGTCGGGGTTGGCGTGGGGCTTCACGCCCGGCCGCCACTGGTAGCCTTCCACCAGGGTGCGGATGCCGGGCCCCGTGGAGCGGGCCGTGAGCGTGAGCCGGAAGCGGCCGCCGGGCTTGACCGGCACGGGGAAGCTGTCCACCTTGGTGCCCTGGCCCGTGTCGAAGGTGATGTTGCGGTCCGCCCACAGGGCCAGCACGCCGGAGCGGCCGGCAATGGAGGGCTCCACCTTCACGTGTTCATGGTTCTTGAAGTAGAAGCTTTCCCCCTCCTTGTCGTACTTGTATTTCCAGTTGGCGAGGGGGTTGTCCTTGTCGTCGAAACTCCCGTTGGGCAGCAGGTTCGAGGCGCCGGACGCTGCGGTGGCGGCCGCCGCGAGCAGGATGGAAAGCAGAATGCGCATCGGGTTCCTCCGGGTCATACCAGTCCCTTGAGTTTTCGTATGATCCATTCTAAGGCCAACAGCCCCAACAGGCAAGCCAGCACCGGCATCGTGTTCCACAGGGTGTGGAAGCGGACCAGGGCCTCCTCCCGGGGTTTGATGGGAATGGCGGTCATGGCCTCGGCCACCTCCTCGGGCAGCAGGAACCGGCCCGAGCTCGAGGCGGCCAGCGCGCGCAGGGTGTCGAGGTCGGGCGGCCGGGGCAGCGATTCGGGGGTGAAGGGTTTGACGAAGAAGGCGTAGGCGGGGGATTCGACGGGCGTGCCGCCGACGCTGACCGAGGCGGCGGCGCGGTAGAGTCCGGGGCCCTCGGCCTGGAAGCGGACGGAGTAGGTGGCGGCCGCGCCCGAGGCGCCGGCCGTGACCGTCTGGCGCTGCATGACGAAGGGCAGGGCGCGGTTGTCGGGCGTGCGGATGGTGCAGGTGAGCGTCTCGGGCGGCGCGTCCTCCCGGGACAGGGCTGCGTAGCGGGCGTTGAGCACGAGCGCGTCGCCCAGGTAGAGCCGCCCGGTGTCGGCGAAGAGGTCGATCTGGACGGGGGCCGCCTCGCTCTCCGCGGGCAGGAGCCAGTTGAGCATCTGGTTCCAGAAGCGGAAGTAGGAGTCGGAGGTGTCCTGCCGCTCGAGCTGCCAGCGCCAGAGCGAGTCGGTGAGCACGGCCAGGATCTTGCCCTGGCCGAAGCGCTGGAAGACGACGAGGGGCTGGACGCCGGAGTCGGACTGCGCCGAGATCAGGACTGTGGCGGCGGGCGCGGGCTGGGCGCCGGGGAAGACGGAGAGCACGGGCGGGAGGCGGCTGAGCCAGGCGGGGTCGCCCGCGAAGGCGGGGTGGGCCCGCCCCTCGGCCGTGGCGGTGAGGCCGAAGCGGCCCTCGACGGCCGGGCCGGCGCCGCGCACGGGGAGGATGCGGGCCAGCTCCGAGGCCTGGAAGCCCTTGGGGCCCCAGCCCAGGGGGCCGCCGAGGAGGACCAGGCTGCCGCCCTTCTCCACGAATTTGGCCAGCGCGGCGTCGCGCCCGCCGCCGAGTCCCTCGGCGTCCAGGTCGCCGAGAATGACGATGCGGAAGTTGCCGAGCTGGCTCTCGGTGAGGTCCAGCGTGGCGCCGCCGCGGGCGCCGTAGGAGATGAAGCGGCCGTCGGGCCCGCGCATGAAGGCGAGCGGGGTGATGGCGGCGATGCCGCGCAGGACGCGGACCAGGTACTTGGATTCCCAGCGCGGCAGGCCCTCGACGTAGAGCAGGCGGTTGCGGGTGTCCATGACCTGCACCGCGGAGGCGTAGCGGTTGTCGTTGGTTTGCGTTTCGCCCTCGAGCGGATCGACGCGCACCTCGTAGGTGAAGAGGCCCACGGCGTCGTGCTGCAGGGGGAAGACGATTTCGCGCGAGCCGCCCTCCGCGGGGAGCTGCGTGGGCGCCTCCTGGATCGGCTGCTGGTCGCGGTACAGGCGCACGGTGAGCAGCTGGCCGCCGCAGCCTTCGCCTGAGAGCACGGCCTTCAGCTCGCTGTTCCAGCCCACGGTGACGCGGCCCGGGGTGTCGATCGCGTCCACGCGGACGTCGGGGGCGGCCTTCCAGTCGGCCGGCGGCTCGAGGCGGACGGTGTGGATGGGGAAGGGCCAGGACTGTCGGGTCCAGAGGGGCGAGGCTTCGCGCGTGTCGAGCCCGTCGGAGAGCAGCAGCACGCCGGCGACGTCCTGGCCGCGGAGGCGCTCGCCCAGCCGGGCAAGGCTGTCGCGCAGCCCCGTGGCCTGGCCGGCGGAGGGGAGGCCCGCGGCGGCGGCGGGGTCGGTCCGGCCGCCCAGCTCGCGGTCGAAGGGGTAGAGGTCCACCGTGGCGCGGGAGCCCACGACGCGGACCCAGTCCTGCGTCAGCAGCGCGCGGGCGGCGGAGTGGCGGGTCGGGATCGCCGGCGAGGGCGAGTTGGTCATGCTCGCCGAGAGGTCGAGGGCGATGACGAAGCGGGGGCGGATGACCTCGCGCTGGTCCTCGCGGGCGGCGGGCATGAGCAGGCACCAGCCGAGCAGGGCGAAAAAGGCGAGGCGCAGGGCGGCCAGGCCCGCCTGGAGCCAGGAGAAGCCCGGCCACCGCCAGACGGCCAGCAGCAGGAGCAGGGCGGCGAGGCCCAGCCCCGCGCCGATCGCGCCCGCGGCCACCGTGTGCTCGTAGATCCAGCCGGCTGTCATGGCGCCTCCGCGGCGGTTTCGGATCCCCGGACGCGGCCGGAGGGATCGAGGGTCATCTGATCCGATAATCGGGACGAACGCCGGACCGCCCGGGCGGCCAGCAGGCTCTCGAGGGCGGCGGCCAGCAGGGCGAGCCAGAGGAACAGCTCCGCGAGCGGCGTGCCGATGCGGTGCTCCTTGACCTTCTGCGCCAGCTCCTCGCGCGACCGGGCCGTGCGCAGCCCGGGCAGGGCGGGCAGGTTGTCGAGCTCACCGGCCTTCAGGGGCGCGAGGTCCGACTCCGCCCGCGGCAGGTTGACGGCCAGGACGGGGGCGTTGTCCGAGGCCAGCCGGTAGACGCCGGCCTCGGCCAGGTTCTCGAGCAGGCAGACCTCCCGGCCCTCCTCCTGCTCGCGGCGGACGGGGAGCAGCGCCCCGCCCGGCGAGACGAGGTCGATTTCGCCGGGGTAGATCCCGAAGAGGTCGGAGACGTCCTGCAGCCTGGACGGGAAGACGTAGAGCCGCCCGGCCGAGGCGCCCGTGCTGTAGAGGGCGATGCGGTGGACGAGGGGCAGGAAGAAGGGCGAGAGCGGCAGCGTGCTCCAGGCGCGGTCGGCGCTCAGGGCGCAGAGCAGCACGCGGCCCCGGCCGAACGGGCGCGAGAGCAGGAAGGGCTCGTTGTCCCCCATTCCGATCACGACCTCGGCGTCCTTCTCCAGCGGCCCGAACGCCAGCTTCCGCTGGACGGCCACCGCGGGCGTGGAGCCCGGCGGCAGGCGCAGCCCGGCGAAGAGCGGGTCGTCGGGCCGGAGCAGGCGCAGCAGGCGCGCCGCATCCTGGGGCGGCTGCTCGCGCACGCCGAGCGGGCGGGCGGGCAGGCTCTGCCAGGCCTCGTAGTCGGCCGCCGCGCCGCGGTCGCCGGGGAAGAGGACCGCCACGCCGCCGTTGCGGACGTATTGTTCCAGCGCCACGAGCGACTGGCCCGGCAGGGGCACGGCGTTGACGAGGAAGACGCAGGCGAAGTCGGCCAGCCGCTCGCCGTCCAGCGCCTCGGGCTCGACCGTCTTGACGTCGAGGGCGGAGAAGGCCGCCCCGGGGTTGAGGGCGCGGGAGAGGAAGAACAGGTCCGAGGGCCGGCCGGCCGCGAGCACGGGAAGCTGTTCGCGCGCCACGGCCACGGCGCTGAACGCGTCGTCCGCCGGCAGCGCGTCGGGCGGCAGCTCCACGCGGACCACGTGGCGGCCGTCGTCCATTGGCGGCAGGGTGAAGAGGATGTCCTGGCGGACCCCCTCGCCGGGGTCGACCGTGCGGCGCTCCACCTCGCGGTCGTCCACCAGCAGCGCGGCGGAGGTGGGGCGCACGGGCCCGCTGAAGCCGATCGTGGTCTTCAGCTTCGCGGGCTGCCCGGCGCGGATCAGGGACGGGTCGATTTCAAGCGAAAACGGGAACGCGTTCTCCGGGTTGTCCGAGCCCGCGAGCAGGGCGAAGAGCGCGATCTTGGGGTCGGGCTTCCAGGCGTCGTCCGCCGCGTTCGTGGAGGCGGGCTCGCCGCCCGCGGCATCGGTCTTGAAGCCGGCCCAGGAGAGGGACTGGCCGTCGGTGAGCAGGTAGACCTCGCGCTCGCGGCGGCCGGAGTCCTTGAGCGATTCGCAGGCGGCCCGGAGCGCGGGCCGGAGGCGGGCGACCCCCGTGCCGGGCTCCTGCGCGCGCAGCAGGGAGAGGGCCAGTTCGAAGTCGCCGCTGGGCTGCTCGATCAGGGGGGCCGGGCCCTCGTCGGCGAGGAAGAGGGTGACCCGGTCGCCGGGGTTGAGCCCCTGGATGAGGTCGGCGGCGGACTGCGCGGCCGCGGGCCAGACCTTGAGGAAGCCGGAGTCGTAGCGCATGCTGGCGGAGTGGTCGAGCACGATCGCGATGTCGCGCCGGGAGGAGCCGGCCCAGCGGAGGCCGGCGGCGCGCATAATGGGGCCGGCGAAGGCCAGGACGAGGAAGATCACGAGGAGGGTGCGCAGGAGCCAGAGCAGGAAGTTCTCGAGCCGGATGCGGCTGCTGGACTTCTTCTCGGCGAGCTTGAGGAACCGCAGCGTGCTGAACGGGACGCGCACCACCCGCCGGCGCTGCAGCAGGTGCAGCACGAGCGGCAGCAGGGCCGCCAGGCCGGCCCACAGGAACGCGGTGTTGAGGAAGGTCCACATGGTTTCAGGCCGTCACTTGGAAAGGCGTTTCCGTTCTTCGAGGTAGGCCCGCGCGAAGAGCTCGGCGCTCTGGTCGGTGCGGGCGAGGCGGTAGTCGATGTTCAGCTCGGAGCAGGGCTTGCGGCAGTCGTCGAGAAAGCTGGCGAACACGCGGCGGTACTCGTCCGCGAGGCGGCGCGGGTCGATGGGGAGCTTCTCGCCCGACTCGAGGTCCTCGAACTCGGCTCCCTTGGTGAAGGGGAAGTCGATCTCGGCGGGGTCGAGGACGTGGAAGAGGATGACGTCGTGGCGCTGCTTGCGGAAGTGGGCCAGCGCCTGGCGGAGCGCCTCGCTCTCGTCGAAGAGGTCGGAGAAGATGACGATCAGGGCGCGCTTGCGGACCGACTCGGCCACCTGGTGGAGCGTCGCGGCGGTGGCGGTGGCGTGGCCGGGCTTCTGCTCGGACAGCACGCCGAGCAGGTTGTCGAGGTGGCGGTAGGAGTTGCGGGCGCCCAGGGCGGCCGTCACCTTGTCGCTGTAGAGGTAGAGCCCCACGGAGTCCTTGGACTTGAGCACGACGTAGCCGATGGCCGCGGCCAGGCGGCAGGCGAAGGTGTATTTGGTGGAGGAGCCCGAGCCGTAGCCCATCGAGGCGCTGCGGTCGATGACGAGATAGACCCGCAGGTTGGTCTCCTCCTCGTAGCGGCGGACGAAATAGCGCTCCGTGCGGCCGAAGACCTTCCAGTCGATGTGGCGGGGGTCGTCCCCCTGGAAATAGGAACGGTGGTCGGCGAACTCGGAGCTGGCGCCCTTGAGCGGGCTGCGGTGCCGGCCGGCGAGGTTGCCCTCCACGACGGTGCGCGACTGGAGCGCGAGGCGGCCGAGCCGCTGCAGCTCGTCGGGCGAAAGAAAGGAGGCGATGCCGCGGGACATGTCAGTATCCGGGTTTGAGGGGGAGGAACACGTAGTCGCCGTGCACGATGAGGAGGGCCTTGGGGCCGACCTTCAGGAGCATGAGGCCGCCCCACGCCTTGCCCTCGGAGAGGACGGGCTTTTCGGGGGGCGACTTGGAGACGGTTTCGAAGGTGACGAGGGTTGTGGCGTTGGCGGCGGGCGTGAGGCCGACCGCGCGGAGAGGCAGGTCGGTCGGCCAGGGGAGGGCGACGGCGGCGGCGAGGTCGGAGTCGGCCCCCAGCGCGGCGCTTTGCAGGTCGTAGCGCTGGGCGTCGGCCTGGAGGAGCTTCAGGCCGCGGGTCTTGTAGGACCAGGGGCGGTTCCAGCGGTCGGTCAGGGGCGGCTGCGGCGCGGGCAGGGCCTCGAGCGTGGCGGGGTAGCGGATGTCGCGGGCCCAGGCTTTCCGCAGGGCGTCGCGCACGGTTTCGCGGTCGAGGCGGGTGAGCCAGCGGCGGGCCAGCTCGGCCAGGGCGGCGGGGCTGGCGGGGTCGGCCAGCAGGGTCTGGTAGACGGCGGCGGCCTCCGCGGGTTTCCCGGCGCGCAGCAGGCGCCAGCCCTGGACGGCGCGGGCGGCGGCGCGGTAGGGGCCGGGCGGGAGGGCGGCCGCCGCCTGGCCGGCCTGGGCGGCGATGGCGACATCGCCCGTGGCGCCCTCAAGGTGAAGGCGGAACAGGCGGCCGAAGACGTCCTCGTCCGGGTCCGCGGCGGCGGCCGGGGCCGCGAGCGCGAGCAGGAGGAGGAGCAGGATGGCGGGGCGCTTACTGGGTGATCGCATACATCAGGATATTCTCGCCGACTTTCATGGCGCTGCCGTCATCGTACCCGAAGGCGTAGGGGCTCTGGGAGAGTTCCCACCCGCCGGCGAGCCCGTAGGGGCTGTAGACGACGGCGAAGTGGCCGTTCTGCTCGAGGCCCATCAGGCGGGGCTCGATGGCGTTCTTGTTCCCCAATTGGGCGGCGAGGGCGGGGGTGACGCCCACGGTGGCCAGGGGGTTGGGCATGGTGAAGAGGCCGTTGCGCAGCGGGATGGGGGCGAGGGGCACGCCGGGCATCACGCGCCCGAGCTCGCGCTGGAACGCGTGGTCGAAGGCCTTGCGGCCGCAGCAGGCCTCGGCGAAGAGGCAGCCGCCGCGCTTCAGGTACTCGCGCAGGGCCATCACCTCCTCCTCCTTCAGCGTAAAGTCCTCGTGGCCGCTCATGTAGAGCAGCGGACTGTCGAAGAGGCGCGGGTCGGTGAGGCGCAGCTCCCCGTGGGCGAACTTGACGGGGATCTCGGTCTTCTGGTTGAACTGGTTGAGCAGGATCGAGAGGCCGGCGTGGCGGGTCTTCCACTCGCCGTCGTAGATGATCTGCGCGAGGCTCATCTTGCCCATCGAGGGGGGCGCGGCGTCCACCAGCTGGATGGCGTGGGCGGCGCCCTTGGCCCAGGCGCGCTCGGCGACGGCGTAGGACATCAGGTTCACGCCGAGCTGGCGGGCCGACTCGACGCTGTAGCCCAGCAGGGTGTCGTCCTCGACCGCGTCCCAGCCGATCTCCATGCCCCAGCGCGAGACGATGGCCACGGTGCGGCAGCCGACGGTGACGCCGTCGAACCACGGCTCCGAGCCGCCGTAGCCGGCCTTGCGGACGCCCGAGCGGTAGTCGACGCGGTTGAGGTCGTAGTAGGAGTGGAATACGGGATGGTCGGGCCCGAGGCGGCGCGGCGGGGCTTCGGGGAAGATGGCCTGGAGCTCGCGGATGGCGGAGTCGTAGAAGGGCTTGGAGCCCATGCCGGTATTGAGGATCAGCATGCCGCCCTTGAGCAGGTACTGGCGGACGCGCTCGCGCTCCTGGGGCGTGAAGGAGAAGTGGAAGTGGCCGCTGCGGTAGAGGATCGGGTTGCGGTCGGGGTCAAGGTCCACCTCGCCCAGCGACTTGACCTCGGCGGTGAAGTGGATGTTGACGTTCTCCTTCATGCTCTTGAGGAGGTTGTTCAGGTCGTTGGGCCGGGTGCACCAGTCCATCGGGCCGTGGGGCGAGGTGAGCTTGGTGAACATGACGGGCGGTGACGGCGGCTTCTTCTTTTCGGAGCGCGCCTGGGGGGTGACCGGGGGCGGCGGGCCGGGGATGTAGGTCTCGGCGGAGGCCATGTGGGCGGGGGGCGGGGGCGGGGGCTTGCCGATGGTCGGGGAGACGAAGCCGGGCTCGTCGGAGCCGTCGCCCTGGAACAGGACGTAGGCGGGGGCGTTCGCGGCGGGTAGCAGCAGTCCGAGCGCGGCGGCGAGGAGAAGGGGCGGGAGGAAAGGTTTCATGATCACTTCACGGCGGTGGGGTCGATTTCGGGAAGGAGTTCCTTTTCGCCCTTGGGGGCGTCGCGGTCCTTGGAGCGCAGGACCGCGGGGTTGATGACGAACGTGGTGGCGTCGTCGCCGAGGGGGGCCAGCCGGCCGTTGGCCACGACGCAGTCGTTGGAGGCGACGGTGGCGGCCACCTGGCGGGAGACGGGGCCCTGGGGGTATAGGATGACGGTGGCGTCAGAGGACGGCTCGACGGTGGTGTAGACCGGCAGGGCGCCGGCGATGGCGTTGGTCTCGATGCGGACCACCTTGAGGAAGCGGAAGGTGAGGAGCTTGTTTTCGTAGTCGCGGCGGAGGGCCTTGCGGCCGTCCTTGTCAGCGCGGGAGTAGTTCAGGGCGAATTCGTTGCCGTTCCGGACGCCTTCGGCCTGGCCGCGGAAGGCTCCGAACAGGATCGCGAGAGCCAAAATGGAGCCCATTCGCATGAAGCACCTCATCTCACTATAGAATGCCATGAACGGGACGGCAGAGCAATCGTTTAATGGCGTTTGAGTACGACGTACGATCCGAGGCGAGGAGGCTCCCCTCGTACTCGCACCTCGTACTCGTACGCGTACTCGATCCGGGGCGGGGGTGAGGTGCCCTTTTTGCCGTTGCGAGATGAGGCAGTTTAATGAATTGGTCGGGCTCGGGCATGAATCGAGTACGAGGTACGAGTACGAGTACGACGTACGATCCGGGGCGAGGAGGCTCCCTTCTTACAATTAATGATGGATATACCCGAACGGATGTCATATTCTGGGAACAGTTCCGCATAACTGACGGGGACGGCGTATGCCCTGAACCCGAGAAGATGTACCACGGTGGAACACGGTGAACGGAAGACACGGTGGAACACGGTTCGGAAGAGAACAAGCAACCGCACTCTTCAGCATGTCATCGCTGCGTTCCTTATGCTGTGGTTGAACGTTCCGCAGGCAAGATGTGACAGAAAAAATCATTATCACAGCCATAGGCTTTTCATGCATCCTGCTATTGGTTCTTGTCATGCACTTTGGAGCCAAGTATCTGACAAACCGGATTGCCAATTTTGACGGAATAACAGCAATGCAGCGTATGATCCTGGCAGTTCTGGTCTGCCCGGCACTATCCTATTTCTTATTCATGACCGTTTTGCTGATGTCGATGGGTGCCCTTTTTTATGTATCGAGCCTGGCAAATTTGTCATCAACGCTGACGGTCTCGATGATAAACCTCATCTTGCCTCTGATTCTGGCGATTTATGCTCTGGTCAAGTGGATCAATTTTCAGGCTAGTCGACTTGCAATTCCTCGTTATGGTGCCGTCGTTCATGGACTTGTGGTTGCGTTGGCTTTGACGGGAACCTTTGTCCATCTGGCATTGAGGTTGGAAAGATATCGTCGCTATATACATGAACACAGGAACAATACCATAGAGCAAAGTGAGGCGCCTCTGTCTGAGCCTCTGCCCATAGGTGGACTCTCCCATGAATGCATCGCAGAGCAAAGGTGTTGATCCTGTGATGGATGGCACACGAGGATTTGTAGATTGGTCAGACGTTACTCCCGGTAGTAGATCCGGTAAAAGACTTCCGCCCGGTCTGACAGAACTGTCACGCGGTTTTGCATCTGGGTGGGGACTGCCGAAGTATTGAAGAAGTGAGGGCACTGGTTCGGCATGAACAGGCCGAACAAGCACCCTGATCCTACTCGTAAAGGCTGACGACAGGGCATGAACACGACGCCAGATAAACCTGACAAGCATGATTCGCGGGCTTGCCCGCAATTTGACCAAGTGCTCGTACACGTGGGCGCGTTCTGGGTCTGTCCGACGCATGGCCAAGTCCCGGAACCGAAACCATTCGCGCCGCTGCGCATCTTCCTCAGTTACGGGCACGACGCCAACGAGGAACTGGTCCGGCGCATCAAGGGCGACTTGGTGCAGCGCGGACATGATGTCTGGTTCGACAAAACGGACATCAAGGCAGGGGAAAACTGGCGGCGCGCGATCACGGACGGTATCCTGCACAGCCAGCGCGTCGTGTCCTTTCTCGAAGCATTCCGCCCGGGACCCCGGCGTCTGCCGTGACGAGATCGCCATCGCAATCGGTGTCAAGGGCGGTAATATCCAGACCGTCCTCGTTGAGAGCGAGGCAGACGTTCAGCCGCCGGTAAACATCGGCCATATCCAGTGGCTCGACATGCACGACTGGCAGCGACAGCGAGCGGACGACGCAGCAGTTTGGGAGCGCTGGTATCAGGGTAAGTTCGCCGAGATCCTCCGTGTCGTTGAGAGCGACGAGAGTCGCCGTTTCGCCGGTGAGATCGAAACTCTGGACGGATATCTCAAGCCAATCAAGTCCGAGGCGCGCGTCTACGATCTACTCAGGAAGGGATTCATCGGCCGTACCTGGTTGTTCGAAGCCGTAGAAAACTGGCGGACTGCCCGGAACCGGGATCAGCGGCTCTTTTGGTTCACCGGCGCCCCGGGCGTGGGCAAGAGCGCCTTTGCTGCTCAACTCACCCACACCCGTTCCGACGTCGTCATTGCCGCGCAGTTTGTCGAATGGGACAAACCCGACCACCGCGACGCTAGGCGCGTCGTCCGTAGCCTCGCCTTCCAACTCGCCACACGCCTGCCCGACTACCGAAAACTTCTGCTCACCCTGCCCGAGATTGCCGAACTCGACCGCAAAGACCCGGCGGAACTCTTCGCCTACCTTCTTGCTAGCCCGCTCAAGACCGTCATAGGCGGCGGACGCGAGAGACAGATCATCGTTGTTGACGCCCTCGATGAAGCCGGCGACTCCGGGCATAACCCGCTCGTGGAGATGCTCGCGCGGCACGTTAAGCTTCTTCCAGACTGGCTCGGGCTCGTCGTCACCAGTCGCCCGGAAAGCGCCGTTCAAACCCCGCTGCAAGGGTTGAGCCCGCTCGTTTTGAGCACCCTCACCGATGCCAACCGCGCCGACATCTGCGACTACCTCCGTCACCAGCTTGCTGCGCAACTCCACAAACGCCCCGACGCCGACCGCCTAATCGGTCAGATCCTCGCAAAGAGCGAAGGCGTATTCCTCTACGTCGAACGCTTTTGCGACGACGTACAGCAAGGCCATCTCTCGCTCGACCACCCGGAACAATTCCCGCAGGGACTCGGCGGCATCTTCTGTCAGTGGTTTAAACGACAGTTCACGGACCTGGAGAGATTTCGCAAAGAGATACGGCCCGCGCTTCGTGCAATTCTCGCCGCCCGAGCGCCGCTGCCCATTGAAATCCTTCAGCACCTTTTCAACTGGCAGGATGAGGAACTCCGCGATTTTACCCGCTCTCTTGGCTCGCTATTCCCAGTCACGAACGAGAAGGACGGCGAAGTCATCAAGCCTTATCACAAGTCGCTCGTCGATTGGCTTGCAGACGAGGTGAAGGCTGGATCCTATTATGTAAGCGCTATGGAAGGGCATCGGATGCTCGCCGACGACGGATGGGGTCAATATCAGCTGAGTCACGCTCACCTGTCAAACTTCCATGCTCGGAACTTGCCGGTGCATCTTTTCAGATCGCGACAGTTCGAACGACTCTACAAAATATTTCGCGACCCGCTCTACCTAGATACCATAAAAGTTGATGACTACGTGGCGTTTCCGGCGAACGTACGGCTATGGGCGTCGCGCAGGTACTGGGGGAGAACGTATTACGGAGGAGAACCCGGTGATTGTCGGTGCGTTGAGAGGGACGACGAGATTGTACGGGACAGCGGAGTTTCCTTTGAATGTCTTCGTTGTGGGTATTATGGTTGTCAATTTGGCGATGATTGGCCGAACCACAATATTTGCCCAAGTTGTGGATGGTCGGGTGATGAAGCTGAACGCAAAATATTTAAGCAGCTTGAAGCGCAAGCAACTGGGAAGCAAGGATGAAGTTCGCGGCCATACGCTCGGGTCGGGGAAGGTCTCTCATTCATATTCGCCAGATTAACTCGGGTCGTGCCCACAATTGGGCGTGACGGGCGAGTCGGAGTCGAATCCTGAGGAGCCTTGTTCACGGTCGGCGACACGGGTCAGAAGACCCGTGCCACGACTGCGGTAATGAACCTGTCAGTTGGGAATGAACCATTAACGGAATGTAGGAGCGAACACGTTCTTCCTGGGTTGCGGCGTAACTTCACCCCAAAGAACTCCGTTCTTCGAAAGAAAATATGAATCGTTGCATCCATATCATGAATGCCGGGGTTGTTGCTCTCGCCTGTGTCATTGTCGCGGGTTGCTCGACACTGACGCCCCGAGGGGCGTTGCGGGAGGAGTTCCGGCTGAGCGCCATCTGCAGTCTCGAACAAGACGGGGCTGCACTCTTCGGCGAGAAACCACCCTCACTTGAAGTTCTGCGTTCCGGCGGCAACAGCAACCTGATTCTCAGATTGGTGAGACAACTTGAAGGTCCCCTGTCTGTCCGAGCAGACACGCTTCTCGAATCCATCGCTGTTCTTGAAGGAAGAAGCATCGCGTGGAGCCTATGCGATGGATTCGAGACAATGACGAACAGCCTGGCCGTGGATGATCTGAATGTCATCCTCATGAAGGCGACAGCAGTAGGCTCAGTGACAATATCATTTCCTGAAACGGGATCTACCGTCAGGTATCGGATAAGATTGACAGATACGGGCTTCGGCTATCCGCTGCCCCAGATTACGCACGGAATCTGTCCGGCTTGTTATAAAGCGGCGATGGGGGGGTTGGAGAACTGAGGCTCGCCAGGCTGGCGCCCGACGTGCGCATATGGTCCGGGTGGCACCGGACCCTCCACCTTGTTCTGGAAGGCGTCTAACGCAGCGTGTTCCCTGGCAAATCGCAGATGTGCACCATTTGATTCAGCCGCTTTTCTTGCTATAGTCATTCATTGCAGGTAATTTCAAATGGATGAAAGAGGTGTTTCGGTGAAAATCCTACGCTTTACACTGGCCGCAGCGCTGTCGCTGGCCGCAACCTTGACGGCGCGCGGCTGGGAGCTGGGTCCGGCCGGCGGCGTTGCCTGGACCCCGCCCCCCGGCCTGCCGGCCGAATCCAACGAGCTGGCAGCAACGGCCGCCTTCCTGGCCGAGACGCTGACCCGGATGGCCGGCCGGCCCGTTGCCGCCGTCACCACCCCCGGGGATGCGCCCGGGATCCGCCTCGCAGTCAACCCGCCGGCCGGAACCCCGACCGCGCAGGAGGTGTTCAGCGGCCGGCTTGAATCCTTCCTCATCGCTCCCACGGGCGGGACCCTCGTCATTTCCGGCCCCAGCGCGGTGGGCGTCCGCAATGGCGTGATGACCTTCCTGCACCGGCAGGGGTGCCGGTGGCTGCTGCCCTCGCCGAAGTGGTGGATCATTCCCGAAGGCAAGCCCGTGACCTTCGACGGCCGCGAGGAGGGCGCGCCCGCCTTCGCCTACCGGCGGATCTGGTACGCCTACGGAACGGCCGACGCCGTCCTGACCGGCTACTACAAGACATGGTCGGATGCCAACCGCCTCGGCGGGGTAGCCGTTTTCCAGACCGGCCACAGCTTCACCGACATCATCGGGCGCAAAAAGGCCGAGTTCGATGCGCATCCGGAGTACTTCGCCCTGCGTCCGCCGCCGACCAATGCGCCCGCCGCGCTCCCCGCCGCCAGGGAGAAGGACGGCGAAAACGCCGGACTCGAAAACCGCGACCTCCTCAAGTTTTGCTTTTCCAACCCGGGGCTCCGCGCGCTCTGCCTGCGCGACCGGACCGCCCTGCTGCTCGCGCAGCGCAAGGCCAATCCCGCCGCCTTCATGGTGTCCATGGATCCCTCCGACGGCCAGGGGACCTGCGACTGCCCGGCGTGTCGGAAGCTGGGGTCGACGACGGACCGGGTGGTGTCGCTGGCCAACCACGTGGCGCGCGGGCTGCGGGATGCGGTTCCGGGCGGGTGGGTGGGGATGTATGCCTACGCCACGCACCGTGAGCCGCCCTCCATCGCCCTGGAGTCGAACATCCACGTGCAGGTGGCCATGGCGTTCAACCGCACGGCCTACACCTATGACGATCTGATCCGCCTGTGGGGCGAGAAGGCCGGCTCGCTGGGCATCCGCGATTATTACGGCGTCGAGGCGTGGGACTTCGGGCTGCCCGGCCGCATCCGCGGCGCGAACCCGGACTATCACCGCAAGCGGATCCCGCAGTATCACGCCGCCGGGGCGGTATCGGTCAGCGCGGAGAGCAACGACAACTGGGGCGGGCAGGGCCCCGGCTTCTATGTGGCCTCCCGCCTGCTGTGGAATCCCGCCGACGACGTTGACGCCATCGTCGCCGACTATCTCAAGTCGGCCTTCGGTCCGGCCGCCGCGCCCATGGGCGAGCTCTATGCTGCCTTTGCCTCCGACAAGGACCTGGGGCCGACCAACCAGGCGCGCTTCTACGACCTGGCGTACAAGGCGCTTGAGCAGGCCGGCGGGCCCGCGGTGCGCGCCCGGATCGTCGACGTGATCGCCTATCTCAACTACGTGCATCTGTTCGCCGAGTTCGAGCCCGTCGCCCCGCACACGGAGCCCTATTACGCGGCGCTGGAGACGCTGATGAACTACGCCCACCGGATCCAGCCGCGCAGCATGGTGGCCGCCTATGCGCTGGCGCGCCGGCTCTGCAACGGCAACGTGAAGGGCAAGAAGGACACGTTCTGGATGTTCGGGGAGAAGCCGGTCTGGAAGCATGGCGCGCCCTACACGGACGACGAGATTCTGGCCCAGGCCGCGGGGATACGCGTTGCGCTCAAGGGGAAGAAGTGATCAGTGATCAGTGGTCAGTGATCGGTGATCAGTGGTCAGTGGTCAGTGATCAGTAATCGGAACGACTGCCGCGAGTCCGCTTGCGCCGGGATTGCGCATGAGGCGTCGCAGGAGCTCCGCCCTCCGTATGACTATGGGGAAGCAGCCAAACGGAGGGATGAGCTCCGCGAGTCCTCATGCGCCAGGAGTGCGCAAGATTTTCGCATGCGGCGTCGTGGAACTCCGCCCTCCGGATTGCAGGCGCGTCCGCCGATTTCGACCATGATCGATTATAGGGACTGACCACTGACCACTGATTACTGATTACTGATCACTGACCACTCTCCTCAGCAGATCCAGCGTGATATCGCGGCTGCGGAGGCCCACTTCCAGGTGATACGAGGAAAAGACTTTCAGGACGGCCTGGATTTCGCTCCACTGCAATTGGGAGGGAACGGTGGTGGCGGCGAGAGCCGGCTCGTCCGCCAGGTCCCAGGCGCGCAGAAGGGCCAGCGTGCCGGCCGAGATGCCGATGCCCGGCCCCGGCTCGCGGTCCTCGCACTTGCGGCACAGGACGCCGCCCATCCGCGCCGAGACCTTCAGCCGCAGCGGACCGCCCCCCGCCTGGTCCTTCCCGCAGGCGGGGCAGCGCGCCAGCGCGGGACCCAGCCCCAGCGCCTTTAACGCCGCCAGTTCATACCAGCCCATGAGGGAAGGCGAGGCGCCTTTCGCCAGGAGCGCGTCGAGCGCGTCTTCCAGCAGCGCGAACAGGTCGTCGTGCGGGATGCA
>JBIIYJ010000456.1:0-3520 GCA_044346855.1 Kiritimatiellia bacterium
GCCGCCCAGCACCAGGGGCGAACTGCCGCGCAGCACCGCCTGGGTCTTGATGACGGTTGAGCCGCCTTGCGTCACGGTGATAGACAGGTTGCCGGCCGGTCCGGAAAGGTTGACCTTGAAATTTTTACCCATCCGGACGGGGCCGGCGGCCGGGAGGGGGACGGAGGCCGAATCCAGCAGCTTGAAGGAGCTGAAGGCCAGATTTCCACGCATGAGGGCGGCCACGTCCTGAAGCGCGGGATCGACCTCGCCGCCCTGGCCGGCGCGGACCAGCCGGATGGAAAGGGTTTCGGCTTCCGCGCGGGCGGGCAGGAAGGCCGGGATGACGAAGGCGAATAGGAGCAGGGCCAGCGCCCGGAAGGATGCGCGTGAATGTGTCATGGGGTTTCCTCCAGTCCGGAGATCCAGACGATGGCGCCGGATTCCCGGCCGTTTTCGGACACGACGTTCAGGATCATGGCCGCGTCGTGGTGGGCCACGACTTCCAGGGCGGTAACATGGGTGGCCTCGGCGGCCGCGGGAGCGGGCCAGAGCAGGAGAAGCAGCAGGGCCGTGGCGCCGGCCAGGGCCATCGACGTCCAGAGCAGGGGGTGGCGGGCCGGGCGGGGGGCTTCCTGCCGGACCAGCCGGGCGCGGGCGGAAAAGTCCGCCCAGAAAGCTTCCGCCGGTTCGGGGCGGACTGCGGGCGCCTGGTCTTTCAGCGCCCGCCGGATGGTGTTCCAGCTTGTCATGGTTTGAAATCTCCGTTTTCGATCTGCTTCATCAGCGCTTTGAGCCGCCGCCGTCCGTGGAACAGCCGCGACATGACGGTTCCGATCCGGACCCCCGTGGCCGCCGCGATTTCCCGGTAGCTGAGCCCGTCCGAGAACCGCAGCAGCAGCGTCACGCGCAGTTCCTCCGACAGGAGCCCCAGCGAGGCTTCCAACTGGTGGGCGAGGTCCCGGCGGCTGGCGTTCTCGAGCGGGGTGTCGGCGGCCGTGTCCGAGATGTCCTGCTCCGTGCCGTCCTCATCCTCGCCTAGCCGGTTTTCCCGCCGCCGCTGGCTCGCCCGCCTGTGGTCCGCGGCGCAGTTCCACACGATCCTGTAGAGCCAGGTGGCCAGGCTGCTCCGCTCGTTGAAGGTCGGCAGGGCCTTCCATGCCTTCAGGAACGAGTCCATGACCACATCCGGCGCCTCATCCGGCCCCACGATCCGGGCGGCAATCCCCAGGGATTGGGCCCTCAGCGGCTCGAAAAGACCCGCAAAGGCTTCCATATCGCCTTGCTTGGCCTTTCTAAGCAGTTGATCGTTGTCCGAATTTGACATTTAATAGACGTGTGGTTGTGCTATAATATTCACATCAAAAAGAGGGCTTGAATAAATCCGCCTTTTGAGCCGTCATAGTAGCAGAGTGCGAAAGGGAGAAGCCATGAAAAAGCAGATGACACGATTGATGGCGGCGGTGATGGGCGGGCTTTTTGTCACGATGAGTCTAGTGCCGTCCGTCCGGGCTGGCGATCAGGAATGGGCTACGGCCGGCAAAGTTCTAACAGGGTTGGCCGTTTTTGGCGCCTTGTCCTCGTGGGCCCGTCCTGACCCGTATTATTACGAGCAGCGCACGGTTTACGTGGACCGGCCGGTTTACATCTCGTCGCCGCCGGTCGTGTATGCGCCTCCGCAGCAGGTCTATGCCCCGCAGCCGCAGGTTTACGCGCCTCAACCGCAGGCCTATGCTCCGCAGCCTCAGGCCTATGCTCCGCAACCACAGGCCTATGCTCCGCAGCCTCAGGCCTATGCTCCGCAGCCTCAGGCCTATGCCCCGCAGTCGTATGCGCCGCCGCCGGTTCCGGTTCAGGAAGCGCCCATCGTGCAACCCGTCTATGTTCAGACGCCGATGGTGGTGTATGAGACGCGGTATTTCGAGGGCCGGCGGATGGAACGCTGCCCTCGCGTGTCGTTCCGCGATCGCCGGTATGCGCCGAGCGAGATCGTGGTGCCCTACGGCCAGGGGCTGCGGCTCTACCAGCCCGGCATCCGGGGCCATGTCACGTATGTCCAGCAGTGGTCTTCGAACCAGGGGGTCTGGCTCACGGTGGGGCGCCATCCCTGCATGTGGTAAGACGGCTTAATTTCAGGCTTGCGCGGTCGTGCCCGTTAAGGTATAAATAGTCGTTTACAAAGTGATTCCGGAGGAATGCGACCATGAAAAAAGAAGGCCATCCGCAGTACGCCGTGGCGACCGCCACTTGCGCTTGCGGCAAAGTGATGCAGCTGAATTCGACCGCCAAGGACATCCACTGCAATACGTGTTCGGCTTGCCATCCGTATTATACGGGCAAGGCCACGTTCGTGGACGTCGCCGGTCGCGTGGACCAGTTCAACAAGCGTTATAAGAAGGAAGCCGCGAAGTAAGCGGGTTTTCCGTATGCGAAAGGCCGGGCGGGTTTGTCCGTTCGGCCTTTCCCTTTTTTCAGGGGTCCTATGATCACGCCCGCCTTAGTCGCCCGGTATCGCGACCGGCTCGGAGACCTGGAGGGACGGCTGTCCGAACCCGGCGCCGCCGCGCAACCCCGCCGATTCCAGGAGCTGGTGCGGGAGCATTCCCGGCTGCGGCGCATCGTCGAGAAGTCGGACGCCTTTTTCAAGGCCCTCCGCGACCAGGCCGACTACAAGTCCATGATCGAGGACTCCGCCACCGACTCCGACATGAAGGAGCTGGCCAGGGCGGAGATGGGCGTCCTCGAGGAGTCCCTGCCGAAGCTGGAGCGGGAAGCCATGATCGCCATGCTGCCCCCGGACCCGGCCGACGACCGCAACGTGATCATGGAGATCCGCGCCGGTACGGGGGGCGACGAGGCCGCCCTGTTTGCCGCCGAGCTTTTCCGGATGTACAGCCGGTATGCCGAGACGCGGGGCTGGAAAGTTTTCGTCTTCGACGCCAATCCCTCCGAAAAGGGCGGGTTCAAGGAAGTCATCGCCTCGATTGAGGGCGAGGCCGTCTACCGCGCCTTCAAGTTCGAGTCCGGCGTCCATCGCGTCCAGCGCGTGCCCGTGACCGAGGCGCAGGGCCGGGTTCACACCTCCGCGGCCAGCGTGGTGATCCTTCCCGAGGTCGCCGAGACCGACGACGATATCGTGGTCAACGAAGGCGACCTGCGGGTGGATACGTTCCGGGCCAGCGGCGCGGGCGGCCAGCACGTTAACCGGACCGATTCGGCGGTTCGCCTCACGCATCTTCCCTCCGGCGTGGTGGTCTCCTGCCAGGCGGAGCGGTCCCAGCTGCGCAACAAGGAAAAGGCCATGGCCATGCTGAAGGCCCGGCTGCTCGACCTGAAGCGGCAGGAGGAGCAGGCCAAGACCGGAAACCTGCGCAAGAACGCCATCGGCTCGGGCGATCGCAGCGAAAAGATCCGGACCTACAATTTCCCCCAGAACCGCCTGACGGACCACCGGGTCAATTTCACGATTTACAATCTTGACCGCATCATGGAGGGCGACATCCAGTCCGTCCTGGACGCGCTGTACGAGAGCGATCTGGAA
>JBIIYJ010000457.1:0-3510 GCA_044346855.1 Kiritimatiellia bacterium
TTCCCCCAGATGATCCTGGATAACCTGAAAATTGCCGGCGTCCAGCAGGCGCATAAGGAGGACCGGATCACCTTCACCTCACTGGCGTCCTGGCCCGGTCGTTATATCTGCGCCGACGGTCGTTACATGGAAGGCCAGGCCGAGAAGAAGGCGGCTATTTTCATCGGACCCGAGTTCGGCACCGTGCAGCGCGCCGATCTGGTTGCCGCCGCCCGTGAAGCCGGGGAAGCCGAGTTCGATGTTCTCGTCGCCTGTGCCTTCAACTTCGAGGCCCATGCCACGGAGTTCAACAAGCTGGGCAGGATCCCGGTGCTCAAGGCCAGGATGAACGCCGACTTGCACATGGCGGAGGACTTGAAAAACACAGGCAAGGGCAACCTGTTTGTCATCTTTGGCGAGCCGGACATTGCGTTGCTTGACGCGGAGGACGGCAAGATCCGGGTCAAGGTGAACGGGGTGGACGTGTTCAAGCCCCAGACCGGGGAAGTCATCAGCGATGGAGCCGACGGCATTGCCTGCTGGTTCGTTGACACGGACTATAACGAAGAGAGCTTCTTCGTCCGCCACGCCTATTTCCTTGGAGCCAACGATCCCTATAGTGCCCTCAAGACGACGCTGAAGGCCGAGATCGATCCGGAAGCCTGGGCAACCTTGAACAGCGATACCTCGCGACCGTTTGAAAAGCCCAAAAGCGGCCGAATTGCCGTAAAGGTGATCAATCACTTGGGGGATGAAGTGATGAAGGTGTTTAAGGTTGAATAAGGAGTGTCCATGCCCACACATTCACTCGATTTCGACTTCGGCGACAAGACCATCAATGAATTTGTTCTGCTCTTCAACAATGGCCAGTTGAACCTTGAGCCAGGATTTCAGAGAGACTCCGTCTGGTCAATGTCGGACAGACAGAAGTTGATCGAATCCCTTTTCCAAAACTACCCTATTCCATCAGTGTTTCTTTATAAGCAGCATGAAAATGGCAAACTTCGATATGATGTTATCGATGGCAAGCAACGGCTTGAAACAGTGCTCATGTTTCAGGGTTCAGGGCATTATCGCGGTTCGCGTTTTTCTGCAAAACTGCGTCTTGGTCCGGACGAGGGGGGCGAAGAATGGGATTGGACCCGAATACGCAATCGCGGTCATGAACACCGTTTGATGGGTTACAAATTCCAGACAGTCGAAATTACAGGGGACCTTGCCGATATTATCGACCTTTTCGTGCGGATCAATTCCACTGGAAAACGGCTTACAGGAGCTGAAAAACGACATGCGAAATATTTCAGCAGCGACTTTCTGAAGCAAGCGGGAAAGCTCGCTGAGAAGAAACAAGGTTTTTTCCGGGAGAATCGAATATTATCCGCTGGGCAAATCAGCCGCATGAAGCATGTTGAATTGATATGCGAATTGATGGCGTCGCTTCAAGCGAAGGGGCTTATTAACAAAAAGAAGGCGCTTGACGGAATCATTGGTGGACAGGCAATCGACAGCAGGACGCTCCACCGGGTTACTCGTGAAACTATTCGGATATTGAATCTAGTCAAGAAGGTGTTTCCCGACATCAGGACTACACGCTTTGCGAATTCTGCTGATTTTTACTCCCTTTTTGTGTTTCTTTGGGATTTGGACAGGGAAGGTTGCATTTTATCGGATTCCAAACGAAATCGTCAGGCACAGAAACTGTTAGTCTGGCTATCCAATGGAGTAGGCACGGTGCGCCAACAGCAGCGTATAGCGGAGGGAGCAAACTCGGACCAACGGCTATTTGCCGATTATCTGCTCACGGTCCAAGGCGACACGGACAGTCTTGCCACTCGCCAGAGGCGGGCTGAGATTCTCAAGAAGGTTTTCGGCGGCATATTCGAGAAAAAGGACGATCAAAGAGGGTTTACAATTGAACAACGCAGGCTCCTTTGGCACTCGGATGATCGGAAGCGGTGTCCTCAGTGTCGGAAACCCCTGACATGGAATAACTTCACCATCGACCATATCAAGCCTCATGCTCTAGGGGGGAAATCGTCTCTTTCGAACGCGGCGATGATGTGCAGATCGTGCAATTCGAGGAAAGGTAAACGATGATTTTGAAATACTCCCGTGCCGACCTGCCCGCGTTGAAAGCCATGGACCGCGCCGCCGTTTATGCCGCGCTCGGATCCTTTGACGCGCAAGGTCTTGCCGACGACGCCTTTATCGCCCATTCGCTGACGCTTCTCGAACCGGCCCGGGTGCCCGGGTTGGGTGGGCCGCAGCCGCTGGAGGCGGTGCTGAAGGCCTGCGGGCGGCCGTTCACCGAAAAGGGCGAAGTGGAGGCTTCGGTGTTGCGCGCCGCGGATGAGGCGCTTCAAAACCGTTTCACGTTTTACGGGGAACCGCACACGCTGCCCGAGTCCATTGACTGGGACTTCAATCCCGGAACCGCGCACTGGGGCCACGACCTCAACCGGTTCTCCTATCTCGATCCCCTGGTCCGGGCGTTCTTCAAGACCGGCGATGACCGCTACAGCCGCAAGGCCGTGGGCCTCATTCTCGACTGGATCGCCAAGTGCGACTTTGCCCGCGCCTTTGCCGGCGGCGGCTACGCGTTCGGCTCCTACCTGAACAACGCGATTCACGCGCAAGCCTGGTCCCGGGTCATCGCGCAGCTCGCGGCGGCTGGCCAGGTCAGACCGATCGAGCTGTTGCGCATCCTCAAATCGCTCCAGGAGCACCTGGCCTACCTGGAGATCGTCACCAACGGTCATCACGGCAATTGGCCCACGATCGGCTGCATGGGCATGCTGGCCACGCTGGAGGCGCTTCCGGTCCTGAAAGACACCGACCGGTTTGCCGATTATTGCCGGACGTCCCTTGCCGCCCAGGTGGCGGAGCAGGTGCTGCCCGACGGCGTCCAGGACGAGCTGACCCCGCACTACCACCAGGTGGTGATCAACAACCTGTGCACGTCCCTGCGTTCGCTGCGCGCTCTGGGCCGCGAGCTCGACCTCCGCACGCTGGAAACGCTGCGCGCCATGGTCCGCTACAGCCAGCAGACGACCGTGCCGGACGGGAGCAAGCAGGTGGCCTTCAATGACAGCGATCCCTCGGCCGCGCCCCGCTTGAAGGAGCAGCTGGGCCCGCTGGGGCTTTCCGGTTTCCTGCGGCCGGCCAGCGAGCTCGGGCCCGAGGTTTACCCGTATGCCGGCGTGGCGTTTCTGCGCCAGCGGGCGGATGAGGGCGACCTCTACATGGCATTCGACGCGGGGCCGTTCGGGCGGGCGCACCAGCATGAGGACAAGCTGGGCTTCTGGCTCTTCGCCTATGGTCGCAATTTCCTGGTCGATCCCGGCCGGCATCTTTACGACAATTCGCCCGCCTCGTTTCGCGAGCACATGAAGTCCACCCGCGCCCATTCGACGATCCTGGTGGACGGGCTGGGCCAGAACAGCGTCGGCTGCCGCGACACCTGGATCGCCCAAGCGCCTCTCGACCTGGGCTGGCGGGTCGGGCCGGAGGAAATCCGGGCCCGCGGCCAAT
>JBIIYJ010000458.1:0-3504 GCA_044346855.1 Kiritimatiellia bacterium
CCCAGCGCGCTGCCGCCGAATTCGGCCAGCTTCAGGGCGTTCTGCCGGACTTCAGGGGTGATCCGGCGGCTGTCGCCCTTCAGCAGGCCCATGTAACCGTTCACATAGCCGATCAGCTCCACCTCGGGAGCCTGCTTCGTGTACCGGTCGATCAGATACCCGATCGCCGAACTCAAACAGGGGGCCAGGCCGCCCGCGGTCAAAATGCCAACCTTCTTGATGGAAGCCATAGTCGTCCTTTCCGTGAATATTAAAAACGAACCGCCATTTTAGCGGAACCCGCCCCGGACTCAAGCATAAGTGCTTCGGAGCCCCTACCGCTTCGGAGGGTCGGCCTCGCGGATGACCGCGCCGAATTCGTCGCTCAGGATCAGGAGCGAAAAGCGCTCCGTCTCCTCGATTTCATTGGTGTTGAGCGAGGCGTAATCGAACAGGCCGCGCAGATCCGTGTAGCCGTCCTTGTAGAAGCGCACGGCCCCGTCCTTCATCCGGACATACACCTTGACGTACGTTCCCGCCAGCGGCTTCCGGGTCGCCTCGTTCGACACCCGGACCTGCCCGTAGGCCTCGACAACCTGAACGGCCAGGGAGTTGGCGTAGCAGGCCGCCGTCTGCCGGATCCCGCCGGACACGATTTCCACCATCACGTTGCTGCTGTGGAACCGCTTCGGAATGTCGACGACTAGGCTCGTCTCGCCCGCCGGCAGCCGGACCTCCTGCGATTCGGCCGGCCGGACGAAGGTGAACTGCTCGGTCTGCTGCTGCACGAAGGGATTGCGCGAAAACAGCAGTTCGATGTCCATGGGATAGTAGTTGATTACGCAGGCCGACACATTCTGGTAAAGGAGCGTGATCTTGCGCCCCTCAACCTTGAACGCCAGCCCCGGCTCGGCCCCCGCCGCCCGCGTCTGCGCCTGGAGCCGGTCATCCTCGTCGGTCACGGCCGCCGCCTTGCCCTCCAGTTCGTCAAGCTGGCTGCCCGCCTCCGCGAACAGCTTGCGCCACCGGGGCACGGGATAATCGCGATACTGGTCAGCCAGCTTCCGGGCGTGGGCCGTGTCGCCCCGGTAGAAGTCCATCACCACCCGGAGATAATCGTACTGCAGCCGGGCCGGAATTTTTTCGGGATCAATCCGGTTGAAGAACCGCAGCGCCTCCCCCACGCGGTCCTGCAGCAGCAGGTAGTAGGTAACGCCCAGCAGGTCGTCCTGGTCGAACGCGGGCCGGCAGCTCAGCACCGTCAGGAAGCGCTGGTACTGGTCAAACAACTTGTCGTTCAGGATCTCGCGCTTGCGCCCCAGTTGATGCGCCCGCGCGTTGACCAGCGGCGAATATTCCATGTGCTGGTAGGTCTTGCGCTCGACCGGATCAATCGTCAGCAGGGGCGTATCAATGAACGCGCCGCAGCGGTCGGCAAAGTCGGAATGCTTCAGGTATTCCCGCGCGACGGCCCGGACATCGTGGAACAGCCCGTAGGACCAGAGCGTGTCGCTGTAGGCATGCCGCTCCTCGAGAAGCGCGATCACGTTCCCGAAATAGGCCTTGTCCTTCGCCCGCCACGCGATCTTGTCCAAATCGATCCGGTTCAGGTTGTTGGTCCGGAGGAACGCCAGCACCTCGTCGGGCGTTCCGTTCTGCGACACGTAGTCCCACGACTCCGTGTCGAGCCGGCTCAGCTTCTCCACCACGTTGAGCGTGAACGGCTCGGCGCCCGCCACGAACCGCTCCTCCCGGGCCACCTGAACCGGGTAATGCGGCCTCGCCCCGGCCGCCGGGAAATAGAAGTAATAATCGAATGTCCGGGTGGCGTAGGGCTCCAGCGTAACCGGCAGGCCCCGGGTGAAAAACCCCTTCTGAACCGGCAGCGCGCCCTGCGGAATCTGCAGCAGGAGCCGGAGGGTCTGCCGGGAGGAGGTCGGGTTCACCAGCACCACCTGGCAGCCGTAGGCGACCTGCGCCAGGAACTCCCCGGTCACGAACTTGTCGATCCGCTCATTGCCGACAAACCGGTAGCGGTCGTCCGCGCGATAATAATTCTGGCTCACCAGGATCGGGGGCTTGTCCTCCGCCGGGGCGCTTTCCTTGATCTCCTGGTGGAAGGCGATGATCGGGCTTCCCGCCTTGAGAGTGAACGACGCCCCCTTGATTTCCGAGGCATGCTCCTTCGCCTCGAACGGGAGGTCCAGCACGGCCAGGGCCAGCATGACTTCGGTGAAATTCAGCGAGGCATACAACAGGTTCCGGGAAAGGAAGGGCGTCTTGCCGTCATGCCTGGCATAGTCGGCCCAGAACGGATTGACCGTCACCCGTTCGTCGTCCTGCTCCGCGATGGGAATCTTGTAGTAGTTGTTCTCAACCCACTCCTCCGTCTTGTCCAGCTTGCGGAACAGTTGCGAGACGGCCTTCCGATCCGATGCGCGCGATTCGAAAAAGGCAGGGGACTCAATCGGCACCGACTCTTCCAGGACCTCTGCCCGCTTGTCGGCTCGCGCGCGTCCGCTGCCGGCGGCCGACTCGCTCATGGCCACAGACTTCCTGACCGCGACCAGGGCATCCCGGGCCTCTCCCGCAATGGCCGGCGCGGGGGGAGCCGCCGGCATCGCCAGATTGTTGATCACCAAGGACTCCTTGGCCTCCGCGAATCCGTAAGCGTCGTCCGTCTCCAAAACAGACGACCGGATGCCGGTGTCGAAGCGCCGGTTGTAGTCGTCCGGATCGGGCGGGATCATGTCGGCCCGCTCCGTCACATACCGCGCCATGCCACCGGCGGGCGCCGCCCCGCGCCGGGCCAGGAGTGCCTGCTCCGCGATATTCAGCTGTCCGAAGGCCCAGGGCTGCGTCCAGGCGGCAAGGTCGCCGCCCGTCAGCCACTGGTCCAGGAAGGTCTTGTCCTTTTTGTTTTTAAGGAACGGCAGGATGGCCGCGTCGAAAAAGGCGCGATCCTTGTGGTATAGAAAGAAGTTCAACTCGTGGCAGGCATGCTTGCCGTAGTGCTCCCGTTTTTCGGCCGGCGTCAGCGAGGGCCACCGGAGAATGAAACCGAATTCGCCCAGCGCGTCGCTCCCGCTCAGCGTGGACAGAAGGCCATATGCCGCGTTCAACGAATCGTACAGGTTGAACTCGGACGTGGCAATGTCCGCCAGCGCCAGCGTGCCGCCCGCCGGTATGACCGAAATGACCTTCTGCTCGGTGTAGTGTTTCCCCGACTCCATCGCGGCCGGAAGGCGAAGGTCCCGAAGCCCGGCGGGGGCGTCGGCCAGCGCGAGGTGGCGCGACACGGTGGTGAACGGATCCACCGCGATCAGGCGAATATAGGGACGAGAGCCGAGCGCCTTGCGGTCGATCGTGACGACGCCCCGGGCGTCGGGCTTCAGGTTGAGCAGCACCGCCGCCGGCTCCTTCAGGAAATCGAGCGTGGCGTAATCCCCGGCGGACGCCCCGCCCTCGGCGCGCAGAGCGCCGTCCCGGCGCCCGCTTGACGAACGGCCCATGCCGGCGCCATAC
>JBIIYJ010000157.1:0-11975 GCA_044346855.1 Kiritimatiellia bacterium
TGGTGCCGGGCAATCCCGCGAAACTGGCGGGAGCGGTCGCCAGCAGAAGCAGGAAAGCAAGGATGGCCGCGCGTGTCATGTGTCTCCCGGTGTCATCATCCGCCAATAACCATTGCACAACCAGAACGGGCGGTCAAGCCGCGCGGGGAGCGTGAAAACCATCACCCGAACCACTGCCGGTCCAGCGATCGGTATTGCACGGCCTCGGACACATGTTCCGCGCGGATATCGGGGCTGTCCGCCATATCCGCGATGGTGCGCGCAACCTTGAGGATCCGGTCGTAGGAGCGCGCGCTGAAATGCAGCTCCGTGATGGCCGCCTTGAGGAGTTCCTGTCCCATGGGATCCAGCCTGCAGAAGGTCTGGATATCCTTGGATCGCATCTGGGCGTTGCAATGGACCCCCTGCCGGCCGGCGAAGCGTTCGCGCTGGATCTGCCGCACGGCCAGGACCCGCTCGCGGATGGCGCCGGAGCTCTCGCCCTTCGCGACCGACGAGAGCTGGTTGTAGGAGACGGCCGGCACTTCCACGTGCAGGTCGATCCGGTCCAGCAGCGGCCCCGATATCTTGTTCCGGTAACGCAGGATGTGCGCGTTGGAGCAGCGGCATTCGCGCTTGGGGTCGCCGAAGTGGCCGCAGGGGCAGGGGTTCATGGCCGCGACGAGCATGAAGCGGCAGGGGAACGTGCAGGAGGCGATGGCGCGGGAGATGGTGACGCTGCCGTCCTCCAGCGGCTGGCGCATGACTTCCAGCACGTTCCGGTGGAACTCGGGCAGTTCGTCCAGGAACAGCACGCCCCGATGGGCCAGGCTCACTTCGCCCGGAAAGGGGTGCGTGCCGCCCCCGAGCAGGCCGGCGTCGGAGATGGTGTGGTGCGGCGCGCGGAAGGGGCGGCGGACGATCAGCGCCTGGTGGGCGGGGAGCACGCCGGCGATGCTGTGGATCTTGGTTGTCTCCAGCGCCTCTTCGAGCGACAGGGGCGGCAGGATGCCGGGCAGTCGGCGGGCGAGCATTGTTTTTCCGGTTCCGGGCGGCCCAATAACCAAGACGTTGTGGTTGCCGCTCACGGCGATCTCCAACGAGCGCTTGGCGAGTTCCTGTCCCTTGACGTCCTCGAAGTCCTCGGCGTCGATCTGGCCGGCTTCGAGGAGATTGTCGGGGTCCACATGGTAGGGGATCAGTTGGGAGAGGCCGGAGAGGAAGTCGCCGGCCTCGCGGAGGGTGCGGACGGGGTAGATCTCGATGCCGTCCACCACGGCGGCCTCCTCGGCGTTGTCGAAGGGCACGATGAAGCCCTTGACCCCTTCCTTCTTGAGCCGGAGCGCGATGGGCAACACACCCTTGACCTTGCGGATCTCACCGCTGAGCGCCAGTTCCCCGATCAGGGCATACTGGTCCAGTATCGCGAGATCGAAGCCCTCCTCCCGTGTGGCGATGAGGCCGGCGGCGATGGGGAGGTCGAAGCAGGGGCCTTCCTTGCGGATGTCGGCCGGCGCCAGGTTGACCGTGAGGCGTCCGATGTGGAACTTGAAGCCGGAGTTCGTGAGCGCGGTGAGGACGCGGTCCTTGGATTCCTTGACGGCGGTGTCGGGCAACCCGACCAGCACCATGTTCGTGTCGCCGCGCCCGGCGTTGACCTCGATTTCGACCCGATACGCCTCGACGCCCATGACGGCGCCGGAAATGACCTTGGCCAGCATAAAAAAATCCCCGTGCGAATGCGCGGGGACCGGTCGGGGATGTCGATGCAATTTATAGCGCAGGGTCGTTTTCGATGCAACTCCGTTTTAAGGCTTAATGGCCGCGAAAGAACGTGGCCGCAAAAGAACGCAGAGAACGCAAAGATGCGGATTGTTGGCTGTGAAATCATGCCCTTCGGCCACGTCATCGGGCACGGCTTCGTGCTTGCCACCAGCATCTGCCACTTCTTCAGCATTTTGCTGTATGTGATTCCGTAAAGAAGCCGTTATCGGACAAGCATCAAGGTTCCCCGAAGTGGAACCGGAAGAGACAGCAGCAGGACAGAACCCGATTCCGCACTCACGCCCACGTTCCCGTTGGTAACGGAAAACACACCCGTGAAATCGGGCCAGGAAGCGTTGGTTGTCAACCCGGAAAGAGACTGGCCGGACACAAGCCGGTCATGCTGCTCGCGCGTGAACCCGCCGCCGATCGCGATGCGCCCGCCGGCGCCGGAACCTCCATTCACCGTTCCGGCCGCCCCGCCATTGGCCCGGATCAGGCCCGTCCCGCTGAAGCGTCGGGCCGTCATCAGGATGGAACCGCCGGAGCCACCGCCGTCTCCGTAGACGGAATACGCCCCCCCGCTGCCGCCATTGGCGGACACGGTTCCCGCAATCTGAAGCCGGTCCCGGATAGCGAAACGGATCACGCCGCCCCCGGCTCCTCCCTGCCCCGGATAGCCGCCGCCTCCGCCGCTGCCCGGCAGGATCGGGGCATTTGTGGATCCATAAAGATTTCCGTAAACGGTTGTCACGTAGGACCCTTTCCCGCCATGACCGGCTCCCGTTCCAGAATAATTGCCCTTGTTCCCTTTCCCATATCCTTTCCCATCAGTCCGGTAACCGCCGCCCCGGAACCCGTTGCCATCCGCCCTGACACCGCCGAAGGCGCCCACGATCAGCACGTCTGCTTCAACCAGTCCGGCGCCTCCATCGATCGGGGCGGGATACAGGTTCATCCAACTGTTGGAGCCGATCCAGATGACGTTGCTAACCGCCACCAGGCCCCCATAGTTGGTCGACACCCCATTGGTGGGCCCGCTATACACATACAGGTTCCCCTGATTGGTCAGCACGAGGCGTGAACAGCGGAAAACAGTGGCGGAGGCAAGCCCCAGCGATCCGGCCGCATTCACCCAGACGTCATTGGTCACGGTCAGTGAAAACCCCGACTGGCTGCCCAGCCCGACATTATTGGAAATGCTCAACGCGTCAACCGCCCATTGGGAAGATCCGGCCACCCAGATCCACCCCTGGAAAACATCTCCAATCGCCGGAATCAGCAGGCCCGTATCGGAAAGGAAAACAGTTCCCACGGCCACAAGGTCGTTCCCGCCACCTGCATTGGCCGAAAACCGGATTCCCGGACGCAGCCAACTAGCCTGGTCGGCGCTATTATAAAGCAGGGAGATCCGACCGCCGGCCGCCGGCGTTCCCAGGGAACTTGCCTTCCCGCCTTCCGCCGTCACCACGCCGCTCGTGCTGGCCGTCACCACGCGGCATCCGATCAGAATCGCCCCCCCCGAACCGGCGCTTCCGCCGCCAGCGGTGCCACCGTCTGCGTCAATCGTTCCATTCAACGTAACGGAATCGGCCGCATCAATGCGAACCGCTCCCCCGCCAGGGCTTCCCGCGTAATTCCAACTGCCGCCGCCCCCGCTGCCGGGCGTTTCGGGGAAAGCCAAAGCCCCATATGAACGCCCTCCCAAGGAACCGGGCCCTCCCCCGCCATGGCCGGCGCCACCAACCCCGTATGTTCCACTATCGCCGCCACCCGCACCGGGACCCGCGCCGCTTCCTTTCTTCGCCCCACCAGCGTAACCCCGTCCCTTAACGTCAACTCTTCCGCCACCCTCAAGATTGAAATTGGTGCAGACCACATGGACCCGGTTTGACATGTCGCTGCCGAGGAACGGTCCCGCATGCATCAGCACGCCACCGCTTCGGACGGTCACATTCGTCGCCTTAAGCGACGTGGCCCAGTTTGAAAAAACAAGAGTCCCGGAAATGTCGGCAGCGGAGAGCAGCGGGCTTTCGTTGGTGATCAGCACGGAAAACGGGGCGGGAATTGTGACACCCGACCCTTCAACGGGAACACCGTTGTCCCACGTGACGGCACTGTCCCAGGGTCCTGAATTCGTGCAGGCTGTATCCGCCCGGGCGTTCAGAACCCCCATTGCGAAGATCAACAGTCCCAAGACCCATTTCATATTCATAATCCTTGTTGCACTAGTATCCCATAGGAACGCCCGGATAGCTTCTGGATTCTAATCCCAATCTACATGATGGGGGGGGGGGGAAGTCAATCCGGGAATATGGGCGCAATAAAGCTGGCCTCGGGGTCGTTTCGCCTGTATTCACAGGCGTATGAAAAACACAACCACACCGGGACCAGCGAAGACATCTTATAGCGTCCTGAGGCAGATCGCCCGCTGGCTTCCGGAGGGGCTCCCGCACCGACTCGCCCGGGAAAAGGAACCGCCGTGTCGTATCTATGCCGTAAATACAGGCAGCCCTTCGAGCATCTCCAAACAGATCTGTCCGGAATTCACGCAGGTCAAGCAGCACAAGGGCTTTATTAAATCATTTTGCCTGCCCAGAAATGAAGTATCCGCCAACCACAGTTTGATCTTAAAACCCTCCTGGTCCACATCTTTTTGAGGCCAATTCTTTGTTCTTATAACCCATTCATAATAAACGGGTTAAATGACCATCATTTTGTTGAATAATACCAGGCGGGCCAATCACTAAAACGTTATGGTTGCCGGAAACGGCGATTTCCAGGGATCGTTTTGCCAGTTCCTGGCCTTTGACGTCCTCGAAGTCCTCGGCCTCGATCTGGCCGCTTTCCAGGATGGAATCGGGTTCCACGCGATAGGGGATCAGCTGCGTGCGGCCGCAGAGGAAGTCGCCGGCCTCGCGCAGGGAGCGGACGGGGTAGACCTCGATGCCGCACATGGCCGCGAAAGAACGCAGAGAACGCAAAGATTACCGATTGTTAAGGTTTCGGAAAGAAGACATGGCATATTTCCTAATCGAAAACCGGAAAGAACCGAAATTTATCAGGAGGCCATGTTCAATCCGGGTTGATTTCAGGTAGCCCAGAAGCTGGGCTATATGTTCATCGGCAATCGTTCGTGCCGCCTTTAATTCAACAATCAGACGATCCTCGATTAGTAGATCGGCAAAATACTCTCCAATCGGAGTTCCATCTTCATCCAGAACCGAAATCGGGTGCTGTTGTTTCACATTTACACCCGCCTTCAGAAGACGGTTTACGATTGCATTTTCATAAACCTTTTCCAGATGTCCATGCCCATGATAGACATGAATGGCAAAGGCAACCTCCCTCACCGTATCGCATAATTCGTTGATTGTCTTCATTCTGTCTTTGCGTTCTCTGCGTTCTTTCGCGGCAATTCCACTTGCGCCAGTACGGCCGTCAGTTTGCCGATGTGGAACTTGAAGCCCGAGTTGGTGAGGGCGGTGAGGACGCGGTCCTTGGATTCCTTGACGGCGGTGTCGGGCAGGCCGACCAGCACCATGTTCGTGTCGCCGCGCCCGGCATTGACCTCGATTTCGACCCGATACGCCTCGACGCCCATGACGGCGCCGGAAATGACTTTGGCTAGCATAAAAAAGATCCCCGTGTGTGCGCGGGGATCGGTCGGGGATGTCGATGCAAGTTATAACGCAAGGCAGGATGCGATGCAACTGCGTTTTAACCTTGATTGACGCTGTTGACTTTGTTGACTTTATTGACCTCGGATTTGTTGACGGCGGGAATTGGGTCAGTTCGGCCCGCTATTTGAAGGGCTCTTGTACCCTTGCACTGCGGGAAGCCGGAACACCCCCAGAATTCGCCCTTCGCCGATTTTCGCTTCAGCATGAACTGGCCGCATTGGGGGCACTCGGGCGACTCCCGGCCGGGCCGGTTGCGTGCCTCGATCCTCCTGGCGGTCAACCTTTCGCTGAAGCCCCCGGATTTCTCGAAGGCAAGACCCTGCGCTTCGATCTGAGCCTTAAGCATATTCATGGCGCGTCCAATCAGAAGCAGCAGGGCATTGGCGACGATCGTGTCATCGTCGGAATCGAGCCACCGGGCATATTTCATCCGCTGGTCTAGGGCATGCTTGGCGGATTGATGTACCATATCGTCTGAGAACGCCGGCGGATCAAGGGAGATGGCGTTAACGGCCTTCGCCTCGGGAGAATGGGCCGACCAGGGCAGCTGCCCCTTGTCCAGGATCCAGATTTCATAGTCGCCGCGGAGTTCACTCAGACTGGCTCGCGCCACATCTGTCAATTTCATCTCCGTGTCTTTGGAGGTGGACGCCCGTTCGGATCCCTCGATGATGTTCTGCCTTCCGCTGCGCGCGGCCTGGATCATCTGGTCCATCTGCCGGCCTTTGGGATCGAAAAACTTGGCGTCGGCCTCGCGCGGATTGCGCGTGATGAACCTGCGGCAGAACCGAAGCGTTTCAAGTTGCACGATGGTGGCCAGCGTGAATGAATGCAGGCGGCGGAACCCGCCATGCCGGTCAAAGAGCTCGCTCATGGCGTGGTGGGGTTACGGAAGACTTGACCGCGCTGACTTCGTTGACATTGTTGACTCCATTGATTGTCAATTGGGTCAATACGGTCACGTGAAGCAGAGGAAATGACTTTCGCGAGCATAAAAAAGATCCCCGTGTGAGTGCGGGGATCGGTCGGGGATGTCACGGCGAGTTATAGCGCAAGGTGGCTTGCGATGCAACCGTGTTTATGAGGGCGGAGACGAACCGGCCAGCTTTTTCAGAAGCAGTTCCCGGCCGGTCCTGTAATTCACCTGCTTTGTCCGGGCATCGCACGCGTTCCACCAGAGCGAGTGGGGTGGGAGCCCGGCATTGTCGAGGGCGCAGACCCATTCCGTTTCCGGGATTTTTTCCAGGGCCAGGCGATAGAAGGCGTCCGCCGTGATTTTCGTGCCATAGGTCAGGCCGAGCGCCTGCAGCACGTTCAGGTCCTTGATCTGGTTGTACAAGCCCCCGCAGCAGTTGCGGCCCGTGAAGCAGCCATTCCGGTCCGGGGCCCGCGACGGGCAGGGGGCGCACATCAGCCAGTCCGCCCCCGGCACCAGGGTCATCAGGATGTCCCTGTTTTCATTAAACACGATGTCCAGGAACTCGGGAAGGTTGTCCTCGGCAAACGGCGGCCGCACGCCCTTGCCATACTGGCAGACGGCGCAGAGCAGCAGATGCGGCCGCATGTTGATCTCCCGGGCCGTGCGGAGCGCCGCCATGGAGGTGTCCTTTTCCGCCTGCATCACCTCGACGGCTCTCGGGGGGATGAGGGCGGCGAGTCCCTGCGCCTGAGCCTTCTCGTAAAAACCGCTCTTCGAGAGGGGACAGCCCTTCCAGGCCTCCGAGGTCACGGCGTCATACCCGCAGAGGCCTTTCACCGTGGCAATCCGGTCGAGAAGGCGCTTGAAGAGGATCCTGGCGGGCAGCGTGACTCCGGGCGGCAGATCCAGCTTGTGCAGGATGTCGAAATCCCGTTTTTGATTGTACTCGGCGCCTTCAGGCGTGTCATCCCCGGGCCCGGGATCCTGGAACCCGAACAGGCTGTCCAGGCCGGCATTGCACCGGATCGTCACCGGGATGTCCGGATCGGCCCGGATCGCTTCCACCAGCCGCCGGATTTTGTCCTTCTTCGGCCGATCCGCGTGCTGCCCGATCGAACAGATGGCGCAGAGGAGCTGGTAGGGTCTCGCGGTTAATCCCTTGGGCGGTTGCGGGCTCATGATTCGTCTCCTTTATATCTCCACAATTGCCCTGTCTAACAATCCGCCGTCGCTGTCCCGGTTTGCCATGTTCCATCCTGAAACGGCCATCAGTTGCCCGCCATGCCATGCCTGGCGGCTCGACAGGACGCCTTTCTCCTTACCGGTCATGCGTGTTCTACTCATCCGTCCGGAAGGGGATGGCGGGCAGGCCTTCCTTGTTGAAGAGGGTGGTGATGGGGTTGTAGGCCCAGCCGTAGCGAACATAGCGCGGCACGTCCACCCCGGGCGCCGAGACGACGACCGTATCCCCCTCGATCTCCGCGTCGGCCCAGACGAACTGCTTGTCCTCGCCGGCCACCGCGAACCCGTTGGGCTTCGCGTTCCCGGGCTTGAAGACCAGGCCGCCCCCGACGTGTTTGAAATAGAGCCGCGTCTTGAAGGTCTTCACGAACGGCGTGGCCGGGGCCGGGGCGGCGGGGTCGGGATCGGCATTCTTGCGCTCCAGCATCATCTCGGTGAATTCGGGGCCGGAATGGACCAGGTTCGTTTCGCCGTACACCAGGTGGCGGGCCGCCAGCGCCAGGCGCAGGCCCACGTCCTGCTTGTTCTTCGGGTGGATGTTCGCCACCGGCTCGTCGCCCAGGTCGGTTGTGATGACCAGGCCCGTGTTGGGCACCTTGCGCGCCGTGCGCCACTGCGACTCCCGGATCTCCCCGTAGCCCGGCTCGACCGGGCGGCTCTGTTTTTCGTTCACCGTGCACTGGGAGACGATGAGGACCGGGAAGTCGCCCGACTCGAAGTGGTCGCGCCAATCGGCGATCAGGGCGGGCAGCAGGCGGCGGTATTGCAGCCAGAAGGGCCAGCTGGCGGCGCCCTGGTACCAGACGGCGCCCTTGATGGCGAAGGGCGTGAGCGGGGCGATCATCCCGTTGTACATGGCCGTGAGGGTCTTGTAGTAGCCCAGCTTCGGCCGTGGGAAGGGGCGCGCGATGGCCGCTAGGCCCGGCCCGGCCCGGAATTTCCAGGCCCCGCCGAGGCCCACGCCCCCGGGAGCGCCTGCCGCCGTCATGAGCATCTGCCGGGGCTGGCTGCGGAATCCGCCCGGCCCGCCGGTGTTCAGCACGGCCACCGTCAGCAGGTTGCTGCCCGGCTTGAGGAGCCCGCCGTCGAGGGTATAGCGGCGCCAGCTGTCCTTCACCTGGTTGCAGCCCGCCAGCGTGCCGTTGACCCAGAGGATGTCGATGTCGCTGACCTGGCCCAGCGCCAGGCTGACCGGCCTGCCCGCCCAGGACTCCGGAATGGCGACCCAGGTGCGGAACCAGACCAGCCCGTCGAAATTGGTCAGCCCGGCCTCCTCCAATGGGCGGGGCGAGGGCAGGTCCCGCCAGTCGGAGGTGTCCAGGGCGGGGTCGGAGGCGTAGCGGCGCCGCGCGCTTTCGGGGTCGGCGGCGGCGGCCCACGCTTCGATGTCGCGGAAATAGTCGCCCGCGGGATCGCCGGCGTTGCGGGCCAGCGTCGCCAGCTGCTCGTGGAAATCGTAAGGCATGTACTTGCGGATCCCATCCGCGCTGATCCACACCTCGGCGGCGGTCGCGCCGACGGAGCTGTGGAGGATGCCGACGGGGACTTTCACGGCGGCCTGGAGCTCGCGGGCGAAATAGTAGCCTACACCGCTGAATTCGGGGACGGTCTCGGGCGAGCAGACCTGCCAGGCCGCCGGCAGGGGCGTGGGCAGCGGCACGTAGGAGGGGTAGAAGCCGACGTTGAACGATCGGATGTCGGGGTAGTTCGCGCGGGCGATCTCCTGCGTGGCGTTCGCCGCCGTGCGCACGGGAATGCCCATGTTCGACTGGCCGGAGCAGAGCCAGACGTCGCCGGCCGCCACGTTCGCCAGGACAATCTGCCGCTTCTTTCCCTTGATGGTGACGGTCAGCGGGCCGCCAACGGGTAGGGGGCCAATCGTGGTCACCCACTTGCCATCGGCCCCGGCCACGGCCGCGCCGGAGGCCAGCGCGACGCCCTGCCGGTTTTCAACCGTGACGGCGATGGCGTCGCCCGGCGAGCTCCAGCCCCAGATGGGGGCGGCGACGTCCCGCTGCAGCACCATGTTGCTGGAGAAAAGCGTGTGGACGAAGGGAAGCGGGACCGGCTGCGTGGGCCACCAGGGCTGGGGTTGGGCGGGAGCGTCCGGCGGCGGAGGGGGCTCCTGCCCGCAAACGGTCTGTCCCGCCAGCAACAATCCGAACAGGAACAAGGCAATGACTCTGGCACCCATGGAGGCTCCTTCATGCGGATCATACCGCAGCCCGGGATTATTCACGATCCGCTTTCGGAAGGCAATCAGTATGGGAGGTTTTTTGGCTCTTGCCTCCGGATGAAGAAAGGGCGATTCTGTCGGGACGTCTGGAACCGCAGCAACCCGGGAGAGTGTTCGATGAGCAAGATGCGTTCACGTGCAACGGCCGGCGGCCTGATCCTCGCCTCCACCATCCTCTCCGCCTCCGCCCTCACGCTGGTCAAGGACGGCCAGCCCGCGGCCACGATCGTAGTCTCCAGGGCCGCGCTCGACGCCAAGCCCTACAAGCCCGGGCGCGGCGTCAAGGCCGACCCCGCCCAGAAAGCCCGCTTTGCCGCGGAGGAGCTCCAGCGCGTCATCGAAAAGATGAGCGGCGCCAGGCTTCCCCTTGCCGGCGACGACGCGGCCGTCCAGGGCCCCGTCGTTCTGGTGGGCGCCAGCGCGAAAACCGCGCCCCTCAAGCTCGCCCTTCCCGCCGGCCTCACGCCCGAGCGCCGTGAGGAGGGGTATCTGATCAACGCCAAGGGCGCCACCCTCGTTCTGGCCGGCAACGACGAGGGGCCCTACCAGAGCACCTTCTTCGCCGTGAGCGAGTTCCTGAACCGCCAGGGCGTCCGCTGGTTCATGCCGGGCGATTTCGGCGAGTGCGTGCCGAAAAAGGCCACGGTCGAAACGCCGGACCTGACGTACCGGGACAAGCCCGATTTCCCGGTCCGGAGCTGGAATGGCAACATCGCCCCCGAGCTGCGGGAGGACGACAACCTCTGGCGCCTGCACAACAAGCTCGTGCTCAACGAGTCCGACGTCATCGCCATTCCCGGGGACTCCTACCTGCGCAAATACATGCCCGGCAAGGAGATGGTCACGAACCATCCCGAGTATTTCGCCAAGCGGCTCGACGGCACCCCCGATCCCCACATGGTCAGCCTCAGCCACCCCGACGTTCCTAAACTGGTCGCCGAGAAGGTCAAGGCCGCGATCGCCGAGGCGCGCCTGAAGGATCCGACCTTCAACTCCCTCGGCTTCGCGCCGGACGACGGCATCCCCATGGATCACGCCAAGGAAACGATGGCGCTCAACCAGGGCTTCGCCGACCTGTGCGGCCGCGAGGGCGTGATCACCGAGCGCTCGATCAGCGAGGAGTGGTTCGCCTTCATGAACAAGGTCGCGGAAGAGGTGTGCAAAACCTATCCCGGCTTCATCCTCACCAGCAACGGCTACGCCAACCGCACCTTTCCGCCCGAAGGCGTCACGCTGCACCCCAACATGGGCATCATGTTCGCCGCCATCTGGGCCGACCTGCTGCATGCCTACGACGATCCCAAAAGCTGGCAGCAGGTGATGCAGGGGCAGATGCTCCAGCGCTGGGCGCAGCTCTGCCCCCGGGTCTTCGTCTACAACTACAATTTCCCGATGCTCGTGAACTGCCTGACCCCGCTGCCGTTGACCCGCAAGATCGCCCGCAACACGCCCTTGATGAAAAAGTGGGGCGTGTACGGCTTCGAGGACGAGCAGACCTTCTCGTGGATGGCCCACGGCATCACGGCCTTCTATCTCCGCGCGAAGCTCTACTGGCATGCCGACGACGACGCCAAGGCGATTCTGGACGACTATTTCACCGTCTGGTACGGGCCGGCGGCCAAGCCCTCGCAGGCCTACTGGGAGGCCATCGAGGAGGCGCTCGAGAGCACGCCGCTTCTGGGCCATGAAGACCGGATCCTGCCGTTTGTCTACACCGACGCCATGATCGAGGCGATGGAAAAAAGCCAGCGCGAGGCGGAGGGGCTGGCCACGGAGGAGCCGTTCAAGACCCGCGTGCGCGTGGACCGCCTGATCCTCGACCACCTGAGGGCCTACCTGGCCATGAACCGCGCGGAGTTCACGGCGCAGTTCAGCGAGGCGGTCCGGCAGGCCGACATCATGTTCAAGCAGCGCGAGCAGCTCAGCGCGATCAGCGGTTTCTTCCACATCCCCGAAAGCAAGGATCCGCGCCGCCGTTATTTCGCCGGGTCCCACTACTGGAACCTCACCCAGCGCAAGGAGCATTACCAGGCGATGCTCGACATGACGACGGGCAAGACGGGCGACCTGGTCGTCCTGGCCCCCCGGGAGGTGACGTTCCGCCTCGACGATGCCGACCAGGGCCGCATCGGCCGCTGGTACGATCCCGCCT
>JBIIYJ010000459.1:0-3487 GCA_044346855.1 Kiritimatiellia bacterium
CAAAAGTAAGTGGCACGGGTCTCCTGACCCGTGCGTCTGGCGAACAAAGACCTTGCCAAAGTAAGTGGCACGGGTCTCCTGACCCGTGCGTCTGGCGAATCCACTCAACCCGTGCCACGCCGGGGGATGGGAATGGGCAGGACGGTGGAGGGGCGCACGGGTCAGGAGACCCGTGCCACGCCATTCGTAAAAAAGGAGCCGCCCGCCTTCTTGACTTTTCCAAGGAGTCATGTCACAAACGATGCATTCAAAGGGGATGCCCATGAAGTCACGCGAGCGGATTGCCAAGGTGTTGCGTTTTGAAGAGCCGGACCGCGTTCCGGTTGACCTGGGCGGCATGAAGGCCTCCGGCATTGCCGTGGAGGCCTACCACCAGGTGTGCCGGAAGCTCGGCATCCCGGGGCCCGCGAAGATCTGCGACGCCCGCTTCATGACGGCCTGGGTCGAGGAGCCCGTGCTCAAGCGGTTCAAGGTCGACGTCGCACCGCTCGACCTGTCCATGGTGACCAGCCAGGCGGCTCCCGCCAATTCCTGGCTGAAGAAAGCGCTTTTCTCGGGCACGGACGTCCTGTTCCCCCCGGGCACCTCCATCCGCGAGGAGGCGGACGGCGGCTGGAACCTGCTCAATCCGGACGGAACGCCCACGCCGTTCCACATGCCCAAAGGCGGCCATTATTTCGACGACATCTCCTTTGACCGCGGCGATTCGATCGATCCCGCCCGGTTCCAGCCCATCGACGACATTTCCGACGAGATGCTGAAGACGATTGCCGCCCACGCGAAGCGCCTGACCGACACGACGGACTACGCGCTGCTGGGGTGGGGCGGAGGCGTCTGCTTCCTGGGACTCAGCCTGATCACCGACCGGCGGTCGAACGTCACGCAGGGCCGGCCGAGCGACTGGATGTGCCTGCTGATGACCGAGCCTGAGCTGTGCCATGAGATGATGGGGCGGTCGGTTGACGCCAGCATCAAGTGCCTGACGCTGCTGCACCAGGCGGTGGGGAATCGGGCGTTCGGGTGGGGGATCGCGGCGGACGACAGCGGCACCCAGCGCGGGGAGTTCGTGCGGCCGGAGCTGTGGGCGGAGATGATCAAGCCCCACTACGCGCGGCTGTGCGGCTGGATCCACGCGAACACGCCGTGGAAGACCTTCCTGCACTCGTGCGGATCAGTATACAACCTGATTCCCCACTTCATCGAGGCCGGCGTGGATATCTTGAACCCCATCCAGACCTCGGCCGTGAACATGGAGCCCGAGCGGCTGAAGCGGGAGTTCGGCAAGAAGATCGTGCTGTGGGGCGGCGGGTGCGACACGCAGCACGTGCTGGGGTCGGCCACGCCCGCGCAGATCCGCGAGCATGTGCGCGAGCGGATGGCGATCTTCAAGCCCGGCGGCGGCTACGTTTTCAACCAGGTTCACAACATCCAGTCCAACGTGCCGGCCGAGAACATCATCGCCATGTTCGACGCCGCAGCCGAGTTTGGCGGGTATTAGATTAAGATTAGGTAATAAAAGGGGGCGCTGATGCGCCCCGGCTGCGCGGGGCGAATCAGCGCCCATTCTGGCTACCGGATCATGATGAGGGTGCCGCGATCGGCCGCGCTCATGATGAAAACGGCCGTTCCGACGGTGCCCGTTCCATCTGCCCCGTAACCCAGTCCGGCGGCAACGCTGATGTTGGGCGCGTAGACGGTGTTGGTCATGTCCTGGATGACCAGCCCCTTGGCCGTCCCGGTCGCGTAAAGGTCTGAAATCTGTTTTGGGGACAGATTCAGGGCCAGGGCGATCCGGCCGCCTCCGCCGCCCCCGCAGGTTCCGTTGTAATCATACGCGAGCCCTCCGGAAGCGTTCATCCGGCCAAGCGGGCCCGCGTCGAAGCGCGTGCAGGTCACCCAGATCCCGCCGCCGGAGCCGCCTGCGCAATAGGTCCGGCCCGCGATGCCCCGGGCGTTCAGCTGGCCGTTGAGCTGAACCTGTTTTGCGAGGATTCGGATCGCGCCGCCTGAGAATAGCGTATAGTTGTCGTACCGGTAGTCCCCGCCGGGCGAGCCCGGCCAGAAGGGCGCGTTGGCGTAGCCGTAAAGGCTGGCCGCGCCGTTTTTGCCGCCTTTGCCGCCGTAGCTGCCGCCCATGCCGCCGTACTGCTGATAGTTCACGGTGGTCTTCCCGGGGCCGAAGAAGACAAAGCCCCAATCCCCGGCCGTGGTTTTTGTCACCAGCCGCCCGAAGCCCCGGTAGTCGGCGTTGAAGCCGGCGTTGGTGGCGATGGTCAGGTTCTGCAGGGTGAAAATGGCGGGCGCGCCGCTGACCTGGTGGCAGAAGGGATGGATCCAGGAGTTGGTTCCCAGGTAGGTCATGCCGCCCACGGTCACGCCTGCACCGCCTGACTGGTAGGTCGCCACGTCGGTGGTGGGGCCCGTGTAGCCTGCGTAAATGGCCAGGTTGGCGGAGTTGCTCAGCAGCAGGTCGCCCCCGACCGCCAGGTCCACTCGGCCGCTGGCGTTGAGTCCGCCCAGGCCCAGTTGGGCGCCGTTGGTCGCCGTCAGGTTCCCGGTGACGGTCAGGCTGTAGGGCCGCGTGTCCGCCGCGCTGACCGGTGTGAGAGCGGTCGCGCCGGAGCCGGCGCCTCCGACGAAGAGGCTGGCGTTTCGCCCCAGTGTCAGGGCCGCCACCGTGATGTGGGCGGGATAGGCGATCAGGTTGGTCCCGTTTGTCAGGGTCACGCTGTCATACAGGCCGGGAAGGGCGCTGCCGTCCCAGAAGGCCGGGTTGAACCAGTCGTTGGTGGAGGCGCCGCCCGCCCAGACCAGGCTGCGCGCGCCGGCCGGCGGCGCGGTGAAACAGGCGATCACGGTGCGCGGCTGGCTCATGGTCAGCGTGAGCGCGGCGTTGGTGCGGTCGGCGTAGGGCACGTCGCCGACCCAGTAGAGGAAGCTGCAATCCGTTTCCGGCTGGACTGTCAGGGTGACCAGGCTGCCATTGGTGTGCCAGTCGGCGAAATCCTGGACGACCGAGCCCTTGCCGCCCGATCGCACGGTCAGCTTGTGTTCCGGGTTGTTCCAGGACCAGGCCAGCCAAGTGTCGGCCGCCACGGAGAGGAGGACACTCGTCGTGGATCCCGAGCCCTGCCCGGCCGCCGCGTTGGACCAGGTGTAGCCGGAGCAGGTGAGTCGGGTCAGGCCGCCGGAGCCGGGCATGGTGGCGGGGGAAAGCGCGGAAAACAGGTGTTCGCCGGCGGGATAGCGATGGACTCCGTAAGCAGGTTCGGTCGCCATTGGCGCGGGAGAGCCCCAGACGGTGACCTGGAAGTCGTCCCCCTTGTTGCGGAGCCAGGCCGTCGAGCCGGGTTTTCCATGCGACGGCACGGAGGGGGTCATCCAGTTTTCGGTATTTAGACCGCCGGCGACCGTGGCCAGCGCGGGGTAGGGGGAGAGGACGGGGTCGGCCATGTTGGTGGTGACGACAATGAGTTCGTCGCAGGTT
>JBIIYJ010000460.1:0-3484 GCA_044346855.1 Kiritimatiellia bacterium
GGTCCGCGCCGATGCGGAAGTCCAGTTCCGGCGGCTGCTGGCCTCTCCCGAGGTGCGGGCCGCCCTGGCCCGCCCCGCCGGGCAAGTCCGCCTGTGGCGGGAAATGCGCTTTGAACTGGTGGACGGAGATGCCTGGATCAGCGGCGCGTTCGACCGGGTGACCGTGTTTTGCGACGCCGCCGGGAAGCCGGTGCGGGCCGTTCTAATGGATTTCAAGAGCAGCCGTATCAAGAATGACGCCGACATGGCGCCCGCCGCGGACACCTACCGCCACCAGCTGACCCTGTACCGCCAGGCTTTGTCCCGAATATTAAGGATCGGCGAAGACGCCATCGATATGCGCATCCTCTTCACGCGCGTGGCGAAAATGTATGCCCTGCCCCGGTAATCATCATCAAAACGGCCATCACGAACACGCCAACGGCAAGATCCAGAAAAGGTGGGAAACACGGATTGCCCGGATGACACGGATAATACAAATGTCTATTTGAAGCCGTTCCGGATCAGGCAGCGGTCGGGTCAATGGGACTATGGAGGGTTTTGGCCCCAAGATTTAACGATGAAGGGTTGTTTGCTTTTAACCGCCGTTCATAGAGAACCTCGCCGTATTCCATGACGCTCCGAATGAAGGTATCGTTCATGGCCAGGCGAAAGTCGCGCAAAATTCGACGCCCATCGACTTCATCGACGCCACTCGACCTTGATTTTCTGACACCATTTTGATCTTGTCCCAATTTTTTCAATTTGGCATATTTCTGGCAAGTTCGGCTACGCCCTGCGACTCATCAGAAGTCGGAAGAAGTCGAGTGGAGTCGATGGAAGTCGAAAACAAGAGGCAGCCTATGGACCTTTTCGACAAGCATGGCGGATACCGCAAGCTGGATTCCTTTACCCTGGCGTCCGTCATCCAACTGGGAACCTGGCGCTTCTGCGAGACGTTTCTTAACCGCACCAACGACCCGTGCGGACGCCTGTTCGACCAGATGACCCAGGCCGCCCGCTCGGGGCGCCAGAATATTGTCGAGGGCTCGGAACGCGCCGGAACCTCCAAGGGAACGGAGATGACTCTCACGGACGTGGCGCGCGCTAGTTTGGCGGAACTCAAAGGCGACTATGAGTTCTGGCTCATCAGGCGAGGGAGCGCCCCATGGAAAGTACCCTCGCCGGAAGCGCAGGCGGTGTTCGATGTGCGACTGGACGAGAACCACTTGAAAAAGGGGGACGGAAGCCATGAGTCCGCGTTGTACCTGATGGCCCAGTATGCGAAGTTTGCCCCGTGGCTGGACTCGAACGATTCCATCCAGGCGGCCAACGCCCAGCTAATTCTTCATAACCGTGTCCTGAACATGCTCCACCGCCAGCTGGAGGCGCAAGGCGAGAGTTTCAGGCAGGAGGGCGGCTTTCGCGAACGCATGATGGCCGTTCGCCTGGAAGAACGTGACAAGCAACAGGTCGGACCGGCCTCTCCCGTTTGTCCCGAGTGCGGCAAGCCGATGCGGAAACGCACCGCCAAGAATGGCAAGAAAGCCGGCCAGCCTTTCTGGGGCTGCACTGGTTACCCGGAGTGCAAGGGCATCCGGGAGATGGAGGCGTGATCGTAAGCGAAAACCGTTTGACCGGAAACTGGCTTGACCTTTCCGGAACGGAGCTCGGCCAATCGTTTTTTTGCGAGGCTCGCCCAAGCCCGATCAACGTCAGGATTGGGAGTATTCAAGGTTCGCAGGAGTGAATCAACTACCCTAGCGCGATCTTCTACGGGCAGATCGCTTGCCTCGTGAATGATGTCATTAGTTCTGTGCATATGGAATCGCCTGTATCGTATCCTATTTGAGATAAGTTCGCACAGATCATCCGGTCATGCAATCCTTGAGGAGTTATTTCGTTGTCGCGGCAAAACGCTTCACCGTAGGGCGGGCATCTGCCCAGTCCAGGCGGTCCACGCACATCTGCCGGTCAGTCATTTCCTTGTTCCAGGCGTGGTAGACCACATGGTCCACACCGTCCGGGGTCACGACCATGGAATGATGGCCGGGGCCGATGACGCCCGGCACACTGCGCATGAACTGCGGGCCGCGCTCACAACCGATCTCGCGCCACGGGCCGAAAACGGAATCGGCCTCGAGCCAATCCACGCCGTAGCTATCGTTTTGAAAGCATCCGCCGGAGTAGAAACAGTAGTACCGCCCGTTGCGCTTGCAGACCGTCGGGCCTTCGAGCGTGTACCAGTCGGCCACCACGCCGTGACTCTTCTGCTGCGCCTTGTAGAGCTGCCAGGGCCAGTGGGCGCGCATGACCACCCGCGGATTGCCCTCGAGTTCGGTCATGCTCTTCAGTCGGTCCACCACCAGCGCCGTGCCGCGGAAGGTCTTGGAGTCGAAATCGAGGAAATCGGTGGCGTAAAACAGGTACCACTGGCCGTCGTCATCGCGAAAAGCGTGCGAATCGATGGCGAACGGGTTCAGATCCGGATTGGTAAGCGGCACGCCGGTGTCGCGATACGGGCCCTCAGGCCGATCGGCCACGGCGACGCGGATGTGGTAGCCCCCCTTCCCCGCCCGGCAGGGGTGGTAGTACATGTAGAAGCGCCCCGCATCAACGGCGATTTCCGGCGCCCAGAAGCAGATGAAGGGCTCCCGCGGAAGTTCCAGCATCCGCCCTACCCGCTCCCAGTGCTGCAGGTCGCGGGACTTGACCATCGGCACCACGTGCGGCCCCTCGAACGCGGGCGAGTAGCACTCCGGCTTGCCGGTAGCGACGGCATAGTACCAGCCGTCGTGATGGAAGCAGAACGGATCGGCGAGGTAATCCGGCAGAACGGGATTGTGTTTCATGTCGGTTTGGTTCATGGGGGTTCCTGGTTTAGAAGCTACTGCGGCGCTGCGGCAGCGGGTCGGCGGTGAAGGCGATGCGGTCGCAGAGGGCGGCGAGGAGGTCGCCCCGCAGCGCAACGCAGTCATCCTGCCGCCAGCGGTTGTGTTGTTCGTGCGGATCGGCGAGGAGGTCGTAGAGTTCGCCGTCCTCCTGGCCATGGGCCCGCACCAGCTTGTGCCGGGCGGTGCGGATCATGCTGGCCCAGGCCCGGGGATCATGGCGGAAGCCGGCGTTGCCGTATTCGCAATAGACGCTCTCGCGATGCGGACGGGACGGATCGGGGTCGGCGAGCAGCGGCCAGAGCGAGCGCCCCTGCATGCCGGGGTGCTCCGGCAGGCCGCACGCCCCGAGCAGGGTCGGGGCCAGGTCCACCAGTTCGACCAGGGCGTCCCGGCGCGTCCCGGGGGCGACCCGGCCCGGCATCGCCAGTATCAGCGGAACCCGAACGGCCCCCTCGTAGAAGTAGGGCCCCTTGAGGTAGAGGCCATGGTCGCCCAGCATCTCGCCGTGGTCCGAGGTGAAGACCACCAGCGTGTTGTCGCGCTGCCCGGTCTCGTCGAGTACCGCCAGCAGGCGGCCGACCTTCTCGTCGATGTCCTCGACCATGGCGTAA
>JBIIYJ010000158.1:0-11901 GCA_044346855.1 Kiritimatiellia bacterium
CTTTACAGCCGCAACGGGAATCCTCTCACCAATTGGTACGCCTGCAATGTCGGCGGCCTGACCTATACGTTGGACAGCGGGGCGCCTTTCACCCTTCCGGCGGGCACCTACAAGTCGGTCTCGGCTTCCTTCGACAGCACCTACACCGCCAATGTGCTGTATGAGATCAGCGGCGATGTGACCTTCTGCGGCACGAACGGCGGGGGCTATGCCGTCTATGTCCAGCGCAGGAATTATTCGGGGACGACCGCGACAGCCGGCGGCGCGGAGATCGGGTTGAATTCAAACACGCTGGCTGTTGTCGGCGGCGGACCGATCCGGATCGGCGAATTCGCGGTCGAGGGTTCCGTCCAGGCGGCTTCCGTCTGGTGGAACCGCCTCCGCGCCCAGGGCGCGGCCATCGTGACGGACGGCAGCCTCCAGATCGGCCCCGGCGGATACATCGCGGGCGATTCGGCGACGACGATTTCGCTGGCCCGGAACTGGGACAATCGCGGCCAGTGGCAGACCAACAACTTCACGCTGCAGGCGTCGACGCTGGCCCTGGCCGGGGCCGCCGACCCGGGCAGCCCTCAGACGATCGAGGCGCAGAGCGTCGACCTGGGCGCCACCACTAACGGGATGATCCGCAATCACGCCCTGGGCCGTCTGGAAATCGGCACGGCGGAGCAGGCCACGCACGCGAAGCTGGTCGAGCGGGACGACCTGCGGGGCGACGGCGCTTCCGATGCGCTGTATGTCGGCGAACTGGTCGTGCAGGCCGGCTCCACCCTTGATCTCGCGGGCTTGAATCTCTACGTGAACGGGGTTTCCGCCTTCCGCCGGTGGACCGCTTTCGGGCCCGGCCTGGTTTTCGATTCAACCCTGCCGAAGGGAACGCTGCTGCTGATCCGCTGAGGGCGCAGCATCGCCGCGCCAAGCCGTCGCCTGCCGCGCGGCTTCCCTGACGGGCCTTCGCGAAGAAGCCAAGGACGGCAACCATCATGAAGCCTGTCGTTTGAAGCGGTTCGGCTGGACGCGGGGGAGACTGGGGAGTAAAGTAGGCCGGATGAAAACCAAGCTGACGGACCGCGAGCGTTTCCTGGCCGTGGCAACGGGGCAGGAGCCCGACTATATCCCTATTTTCGGTTTTAATGGCGCCCCGGGGATGAGCCAGGGCTGCCTGTGCACGACGCACGCGCGCCTGGTTGAGATGGGAATGCCGCCCCGGGTCGGCGGCAGCGTGACCAATTGGAAGAACCTCGACGTTGAAAGCTGGTTCCGCTACTGGGGGACCACCGGGCCGGTTTACCCCGACTTCGCCCTGGCCTGGGGCGGCGAGGGCATCCGGCACACCCGCCGCGAGGAGGGTGGCTACGTCATCATCGAGGGTGAGGACGGCTCCGTGGTCCGCGAAGTGGCGGACAACGCCGACACCTACGGCATGCCGGAGTACCGCGTCTATCCGGTGCGCGACCGCGCCTCGTGGGAGTTCTATAAGGCGAAGATGGCTCCCAGGATATTCATGTCGCCCGACGAGATGGAGCGCAACTGCCGGCGGTTCGACAAACGCGAGCGGCCGCTGGTGGTGTCCGCCGGCGGCACGTTCGGGAAGGTGCGCTCGTTGATGGGCACGGCCGCGGCCGGCCTGGCGCTCTATGACGACCCGGAGTTGGTGCAGGACATCATGGCCACGTTCCGAGACCATAATCGCCGGTATGTGTTCCCGCTGATCGAACGGCTGCGGCCGGACGCGGTCGCCTGCTGGGAGGACATCGGCTTCAAGACCAGCATGCTGATCGGACCCGACCAGTTCCGCGAGTTTTGCGCCCCGTTCTACCGGGAGCTGGCCGACTGCGCCAATGCGAGCGGCGTGCCGGTGCGGACGGTCGACTCGGACGGCTGCGCCATGCAGCTGGTGCCGTTGCTGGTCGAATGCGGCTTTAATTCCCTCTATCCCTTCGAGGTCAAGGGCAGCAACGACCTGCTTGCGCTGCGCGAGCAATTCCCGGAACTGGTCATGTTCGGGGGCCTTGAAAAGGAGGTCGTCAACGAAGGCAACGAGCGCCTGATCGAGCCCGAGATCCGGGGCAAGGTGCCGCCCCTGCTGGCGAAGAAGCGCTATTTCCCGAACGGCGACCACGGCCTCCAGCCCTCGGTGACCTTTCACAACCTGTGCAGGTTCATGACGGCCCTGCACGAGGTGTGCAACAATCCCGAAGGCGAGTTTCCGCGGGTGTAAGCCCATCCGTGAAGGAGGGCGGTTCATTTTTAGCAACAGACTCATCGTGGCCGATCAGGGAATCAACCTGCGGGACGAGGGGGGGGAGCATGAATAACGGCGCACATTACGAATGGCAACGGGTGACCGAGGCTGCGGCCTTTCCGCCGCGGGACGGAGCCGGGGCGCTGGTCTACCAGGACAGGATGTGGCTCATTGGCGGCTGGAATCCGGACGACAAAGTCACGAATCCCATTCACTCCAACTGCAACAACGAGGTGTGGAATTCGCCGGACGGGAAGGACTGGACCCTGGTCAGGCCCAACACGCATCTGGACAACCGATTTGACCCTGCCTTCGACTGGGAGGCGCGCCATACCGCCGGCTACGTGGTGCACCAGGGGAAAATGTGGATCGTCGGGGGCGACCCGCTGCTGGGCCATTACCAGTCAGACGTCTGGAATTCGGAGGACGGCCGGACGTGGAAGCGCGTGACGGCCGAGGCGCCCTGGGCGCCGCGGTGCCTTCATTACACGGCGGCGCACGACGGGCTGATCTGGGTCATGGGCGGGCAGCCCGTCACGAAGCGGATCCAGGGGCATGTCCCGGTCTGGACGGCGCCAACCATCGAGACGCATTACAACGACGTCTGGAATTCCCGCGACGGGGTGAACTGGACTCGGGTGACAGAGCATGCGCCCTGGTCCCCGCGCGGCCAGATCGGCGGCTCGGCCGTGAAGGACGGGCGCCTCTGGATCCTGGGGGGCGGCACCTATTACACGGACTATTTTGCCGATGTCTGGAGTTCGGCGGACGGACTCCGCTGGGAGCGGCACACGGAAAAGGCGCCGTGGCGGCCGCGCCAGTACCACGACGTCGCCGTTTTCGACGGCCGGCTCTGGATCCTGGAAGGCGTCTGCAAGCCCGGGGGCAACGCGAACGACGTCTGGTTCTCCGACGACGGCGCGCGCTGGGAGGAGTTGCCCGGAACGCCCTGGGCGCCCCGGCACGCGGCCAGCGTGTTTGTGTTCAAGGGCGCCCTGTGGATCGCGGCGGGAAATCACATGGGGCGCGACGTGTGGAAACTGGAGAGGTGCGGATGACCGTTTCCTACATCGTTCCGTTTTCGAACGGCGACTTTACGGCGGGCGAAGCGGGCTGGACCATCGCCAGGGACCGCGGCGAGGCGGGCGTCGTCGTGAACGCGGCGACCGGCGGCAGGCCGGCCCTGCGGATCGTCGCCGACAAGGCGCGCAACGGGGCCAAGGTGGAGAGCGCGCTGGCGCTCTGCCGGGCCCCGGGCGTAATCGAGCTGCGCGGCCGGGTCTGCGCCGTCAGCGGGCGCTCGCTGGGCCTGTGGATCCGGGAATACGACGCGGCCGGCGCGCTGCTGCCCTCCTCCCAGGCCAACTGGGGCGAACTCGGCGGGAACGACGGGAAATGGCACGACCTGATCCGCCGGGTGGTCCTCGACGCGCGCACGGCAGCCCTGCAGCTGTTTTTCCTGGCCTACCCCCAGGAGAACGAGCGGATCGACGTCTACGTCGCCGACCTGTCCCTCGTCCGCCTGCCCATGCCGATTCCCCCGTATCCCGGCCAGTACAAGCTGCGGGCCGATGAACACGACCGGCTGACTGCCGCCGACGTGCCCGGATCCGACGGTGTTGTGTACCCAAATTGGAGAAACGTCGGCGTGCCTGGCGGAATTCCGGACGCGCCGGCCGTCCTCCGGCTGGAGGCGCGCGGCGCCCGGCCGGAAACCGACATCTCGGGCCTGCTCGACGCGGCCTGCGAGGAGGCGGGCGCGGCGGGCGGCGGGGCCGTCCTGATCGGCAGGGGAACCTATTACCTGGACCGGCCCGTGCTCGTCAGGCGCAACGGGGTGGTGATCCGGGGGGCCGGGCGCGGGGAGACGAAGCTCGTGTTCCGCTACAGCCTGGCCAATCCCGGGGCGGAGCTGCCCAGGGGCTGGCCGCCGCCCGCCGTGTTTGCGTTCAACGGCCGGATGGACGACGGCGACCGGTTGCTGGCGGCGGACGCCAGGCGGGGCGCCACCGCAATCACGCTCCGGGAAGCGGGCGACCTCAAGCCGGGCGACAAGTTCCTGATCCGGGCGCCGTCCTCGGACCGCTGGCGCGGGCTCACGGGCGACCGCTCCACCGTCGGCTGGGGCGTCCGCATCAACGCCTACGAGGCGGTTGCCGTGCAGGGGAACACGGTTGAGATAGGCCAACCCCTCCGCATCGACTTTCCCGTGGCCGACGGCTCCTACATCCGCCGGGTGACGCCGGTGGAGCGCTGCGGGATCGAGGACCTGACCATCGATCACGCCTGCCGGATGGCGTTCCATACCGTCCATTCCCATTGGGCCTGGGCCTGCTGGGTCCGGCGCGTCGACGTGCTCAACAGCGGCGGCTCGGGCGTCCATTTCCATTCGGCCAAACAGTGCGAGGTGCGCGACTGCACGTTCACCGGGTTCGATCCGGCCGTGCACAAGGCGCACGTCAACTATTTCGGCTACGGCGGTTTCACCTGCGCCTGGGATTGTCTGATGGAGGACACCGTCTGGAAACGGTTCCGGCACGCGCCGCAGGTCCAGTTCGGCGCGCAGGGCAACGTCATCCGCAACAGCGTCTTCGAGGGCAGCGACGCCCAGTGGCACGCGGGCTGGTCCACGGAAAACCTGTTCGAGAACTGCCGGAACGACGCGCGGGGCGCGTACGGGAGCTACGGTCACGGCGCCTATGCGACCGGGTCCGACGACACCACGCACGGCCCCAACGGCCCGCGCAACGCGGTTTACAATTGCGATTTCATCTGCGCGACGAACGGCGTGCTGCTGAACGGCGTCAACGAGAACTGGCTCTTCCTGCACAACCGGTTCACGGTGGAGAAGGGGGCTGGATTCGTGGCGACCTGCGGCTGCTTCGATCACATCATCCGGAACAACCGGTTCATCCTTAAGAACACGGCGTTTCCCCTGCTCCGGCTGCGGACCCCGGATTGCGTCGGCGTCGAGTTGGTCGACAACGTCCTTTTCGGCGGGAACGGGACCCTGGTCGAGAGCGCGGCGCCGCTGGCGGCCGACCGGGACAACCGGGTTGCGGCGCCGGATGAACCGCCCCCGGAAAGGCCGAGGGCGGCCCCGCCCTCCATCTACGAGTGGCAGCGGGGAGGCCGGTGACCGGGAGCAGCGCGCGTTCCGGCGAAAGGAGACCCAGCGTCAGGCCTTCTTCGCCGCCAGCACCTGGCGGATCGCCTCACGGAGAATGGCTTCGGACTTGCCGGACACGAAGGAGTCGATGGGCTCGTAGCCGCCTTCCGCGAACGAGCGCTCGAGGGTGATGTAGCCCGTGCCCTGGTCCCCGTAGCCGGCCACCGCCACGAAGGCATCGGGCCGTTCCGCCTGCGCCGCGAGCTGGTACTCGATGAAGGTTTCGCCGGGCAGGTTCACGATGTACGCCTCGGCGCCCAGGTGCAGGGCCGTGACCGGGATCGGCAGGTCCTGCCGCTTCAGGTAAGTCAGCATCAGGGCCGCCCGGCTGCGGGTCGCGCCGGTGGCGCCGGGAGCGCGAATCCCTTCCAGCAGGGCGGCCTCGTCCAGGTCCTCCCGGGGCGGCAGGACAACCGGCTGGACCCGCCAGTTCCACGTCGTCAGCGGCCTCTTCCGCAGGGCGGCTTCCGACTCCGTCATCGCGCGGTAGATCCGCTCGGTCAGGACGGGCCGGTTGGCCGGGTTGCCGTCGTTGTATTTGCCGGCCGTGATGTTTCCGCCGCCGCCGGTGAAATAGAGGTGGGGCACGTTCCCGTCCTCCCGCTGGCGCCGGTTGCGGGCGAGGCCGACGAACTCCGGGGTGACCGTGCCGTCGCCGTCAAAACTGGTGGGGTGCACCGCGTAGAAGTGCAGCACCGCCAGTTTGGTTTCACCATTCAAGAACACGATCGTTTTGAGGAACGGATCGATGAGCCCCTCCGGTTCGGCCCGGACGGCCGGGTCCTTGGTTTTGGTCCAGCGGACGGCCTTGACCTTGCCGTCGCTTCCCATGATCCGGCGGTTGGAGGCGACCTGGTCCACGCGCGCCTGACCGGTGGCGATGTGCGTGCAGGGTTGGCCGGCGCGCAGGGACGCCTTCACCGCCGCGGCCACGCTGTCCCGCGCCGCCTCGGGCCAGTTGCCCTTCATGACGAGGTCGGGGAAGCCGGCCTCGTCGAGCAGGTTCTGCGCATCGCGGTCGGGCCAGGGCGCGCTGTGGGTGTGGGTGCACTGGACGGCCACCCGGTCCGGTTCCGTGCCCGCCGCGGCGGCCAGCGCCTCGCGCCAGCGCAGGTGCTCCCGGTTGCTGAGTTCAGCCCAGTCCAGCGCGCAGAGCACGACCGGTTTTTCGGCGCCTGTCAGCACGAGGCCCCGCGCGGTCAGGCGGTCGGTGATGGCGACGGCCGGCGGATACCAGCCCGCGCAGAGCGGATGCCCGACGGGCGGGGTGATGTCGGCTTCAAAGGTGCTGAGGGATGTCATGACGCGTCCTTTCACGGGGTGAAAATCAGGCCCACGAACCGTATAAGCGCCAGCGATCGAGGGAAGCTGATAGTCATGATGGCAGGCTAACCTTTCCGGCGTTTCCCGGCAAGACTTCTTCGGATTGACGATTTTGCACGGAAGCGGTTTCTGGGGGCGCATTGCAGTTTCGTCAGGATCGACAGATCTTTTAAATTTGGAGTGCGGCGGCTTGACGCCGCTTTCTGCGATGCGGCTACCTTGCGCGCTTCGATTGGCCTGCCTGAGCGTGTCGGCTTGACGCGGCGCCCAGCCGTTGATGTCGCGTCCAGTCGGTGCCAACCAAAGCGGCGTCAAGCCGCCGCACTCCAAATCGGCTTCGCACCCGACTGGCATAATCCCGACTAAACTGCAATGCGCTCGGGTTCTGGTCTGTTACGCGCTTCTGGTTGCCTTCGCCGGTTAATTGGGATATGAAGAATCCCGCTGTCTGTTCGTTTGACCCCTTTTCCCGGGAGCGCCTGTGACTAGATCGTTTTTCATGCCGTTGATTTTTTGCGCCGCGGCCGCCGTCGCGGGCGAGAAACAGATTGTCCTGACCGAAAAGCTCGGCCGTCCCTGGCATCGGCAGCTGGTTTCCGAACCTTTCGAGGCGCCCCCCGGCGCCTGCCAGGCGGATTCGGTGCGCTTGACCGGCCCCGCCGGGCTCCAGCCGGTTCAACTGACCGAGGTCAGGCTTTATGAAAAATCCCGCTTCGTCCAAACCGCAACGGCCTGGTTCATCGTTGATGAACTGGCGCCGCTGGGCACGAATACCTACACGTTGTCATACGACAAAACGGCAGACGCGACCGCGGCCCTCCATTCCACGCTGAAGGTGAAAGCCGGACCGGATCAGGCGGAACTCTCAACGGACGAAATCGGCTTGCGGGTGGAACTGGGCGAGCGGGAATTCGACAAGCCGGTGGAATTGGAAAAGACGCCGTCCCTGTTCAAGGCGATTCGGCTCGGCGGCCCCTGGTCGGGCGAAGGCCGGCTGAGGGGGGCGGGCAAAGTCAGAAACTGGTCGGCCACGCTGGTTGAGCGGGGCCCCGTCTTCGCGGCCGTGAAGACCCGCTATCTTCTGGATGACGGAACGGCGTTGCGCCTGACCGCCCGGGTGGCGGCGGGCGACACGGCGGTCCGCTGGGAGATGGAGACGAACGGCGACCGGCCCGACCTGGCCGCGGTCTTCACCCTTCCCCCCTGGCCGGGCATCACCCAGGCGCTCCTCCCCAAGGGATACGGGCAATGGGCCAAGGCCGATCGCGTGGCGTCCGTGGTTGACTCCACCAACCCGGTCTGTTTCCTCAGCCCGAACACGAGCATCGCCAACATCTTTCCCGACTGCGCCTCCGAAATCTGGCTGACCGGCTCGGCTGGCGCGCTTCTTCGCCTGCAAACGCACGAGCCCGGCGTCTGGGTCCGCGAAAAGGACGGCTCGCCGATGAAGCCCCTGTCCTACGGCGGGTTCGATTCGTGGCATCTCAGCATCATGCTTCCGATGTGGGAAAAATGGAAACGGTGCCGGATCCCTTTCTCGTATGAAGGCGGCGCCCCGATCCTGCGCGCCCCGCTGACCTCGGGGCTCCGGGTCTGGAGCGTCGGCCTGGGGACAAACCAGCTCGCGAGCGCGCTTGCCGACGTGCGGAAGATGGTCCTGGACTGGCCGGCCGCGGCCAATGATCCGCATCCGCGCCTGTTTGTGGACTGGCAAGAGGTGACGGAGCGGTGGCCCGCCTTCACGAACGAGATCGTGGCGGCCTGGACCAACCGGGGCAAGCCGAACCTGGGCCTGTATGGGGCCGGGGCGGCCTATCAGGCGAGGCTGGATCCGGCCTCGCGTCCGAAAAACGGGGCCGACCCCATCCCCTTGATCCAATTGCGCGAGCAACTGGCCCTGATGGGCAATTTTGACGTGATGCGCAAGGCCATCGGAACGGCCGCCCTGTACGACGCGCTGATCGACAGCGACTTGATCGCCCCTTCCGAGAAGCCGGTGCTCCGCGCCCGGATGGCCTACCTCGGGTACACGATGGCCGATCCGATGTGCTGGTCCATGGAGCGCGGCTATATCAGCGGCAACCCGAACATGAGCGTCTCCTACACGCTGTCGCTCGGCATCATCGCCTGCGCGCTGCGGGATCATCCGATGGCCCCCGCCTGGGCGCGGCAGGCGACGGCCTGGATGAACAAATGGCTTCACGACGAGGTCGGGCCGAACGGCGAGTGGATCCCGGAGGGCAGCCACTACGGCTTCGTCAGCCTTGAGCCGATGCTGGTTTATGCGGTCGCCGCCAAGCGGGCGGGCTTCGCCGATTTTTCCGAAGATCCCCGGCTTAAGAAGCTGGTGCTGGCCTTCGCCAAGTACCAGACCCCGCCCGATCCCCAGCGGGAAGGCTTCCGCGTCTCGGCTGCCCACGGCCGCGGCACCTCCGGCGAGCGGAGCGCCGCGTTCGGCCTCATGGCCCGCTTCTACGAGAAGGCGGACCCGGCGCTGTCCCGCCTGCTGCAATGGATGTGGATTCAAAACGGGTACACGCTGCGCCTGTCCGACGCCCGGCTGGGCGGGAACGAGGCGTTCTATCTCGACAAGCGGCTGCCGGCCGAAGCGCCCGCCTGGGGATCGGAGCTGTTTCCCAACCTCGGCGCGGTGCTGCGGCACGGCTTCAACACGACCAGCGAGAGTTACGTCAACACCCTGGCGTTTGTCCAGTCGACGCGGAACCTGGACGTGTGGACGCCGCAGGTGGGCGCGCTGGCGCAATGGTACGCCCGGGGCAAGCCGCTGGGCGGGAACTTCACCTTCGAGCTCGGGTACGACACGCACCACGACCTCCTGAAGAACGGGGTCCGCCTGCCGCACCCCTGGGCTGTCGAGGGGAAAGCGGGCCCGCCGTTCGGGTATTATTCGGAAACCCGGTTCGGCGCCTTCGCCGCCCTGCCGCGGGCGGACTACGTCCGCTCGACCGTGGTTTACACCAACGCCGACACCCGCGCGGGCTGGCCGGCGAACCTGCCCCCGTTCCCGAAGGAGACCGCGGTCGCGGAGCCCCGGCTGGAGTGGACGCGGCAGCTGCTGTTCTTGAAGGACGCCGATCCCGCGGGCGCGGCTTACCTGGTGCTGCGCGACACGACCGCCGGCGGCCAGCCCACGGTGTGGCAGTTCTGGACGCTGTCGGATAAAATAGGGGCAGCCGCCGAGGCGGCCGACCTCGGGGCCTTCCTGGCCGACAAGCCGGGGTCGACCAACAGGCCGGCTCGGGCGCTTCCGGCGGGCGATCGCTACACGGCGGCCGGGTGGTTCGGGGTGGACGCGGAATTTTTCGTGGCGAGCCCGGCGGGGACGCCGCGGCACACGCTCCGCTACGGGGGCGTGACCCAGAAGCGGGAGGAATACATGGACCTGCTGCACCTGCAGCAGCCCGGGGACGGCGCGTATTACGTGGCCGTGTTTCCCCGCCCGCGCGGGGAGAAGCCCCCCGGCTTTTCCACGGCGGGCGAGGGGCGGATCATCCGGGTCGAGCGGGCGGAGGGGATCGACTACGCGCTGCTGTCGGCGGACCCGGTCGAGGCGTCCTCGGATGATGTGACGCTGTCGGGGACGGCGGCCTCCGTCCAGCGGAAGGGCGCGGGCGCCGTTCTGTCCCTGGGCGCGGAGGGGGTGGCGCGCTGGAAAGAGTACGGATTGAAGTCGCCCGTCGCGGCGAGCCTTGCCGTACTGGCGGAGGGGCTGGTCGTGTCCTTTCCGCCTGACAGTCCGGGCGGCACGGTTGTCGTCCGCGCGCCGCCCGGCTATGGTATGTCGGCCCCTCCGGATGGTGTGGCGATGAAGGCCGGCGGCGGGGACTACGAACTGACCGTGCCGGCCGGCTCGAAGCCGGTCATTCTGAAAAAGTGAGGTCGTGCATGGCTCGTCTGTTACCGGAGGGCTGGGATCCAAAAGAGGCGGGCAACCGGGTGCTTGGCGCGCTCGCGAACATCTGCCTGCCCGCCGTCAAGGGCGCACACGATTCCGACTTTCTCATTCTCGACGGCAAGGCGTACATCGTCTATATGGCTAACGAGGTCCAGGCCGGCGAGGATCCGGTCTGGCCGTACGTTTACATCGCCCTGTCGGTTGTGGACCTGGCCAGCGGGCGGGTTGAGAAGACCGTCACGTTCGCGGCCTCGGAGAAGGCCTACGAGAACGAAACGCTTCCCGTCGGGGCCTGCTTCGTGCCGCGCCTGATCCGCAGGGATGAGCGGACCCTGCGCTGTTTTTTCGCCAGCGAGCAGCCCGGCGTGCGGGAATCCCAGACCTGGTACATCGACTACGACCGGGTCCGCGGCGATTTCGACTGGCGCATTTTCCAGGCGGAGCTTGAAACGGAGCTGGGCGTGTTTCCCATGCAGCCGCGCCGGCTGTACGAGGTCGCAGCCGCCCGGGGCTTCAGCCGGCCGCGGAAGGATTACGGGCTTTACATGATCGACGGCTTCAAGCGGTTCGACGGCCGGATCCATTCCGTGCTGAACAATTTCCCGATCGGGCAGAATGCGTGGGCCGTGCTGGATGAATCATTCACCCGGTTCACGGTGCTCGGTCACCTCATCGAGCCTGCCGAAGCGAAGCTCACGGAGTCGGCCGTCAACCGCCTTCCGGACGGCAGCTGGCTGGCGATCTCGCGGCAGGAGAACCGCGACCGCAACTACCTGTTTTCCCGGAGCCCGGACGGGGTCCGCTGGACGCCGCACGAGGCGCTTCCGATCGTTGAAAAAGGGGACAACTCCAAGCCGACCTTCGAGCGGTTCGGGGGCGTCTATCACCTGGGCTGGCAGGAATCCACCCGGATCGGCGGGGCCTGCCGCTCGGTGTTCAACATCGAGGTGTCGGAGGATGGGCTGGACTGGGAGCGGAAGTACCGGTTCGAGACGGAGAAGTCGTTCCAGTATCCCGTATTCCGCGAGTCCGGGGGCGCGGTCTACCTGACGGTGACCCAGGGCGACTCCTCGCCCAGCCGCAAGGAGCGCATCCTGTTCGGCCGGCTGGAATAAGGTTAAGATTAAGATTAAGCCCGCCGCGCGACGGAGCCGCGACAAAACGCTTGGGGTAACGGCAGTCGTGTTCGGGCCGATACTATCTGGAACTCAGGAAATCAGGAAGGTCCTATTCGGTTCTTCCTTTCCT
>JBIIYJ010000461.1:0-3458 GCA_044346855.1 Kiritimatiellia bacterium
TTCTTCAGGTCCAGCAGGTCCTCGCGGATGACGCCGTAGATCTTGCGGGGGTTGGCCAGCAGGTCGCGCAGGTAGGAGATCGTCTTGATGAGCCCCAGGTATTCCTCCTCCAGCTTGTCGCGCTCGAGCGAGGTGAGCTGGTAGAGGCGCATGTCGAGAATGGCGTTGACCTGGATTTCGGTGAAGCCGAACCGGCCGATGAGGGAGGCCTTGGCCTCTTCCCTGTTTTTCGAGGCGCGGATGAGTCGCACCACCTCGTCGAGATGGTCGATGGCGATCTTCAGCCCCTCGAGGATGTGGGCGCGCGCCTCGGCCTTCTCCAGCTCGAAGCGGGTGCGGCGGGTGACGACCTCGAAGCGGTGGGAGACGAAGCACTGGAGCAGCTCCTTGAGGTTCATGACCTTGGGCTGCCCGTGGTCGAGGGCCAGGAGGATGGCGCCGAACGTCGTCTGGAGCTGGGTGTGCTTGAAGAGGTTGTTCAGCACGATCTTGGCCACGGCGCCGCGCTTCAGCTCGATGACCACCCGGAGGCCGCCCTTGGAGGAGGACTCGTCGCGGATGTCGGAGATGCCGTCGAGCATCTTGTCGTTCACGAGCTGGGCGATGTGGGCAACCATGTTGGCCTTGTTGACCGCGTAGGGGATCTCGGTGATGATGATCGCCTCGCGCCCGGCCTTGAGCTCCTCCACGTCGGCCTTGCCGCGCACGCGGATCTGGCCGCGGCCGGTCTTGTACATGTCGGCGATGGGCCGCACGCCGCAGATGGTGCCGCCCGTGGGGAAGTCAGGGCCCTTGACGACCCGGGCCAGTTCCTCGATGGAGGCGTTTGGCTTGTCGATCAGGATGATGACGGCGTCGATCAGCTCGCCCAGGTTGTGGGGCGGGATGTTGGTGGCCATGCCCACCGCGATGCCGGTGCTGCCGTTCATCAGCAGGTTCGGCAGGCGGGCCGGCAGGACCGAGGGCTCGTCGAGCTCGCCGTTGTAGTTCTTCACCATCGCGACGGTGTTCTTCTCGATGTCCGCCAGCAGCTCCTCGGCCGGCATGCGCAGCCGGGCTTCCGTGTACCGGTAGGCGGCCGCGTTGTCGCCGTCGATGCTGCCGAAGTTGCCCTGGCCGTCCACCAGCGGGTAGCGCAGGGCGAAGGGCTGGGCCATCCGGACCAGGGTCTCGTAGACGGCCGAGTCGCCGTGCGGATGGTACTTGCCGAGCACGTCGCCGACGATGTAGGCGCATTTCTTGTAGGGCCGGCCGGGGTGGAGCCCCATGAGGTGCATCGAGAACAGGATGCGGCGGGCGCCGGGCTTCATGCCGTCGCGGGCGTCGGGCAGGGCGCGGCCCACGATCACGCTCATGGAGTAGTCGATGTACGACCGCTGCATCTCCTCCGTGATGTTGATGGGGCTTTCGCCCGCGATGGGCGGCAGCGGGGCGGCGGGAACGGGCTCGGGGGTGGTCGGGGGTGTTTCAGGTGTGTCCATAAAAGGTCTCCGGCGAAGCGATTAAATGTCCAGGTTCCGGACGTCGCGGGCGTGCTTCTGGATGAAGTCGCGCCGCGGTTCGACCTCGTCGCCCATCAGGATGGTGAAGACCCGGTCCGCGTCCGCCGCGTCTTCCAGAACCACCTTGAGCAGCTTGCGCTTCTCGGGGTTCATGGTCGTCTCGTAAAGCTGGTCGGGATTCATTTCGCCCAGACCTTTGTACCGCTGGATCCCGAGTCCCTTGCGCCCGTTCTCCCGGATCCGCTCGAGGAGTTCAAGAAGCGAAAAGACCGGAACGCGCTCCTTGTCGCCGTTCAGGATGTAGTAGACCGGCTTTTCGGAGGGCAGGAAGCCCTGGACCGAAAAGCCCTTCCGGTCGAGCAGGGCGGCCAGGCGGGCGAGGGGGGCGGACTGGTAGATCTCGATCCACCGGAGGCCGCCCTCGCCGTCCCCTTCGTCGCCCACGACCTCGATCTCGTGGCCGGCCATGGCCTCCATCTCCTCGCGGATCTTCTTGATTTCCTCGTCCGTGTAGGCGAACCGCATGGTCTCGCCCGCGGTCAGGTCGCTGCTCGCGACCAGATACTTGGGGAAAGCGCCGGTTTCGGGATGGCGGCGGCCCAGGTAATCCTTGAACGGGATGCCCTTGCGCTCCAGCGTCTGGCCGATGGACTCGATCTCGGTGAGCGCCTGAAGGGCGTCCAGTACCTGGGAGGCCTTGAAGGTCTTGGTCTCGTCCGTTGCGGAGACGAGCGTGGCGTCCTCGACGCCCAGCTCCAGGAGGCGGCGGACCAGCGTCTCGTCCGTCTGGATGTATTCTTCCTTCTTCTTGCGCGTGATCTTGTAGAGCGGCGGCTGGGCCAGGAAGATGTGGCCGCGGTCGAAGAGCTGGGGCATCTGGCGGTAGAAGAAGGTCAGCAGCAGTGTCCGGATGTGCGAGCCGTCCACGTCGGCGTCGGTCATGATGATGATCTTGTGGTAGCGCGCCTTGCTGACGTCGAACTCGTCCTTGCCGATCCCGGCGCCGATCGCGGTCACCAGGGTCCGGATTTCGGTGTTGTTCAGGATCTTGTCGAGCCGCGCCTTCTCCACGTTCAGCACCTTGCCGCGCAGGGGCAGGATGGCCTGGAACTCGCGGTTGCGGCCCTGCTTGGCCGAGCCGCCGGCGCTGTCACCTTCGACCAGGTAAAGCTCGCAGAGGGCGGGGTCGCGCTCCGAGCAGTCGGCCAGCTTGCCGGGCAGTGCCGCGCTGTCGAGCGCGCCCTTGCGCCGGGTCAGGTCGCGCGCGCGCTTCGCGGCGTCGCGGGCCCGGGCCGCCAGCACGCCCTTTTCGACGATCTTGCGGGCGACCGCCGGGTTTTCCTCGAAGAAGGCGCTCAGGTCGTCGTTCACGATGGAGGCGACGATGCCCTCCACCTCGCTGTTGCCGAGCTTGGTCTTGGTCTGCCCCTCGAACTGGGGCTGGGGGATCTTGACGCTGATGACGGCGGTGAGGCCCTCGCGCACGTCGTCGCCCGACATCGACTCCTTGTCCTCCTTGATCAGCTTGGCGGACCGGGCATAGGCGTTGACCGTGCGGGTCAGGGCCGAGCGGAAGCCGCTCAGGTGCGTGCCGCCCTCGGTGGTGTTGATGTTGTTGGCGAAGCAGAGGACGGTTTCGCTGAAGGCGTCGGTGTACTGGAGGGCGATCTCGACCACGAGGTCGTCCTTGGTTTCGGTGATGAAGATGGGCTTGTGGAGCGAGACCTTGCCCTTGTTCAGCTGCTCGACGAACTCCGTGATGCCGCCCTCGTACTTGTAGGTCTCCTGGCGGGCCGGCTCCTCCTGGGCGAACTGGATCTCGATGCCCCGGTTCAGGAACGCGAGCTCGCGCAGGCGGACGGCCAGGATGTCCCACTCGAACTTGGTGGTCGAGAAGATCTCGGCGTCCGGCATGAACGTGACCTTGGTGCCGGTGTGCTTGGTGGCGCCGATGAT
>JBIIYJ010000159.1:0-11800 GCA_044346855.1 Kiritimatiellia bacterium
CGCAGCAGCGCCAGCGCCGCCAGCCCGCACCCGCCGTTGCCCACGGGATTGGCGTTGGCGATCGTGGTCACCGTCCAGGCCCGGCGCCGGGCCGTCTCGAGATACAGCGCCACGAAGCGCATGAGAAGCTGCCGCCAGACAACCCGGTCCGCCCGGCCCAGCCGCGGGTAAAAGGAATCGTACGCCAAAGCAAGGGAGCCCGCGGCCATGCCCTCGTGCAAGTGGATCTGGTGATCCATGATCGTCAGCCTCAACGCGGCGCGCACCGCGCGCGTGGCCGTGGCGATCAGACGGTCGTCGCCCGTGACGAGCCACCGGCCCCACAGCTCGCCGGGTTTCATGACCAGGTCCATCCGGAACGCGCCAATGCACTCCACCGTGCTCTGCAAAACGATCCGATTGAGCCGGAACACCTCGTCGTCCCGCAGCGCCTCCACCCCGCGGGCCAGCAGCTCGCGGCCCTCCGCCGGCAGATGGACGTCGGCAAAGGCGGCGGCGTTGTAAAAATCGCGCCGCGCCAGCAGTCCGTTCAACTCCGCGATCAGCACCTCCAAGTCGCCGTGCGTCGGCTGGACGGTTTTGACAATCCCCCGCCAGGCAGCCTTGGCCGCCTCGGACTGCCGTTCCCACAGATAAGCCGCAGCAGGCTTCCGCTTCCCCTCGCCATCGCGCAGCATGGTCTCCTTCGCCACGCGGAACCAGTTCATGCAGGACTTCGTGATCGCCATCGAAACCGGTTCGTCAGGCCCCGGCAGGCCGGTTCCGGTCAAATCCCCCGGCGGCACGCTGAATCGCCCCCGCTCGGACAGGAAGGGCTCGCGCTTCATCTTCGCCCGGATCGCCGCAATCCCCTCCGCATCGAAAAGCAGCCCGGGCCGCGCCTGCGCACCGGCCGCCCGCCGCAGCTGCGGCAGAGCGCCCCGCAGCGAAACGGCGCCCCAGTCGGATTCCAGCTCCCCCTCCCCTTTCCAGCCAAAGGAATAGCGGTCAAATAGCGGAAAAACGGCTGACGGTGAAAACGGGATCCGGGTCCGCCCCGGCGCCAGCCGCTGATTCCGGGTTTCGCTTTGCGCAGTACGACCGCCCCGCTCCATCGCCAGCCGCAGAACGCCGCGTACCGGCGTCCGGGAGCGGTTGACCACGACCAGGCCACCCTCCCCAACGGATTCCAGGAAGACGGACTCCAGCGGCTCGCCGAAAAGCCATTCCCCGAACCGGTCGGCCTGCGGATAGCCGAGTTCGGTCGCGCCGCTGCAGGCGATATCGAGCCCGCCGCCCCCCCAGCGCGTATGTCCCACGATGCCGCGCCAGCGGTCGCCGGAAACCGGCGGCGCCACGCCGAGCGCCTCGTACGGGACCGCCAGCCGCACGGCCCAGCCGCCCCGCAACCGCTTGCCGACCGACCGGACAACCCCGGGCTTCGCCCACGCGCCCCGGTTGTCCCAGACCCGGCCGTCCGCCGCCACAATGAGCTGGACCTGGTTCAGGTCGTGGCGGGAATCGGGCAGAAAGCGGATCTCAATGTGGTCTTGTTCCCAAAAACGATTTGACCCGGGACCCCAGTCGGGCCGGAGCACCGGGTTGAGCTCGCGCACGCGGACGTCGGCGTGCAGCCGTTCGCCGTCGAAGGCCAGCCGGATGACGGCCCGGTTCGTGACGGACTCTCCGGAGGGGTCCGTGAGGGCCGGAACGGGCGGGGCCGCCGCCCAGAAGCGGGGCGTATCACGGGTCATCCGGGTCACGCGGGCCCGGGGCGGGAGATAGCCGTTCCGGGGCTCGACGCCGGCATGGTCGAGCGCGCCCGGCGCGCCTGCTGGTGCGGCCTGCTTTTTCATTCCAGCGCCACCACCCGGTAATCCTTGCCCCGCACGGGCAGGATCAGCACATTCCCCTCCAGCACCGGCGCCCATTTCGTCCGGTGTTCCTCGTCCGTGTCGCCCAGTTCGTTCAGCAACTCCTGGCCCGACCGCTTGTCTCCGGTTCCCAGCAGGTCCTCCACCCCGGCGCTCTCAAGCAGCGCCTTGGCTTCCTTCTCCACGGAGGCGAGCCCCGCGAAGTCATCGCCCGCCGGCGGCTCGAAAGTGCTGTCCAGGGCCCGCGCCTCTGGCTTTGCCAGGAGGCCCAGGGCGGCGAGGTCCAGGGTCACTCGCAGCGTGCGGTTGGTCGCCTGCCGGTTGCTCGCGACCAGCAGGATTTTCCCGGGCTGGCGGTAGAACGATACCAGGGCATCCGCGCCCTGGCCCACGGTCCCCACGAACCGCTCGTTGTCCCAATAGGGGTGGAATTGCACGGCCGGGTCGCCCGCGCCCCACCCCAGCACGTCCTTCCAATAGCCCTTGTAGACGGCAGAGCCCTGCCCCTCGTAAACCGTGGCCGTCTCGTAGTGGGCGAACTGGGCCTGCGCCTGGCGGGCCATCCGCCACTGCCAGCGCGAATGCTGGCTCATCTCCTTGTTGTCGAAGCCGCCTTCCGCGATGAACGGCATGTAGAACGTGGAAAGGCCCCAGAGGCGGGCGTTCTGGATGGCCTCGAACCGCTCCTTGGAGGTGCTGTCCTGCCAGTCGCGGCTCTTGAGCGACACGATCGGGGCGTTCTCGCCGTCCAGGGTCATGTCGCTGAACACCAACCCGGGATACTGCCACGAGTGGGTGTGATGCGCCATGATCAGTGGCTCCTTGCCGTGCGCCGTGAAGCTGTTGCGCCACCGCTTCATCAGCTCGCGGAAACCAAACGTGCACAGGCCGGGCTGCTCCGTGCCGTCGGGAAGCCGGACCGACAGGCCCGCCTCCAGGTTGTTCACGGGAGTCTCATAGCATTCGTCGAGGTAGATGGCGTCCCAGATGTCGCGCTTGAGCCATTCGTCCATCTCCCAGCTCAGGTAATCCACGAACGACGGCGCGAGGGAGGCGCCCTGCGTCTCGCCCGACCTCCATTCCCAGCCGTCATAGGCCCCCGCGCGGCAGCCGAACCAGAGGCGGGACAGGTAAAAGGTGCGCAGCCCCCGCGCCTTGGCGGCCTTCATGCTCGGAATGCAGCTTTCCGCGTACTCCCAGCTCGGGCCGGCCTCGGGCTTTTTCGGATCCACCGCCGGGAAGACCTTCATGCTGTGGTCGCGGGGATCCATGGGCCAGGGGTAGAAGGCGTCGAACACGTCGCACAGCCTGGGCTCCTTGGCCGGGTCCGCCCGCTCGAACAGGCGATACTTCTCCGGCAGCGGCCGCGCCGGGTGCGGCAGGATCCCGAACACGATCGGCTTGTCCGACTCGTACGCGCCCGCCTCCGCCACCAGGTTGAGCACCAGCTGCACGGCGCCGCCCTTGCGCTCCAGCTCGATGGCGCTGACCTTGGGCGACTGCGCCCAGCCCGCGGCGTTGTCGCAGAACCAGAACAGGCCCCGGTTCCGGTCGTTCACGTCCACGTGGCCGAAAAAGCCGTACCCCTCGTGCTTCGCCTTGATCGCGGCAAAGAAGCTTTCCCATTTCAGGGACGGATCCCGGTCACGCGCCTTCTTGTAGTCCTGCCACGCCCGGGGGGCCAGGTGGGCAACGCGCGATTCGAGCAGCGGCCCCTCCTCCGGCCCCACGGTTCCGGTGGTCACGCCCCGGGCGCCCATGGGATAGAACAGGTAGCGGGTGGCCCGCTCGGCCTTGACCGGCATGACGAACCGGATGGGCGCCACCTTCCCCTTCGGCGCGAGTTTCAGCTCGAAGCGGATCATGCCGTCATATTCCGCGCGGCAGCGCAGGGCGATGTCGCAACTGGCCCCCTGGAACGCGGCGGACCACTCGGCCTCGACGTCGCGCGAGGCCGCCGCTTCCGTCAAGACCCCCTTGAGCGGCTTGCCGCCCTCCTCGATCCGGAACGGGGCGGCAAGCAGTTCCTCGCCCGCGGCCTTGATCCCGGCCGGCAACCCGTCCGACCCCAGCGCGTAGTCGGTCATGCGCGTGGCGACCACGCCGTTTTCGACCCGGATGGGTGTCCAGGGCGCGGGAGTTTTAGCCAAAATCCCGGCGCGGCTGTTCCGCCAGGGATCCTCCTTGAAATCCCAGTCCCGCTTCCCGTCGATGACCACCTTTCCGGCGGCGTCCTTCGCCTGGAAGCGGACCTCATACCGGCCGTACGGGATCGTCTTCCCCTCGTTCAGCAGCGCCTTGAACCGGCCGCCGTCCAGGAACATGTCGAACGGCCCGAAGACGATCTTCCCGGCGGCATCGGCCATCGTCACCGTGGCGGTGCGCGGTTCGACGCCCGGCGGCAGCAGGGGCTTGAGGCTGAACTCCAGCTTCATCAGGGCGAACTTCAGCGACAGCGTGTCGTCCCACTGCCGGATCGGCTCCAGCGGCCCCTTCCATCGGGCCAGGGCCTGGGCGGCCTCGTCGCCCGCCAGGGGGCGCTTGTAGCCGACCACTTCGTCGATTTCAATCCTGGGCGCGCGACCGTCGGACCCGAAAACAGCCTCCTTCACGCCGAACTCGGCGCGGGTCAGCTCGACGCCGGCCGGATTCGCCCCCCGGGTCAGCCCGATGCTGGAAAAGCCCTTGCCGTCGATGAAGAGCGACCCGCGGTCGCCATTGGTGCTCCAGACCGCGACAACGTGCGTCCAATGGCCCGGATCCAGCGGGATGCGGCTGCGCTCGTTGTTGAAGGCGCGGGGCAGCGCGAGGTTCATGAATGAAATGGTCTCGCCAGTCGCCTTGTCGCGGCCCTGGATCCGGAGAACCGACAGGTGCAGCGCGGTCGGCGGGGAATGATGCCAGTAGCCGGTCGTATCGTCCCAGTTCACGGGGCGCAGCCAGAATTCGAAAGCGCCGGCCGCCGCAGTCATGCCGGCCAGACGGAACGACGGAAAGCCGATGGCGGGATCGACAACCCAGCCCTTGCCCCGGATTCCCCCGACCTCCAACCCCGAGAGCGGCCGGCCCTTCAGGTCCACGGTCACGTCGTCCTTGCCGGAGCCGCCCAGGTCGTAGGCCGTCCCCTTGTCGAGCGAGGCGTGGAACGCGGGATCGTCGCCCCGGAACCAAGGTTTGCCGAACTGGAGGGGCCGGGCGAGCGTCTCGTCGCGCCACGGCATGGGCGGGCGGGCGATGAACTCGCGGACGGCGGAGGAGACGCGGACTTCATCGAGATCGCCCTCGAAGGCGGCCTTGCCGTCCGCGCTGTTGCCGATGACCAGCTTGACGGTCTGGCGGCCGAGGAAGTTCATGTACCGGTTGCCCCCCTCGCTCAGGTACCAGGCCACGTCGGCCCCGTTCACAGTCAGGCGGGCGTCGAACGGCGAGGTATTGCCGGGGGCGGGATGCGGCTTGTTCCAGATGGCGGCGTGCACCCATTCGTTCAGCGGCACGGGCTCGGGCGAAACGATGGAGGCATCCCGCATCGTCAAGGCGCGGATCGCCTCGGGGGAGAACTTCTTGTCGTCCGGAATGCCATGGGGCTTGCGGAGCTTCAGCTCCAGCCGCCCGTCGGGGCGGAGGAGCAGCTGCGCCTCGTCGCCGTCGAAGGACAGCAGGCAGGCCGCCCTGGCCGGGTATTTCCGGATCCGGAACTGGCATTCGCCCGCCTCCGGGTCCTTGACTGCCACGGCGAGCGCCCCCTTCCCCTCGCAGCGGAGCCCCGCGCCGAACAGGCCGTCCGGGATCGGGGCCATGCCCTCGGGCAGGGTCAGCTTCTGCCTGGCGTCACTGTAGTCGAGCACGATGCCCGGCGGCACCGCGCGATCGTCGACGGGCGGTTTTCGCATAGACTCGGGCGTGATGTCCGGCAGGCCGGCGGGATTCTTCCGGACTCCCGTGTCGCCCCCGGTCAGGGCGGCTTCGAGGAAATCCTCATCCTGTTTCGTGCTTTCCACCTCCTGGGCCAGCTGCGCGCCCGCGGAGACGGCGGGCCGGCCGAAGTGGAGCAGGAGCGCGGTCCGGGCGTCGGAGGCGTATTCCAGCCACCAAACCTCCCCGTAGCGGTAGGAAGGTCCCGTTCCGGCTTGCGACTGCAATCCGCCGCACAAGGCAGCCAGCGCCACTAAAAATGCAATGCCACGCGATGTTCTCAAGACTATTCCTTTCCCTCCACGAAGACCGGACTGAACCAGACCGGCACATGGCGATCATCAACCGGTTGACTATATCATCCTGGCTTCCACACCTCAAGCGCACTCGCCACCACACTCCACGCGGCGACCGCGCCGGCATGGTTGCCATGCCGCCGTTGTTCTCACGTCCGGCAGGCTTGCAGGCCAGTGACGTGGCCTGGCTAGCCGCTTCGTCCAATTGTTTGCTTCACTGCATGGGGCGTCAGTTCAACCTCGGGAGCGAACTTCTCCGAGGCCATATAGGCCAGGAGACTGCGCAGAAATTGCCGGGCGGCCGGGCGCTGAGCCAAGTCCGTCCGCAAATCCGCGCTGCACACCAGCACGCGCCCGCCATTGACCTTGGCCTCGAACACGAGACCGAGCCGGCGGTTGTGATGCCAATCGTCGATCGGTTGCACGATGGGCCGCAGGTTCCTGGGCAAACCATCCAGCACCATGGCCGCGCCGTGGCGAATCAGATCCCACCACTGCCAGTTGCTGTGTGACTCGGTGGGAAACTGCGCCAGGGCCGGATGGGCCGGGTCGCACAGCAATCCGAGCGTGTGCGGCGCCTGATTGATCGTCCACGCCGTGTTCCAATAGATCGGCGAAAAGCCGATCTGCACCGGCGTCGGCACCTCGGCCGGAGCCGGCAGGAGCAACAGCCGGCCCCCCTGCCCCAGATGCAGCCACTCCGTGTCCCCTAAACGGGAACTTACCATGACCCCCGGCGGAACTTCCACGGCCGTTGCGGCCGGGAAGACCCAGAACTCCCAGTCATTCTCCACCCCGGACCCGCCCAGCGTGACGGTCAGCCGGTACCGGGCCGGGGCCGCAACCTCGGCCAGCGGCCAGCGCACGGCCCCCACCGGCGCCACGCCACCGGGCGGGATAACGGCGTGGGGCAGCACCCCGCTGGCGCACCGGCTCCCCTGCGCGTCGGTGATCCGCCATTCGGCCGTCGCCTCGGGCAGCACCGCGGCGCCATAGTGCGCCACCTCAAGATCAGCAGCGAACGCCTCCGCGTCGGTCCAAACACGCTTCGGCATGGAAGCCAGCACGACGGTAGGCGCGCAAAAGCGGCGGAACGCGTCGGCCTGCATGTAACCCTTCGACTCCCAGAACGCGTCCAGCATGCCCACCAGGGCCGTCCCCTGCCCCGGGAAATCGTGCAGGTCGAGCAGGACAAACCCGCCAAGCCCGCGCGTCCGCAACTGCGCTTCGATTTCATGGCGATAACACAGCACCTGCAGTTTCCCGGAGGCGGAGAGGAAGTCCCTCGCCTGGTCGCCCATCCCCTTCGCCGTCAACGTCTCGCGGAACAACTCGAAGTTCCTGGCTCGCAGCAAACCGGTGTACTTATCAATTTCATCTAAATTCGGGTAGGCGCACCACTGTCCGATCTCATGCCCCACCACGGGCACCGGGTACCGGGCGACCCACTCGCCGTAGTCAAAATCCGTTGCAGGCGGCAGGCTGTTGAGCCGGCTCTGCACGCCCTGTCCCCAACTGTGCTGCTGGACGCCGGACGGATTCTGATACTCGTTCTCGGGAAAATTCGGATAGTTGGCCGCACACGTATACAGCCGACGCCCATCGCCCCGGCCGCGATAGTGCATAACCCACTCGCGCAGGTATTCCACATGCCTTGCGCCGGCCGGCTCGTTACCGTGGGCCAGCATCACGAATGAGGGATGATTGCCATACGCCTTCAGGATGCGGTCCGTCTCGGCATACAGCCACCGGTCCAGCGGGCCTCCATCGCCGATCGTGGCCCCCTGGTTGGCCCAGACCCCGCATTCGACCTGCAGGTAGACGCCAAGCTCGTCAGCGGCCTGAAAAGCCGCTTCAGGCGGGCACCACGAGTGGTAGCGCACATGATTCAGGCCGTGCTCGCGGATCACCTGGAAGATACGCCGCCAGGCTTCCACGTCCATCGCGGGATAGCCGGTGAGCGGAAAGCAGCCCGCGTCATGCGTTCCCCGCAGGAACGTGGGGCGCCCGTTGATCGTGAACTGCGTGCCTTGCGCGGCAAACTCGCGCCACCCGAACGTGCGCGTGATGGCTCCGCCTCCATCCAACGAGACGGCCAGCGTCTGCAAGACAGGCGTAAACTCGTCCCATCGAGTCCCGTCATCCGCGATGGGGCAATCCGTTTCGACGAGGCCGCCCTCCTCGGCCACCGCCCACGGCCGGGTCACGGACAGTCCCTGAAGGCGGAGCTCAAGCGACCCGGCCTGAGCGCGGCCGGTTCGATTGCCGATGCTCACCACCACGCGAAGCCGGCCCTCCCGTGCCTGCGGGAACACCTGCATATCCTCGATCCAGATCCTGGGGGTCGCTTGAAGTTCCAGTCGCCCGATGATCCCGTTCCAGTTGGTTTGAATATGATCGGACACGCTATGGGCGTTGGGCCCGACATCAATCCGCACGCGGTTGTCCACCCGGATGGTCAACCGATGCCGCCCGGGAGTGGCCTGATCGCCCAATTCATACACGTGCGGCGTGGCCAGGCTGTCGCAGGCGCCCAGCGGCGTTTCATCCAGCCAGACGGAGGTTTCCCAGTGGCACCGTTCCATGAACAGAATCACCCGCCGCTCGTGCCAGCCGGCGGGAATCTCGATCTCCTTCTGGAACCAGGCCGCACCGATATAATGGCGCTCCGGCTGAAGCCAAAAGGGGATTTTGACGTTGCCGGGTTGGCGGTATTTCGCATAGCGTTCCTCCAACCGCCAGGAACAGTCGAAGATGCTGCCCGTCCACGCCGTCTCCGCCGTCACCTCATGACCGAACCCCTGTTCCTGCAGCGACCCCGGCAGCCGGATGGTCCCGGCCAAGTCCTGGCGCCACCACGCCCTGTTGATGCCACGGTCGTCCGGATCCAAGGCAAATCGCCATTCGCCGGAAAGGGAACGGGCTTCCACCCCATCCGCGTTATCGTCTGGTCCGAGGTTCTTCACGCCACACCTTTCCGCTAGTACCGGGAAGCGGGGTTCAGCGGGACCTACGGGACCGCTCTAAGCCGCCCGCAGCGGTCCCGTAGGTCCCGCTGAACCAACCTACCCCTATTCCATCCTTAGCAAGCGCCATTCGTGGCTACGGCCCCTTGACGATGAGCCCACCCAACTTGTCCAACCACTCCTTGGACTTCACGCCCAGGCCCGGGCCGGAGCCGTGAAAATGGGTGTAGCCGGGATAGAAGGCCTTGTCCTCCGGTTTCACTCCGGTCAGGTTGTGGAACGCCGCCAGCGGACCCATGCTGTGCACCGTCAGGTCTCCGATGTTGCTGCCCACATAGGCGGGACAGCGGATGAGCGGACAGAAGTTGACGGGGTTGTAATAGCTCAGCATCGTCTCGACGTTTTCCAGCGACTGCCCCGGCGGCACCTGGCCGGACGAGGGCCCGAAACTGGAATAATTCCGCATGATCTCGCTGGGCTGGCAGTTGGCCGGACAGTCGGCCAGGCAGACCGCCACGCGCGGATCGAGCGCCGCGGTGACAAGCGCCAGCGCCCCGCCCTGGCTGCCGCCCTTCGCCACGACACGGGACATATCCACCAGGTCCGGCCGGCTCGCCAGGATGTCCACCGCCCGGACCATGGCGCAGTACCAGGCGCGGGCGACATAGGTGTCGCGGTCCTGGAGGGGCCCCCACCAGGGGTGGTTGAACGGGATGTCCGGCGCGTCGGGCGCATGACCGCGGATCAGCGGCACGATCGTCACGAACCGCGGATCCTGCTTCAGCTCGGAACCGTATACCCCGTCCGCCCGCTTGTTGACGCCGAAACCCTGCACGCCGGGATGGGCCGTAACAATGGCCGGCATCGGCTTTGTTCCATTTTTAGGCACAAACAGCATGGCGTGGGTCCGCGTCCGGTTCCAGCCGTTGAAGGTCACGTCGTAGATCTCGAACGACGGGTGGTCCTCGTACGCCTTGACCCGGTCGAACACCGGCTCCAGGGGCTCGGCCCGAAGGGCGGCCAGCGTGGCGTCCCAGAACGCCTTGAAGTCCGGTTCCACCCGGAGGACCGGCTTCATGTGCTCCCAGTCGTAGGCCATGCGGTAGCGCCCGGTCCAGATCAGGTTGCCGCCGGCGTCGACCAGGCGGCCCCACACCTCGCTGACGCCCGGCAGGTGGAACCGGGGCGCGAACACGGCGCGAACCAGCCCGGCCGGCTTGTCCGCCAGCTCAACCCGCTGGGTGAAATGGGGCTGGCCCAGGCTGTGCACCACCTCCAGCTCGGCGTATCCGTTGAAAGGCTTGCCGCCCATCCAGTTGAACTGGATGCCGAAGTCGAGCTTGGTGTCGGGCCCGTAAAGCGGGCTCAACGCGCCGTGCGCCGCGCCGAGCCCCACGCGTCCGGCGGGATCGCCCGAGCTGATCACGTCGAACCGCGGCGCGGCGACGAAATTCTCGGGCCGCTCCTTCGCATCGACGATGAACCGGAAGGAATTCGCCACGAACCCCTTGCACGGGAACGAGAGGGCCAGCCGCGGCTTGCCCGCGGGATCCGACAGCAGGGCGACCTCGAATTCCGGCGGCGGCGCTTCCTCGCCCTTCGCATTTTTACCTTTCAGCTCGGATTTCACCTGGATGGCCCGCCCGTCGCGGTGCACGATCAGAGCCTCCCGGGTCTTACGGGACCCCTTGGTCTCCCGCGTGACCACCGCCTGCGTGGAGGCGCGGTTCGAGTCCATCCGACCGCCCGCGCGGACGAAGGCAACCTCGTCACCCAGGAAAACAACCACGGACTGGTCCTGCGTTTCATTCGCGCCGAGATACAGCTCGAACTCGGGCTTGTACCAGTCGGGACTGATCCGGATCAGGTTGATGCCGTCCGAGACGTTGCCGAACCGGGCCACGGTATCGTCGTGGCTGATTATCCCGCGATCCGGAAAAGCGGTGATCCACCGGTCCCCTTTCCGGACGGCGACCGCGCCGCGCGTGTCCTCAGCGGAGAAGAATTCGGATTCCCCGATCTTCAACGACACCCAGCCACGCGTCCCCTCGCTGCGGACCGACCAACCGTTGGCCGCGTATGAAAGTCCGGTTCCGGTATCCCGAAATAGCCCCTGGATCATCGTTTCATCCCCTCCGGCCGCAATTGCGGTCAACGCCAATCCCAATCCCGACGCCATCCTGCTGTTCATGCTCATGATAGTACCGTTTCCGCTGTTAAACTGCGATGTTGTTCCGCGACTTCAAGACGCCCCTCCGACCAGGCCACCTCCGCGACGCCGCGGGGCGTTTGGATTTGCCAGCGACCCGCGCTGCCGGACCAGGCCGAATCGGGCTCGCCGGGACCGATCACCGCGAACAGGGTCAAAAGCCGCACCCGGTCCGCCGTGAACGCCGCCTCCACAAAACTTTCCCGCCTCTGGTCCAGGAGTTCTCCGAGCCTCCCCCTGTCAAACGGCGGCTCGTAGACATGCTCGGCCCGCCGCAGGGACGGCTGCCCGCCGTCCAGGCGGAGCACCCTCCCCGCCAGCCGCACGTCGCCGTTCCTGACGAGGAAGCGCCCTTCGGCGTCGGGCTCGCACCGGTCGAACGTGTGCCAGCGCAGGGCGACGTCGCGGGCGGCCGGCAGTTCGGCCTCGTCGAGCACCGCCACCACGGCCGGGAGCAGATGGATCATCGTGCGGCGCACCCGCGTCGCGCCCGGATAATTGCCGGTCAGGTCGAGCGTCCAATAGCCGCCCGTATCATCATCGAAGGAAGCCGCCACCCACCGG
>JBIIYJ010000160.1:0-11774 GCA_044346855.1 Kiritimatiellia bacterium
AAACGGGGTGAAGAAATACGATCGCGAATCGGTGAAAAACTTCCCGGCCATCCTGGCCCGGGCGGGCCTGGAGGTCTACCGCAAATAGGGACAGGCCCCGGGCCTGGTCGAACAAGGCGGCGGGTCTTCCGGGCCCGTCGGTTCAGATTCAGGCCGGGGCTCAGGGCTTTTTCAGGATCGTCGAGACGAACGCGCCCTGATCAGGTTCCTCTTTTGATCACATGATCGCAAAAATCCCCCTTGCCAGCCTCCTCCCCCTGTGCTTTACTTCGCAGACTGAGCAAGCTATGCAACTGTTCGGGGGGACAGGCTAATGCCGGTAGAAGTCACGGCGTCCGATCCGGGCCATCCAGAAAGGCCCAATGCTCATTTTTCGCGGCCGAACGCATCGGCCTCATCATTTTTCAGTCTGTGCTGGCTTTTCATTACTTCCGATTTGTATTTCAGCCCTTTAAAGGGAAACGTCAACGGCGAGTTCAAGAGGGGTTGAACCATGGCAAAGAAAAAATTGTTTCTCTGTTTCCACAGCGAGTTGAAAGAGGCCCCGCAATATCGCGCGTTTGTTCAAAGGGTGGCGTATTACCTCAGGATTCAGGAGGAACTGGATGTCTTTTGCTATGACAAAGGGTGGAATACGGAAACATGGGAATTGTATGTAACACCCTTTGTGCAAGCCGCTGATATTTTCGTGATTTTTGTGGGGGACAAGGCGGGGGACGGACAAGCAAAGGAATTGCGCGCGTTTTGCACGTCTCATCCCACGGAAGGAAGTTTGTTTATCGCATGTTTTGACTCCGTAATCCCCGAGAGCATTCGTGACGTGTTCAGGGAAACAGGAGCAAAAGCAAAGCCTATCCAGTTGGAAAAAACAAAAAATGATCCGGATTTCCTGAAAACAGCCCGTGACTGTGCAGTCAACATCTGCAAATCGTGCACGACGTCACGCCTGTTTTGGGACGATGGATTGCCGGTTGGGTATCCGTTTGACTACGAGAAGACGATCATCGACCATTATCTGGTCGGATCGGAGGCGTATGCGTCAAATCCCAATGCCGGTTCTCTTTTGATGGATGGTTGTCCATTGACGTGGCCTCAACTGGAGGATCCCGCTCTCACGCCCCAGTACTACAGTTCACCTCTCGGAGAGGATGAAGTGGGCGAACGACGCGAGGATAAGTATGTCGTCGTTGACCCGCGCGGATTAGACTTGAAGGCCGCGAATGCCGAAGAGACGTTCTTAAGAAAAAGCCACCTCTCATTTTTAGAAGCGGGCCCGAGAAAACGGCTTGTTATGCCGAAGCAGGACGAAAATGTTCTGACAATCGGAATCGCGGTTTCAGGGGGTATTGCGCCCGGGATCAATTCCGTTATCGAAGGCATCGTGGAGCGGCACATCAGTTACTTCAAGGCTTCCAAAGCCAATGTGGGAGCGCATGCTTCTGATGAAGGAAGTTATGAGCGATCGCCGTATGATCTGGTGATCATCCTTTTTGAGAATGGCTTGTCCGGTATCGCCGAGTCTGAGAAGGACGGAAAGGCGAAAGTTAAAAAGACGGTATTCAGCACCAAGGAAGACAGGTCTTTCGGCGAGGAGATCGATGTCCTCGAAAGGCAGGTTCGAGACGTCGCGGCCAAGGGAGGCTCGCAGGTAGAAACATTCAGGTACGATGAACTGTTGCCGAACAAGGGGGACAGAAACGCCAATCTGGATTGTCTTGTCAAGAGGCTGTCGGATCGCAAGATCGATATTCTTTATGTCATCGGAGGCGAGGGCAGCATGCGGGCTGCTCACGCGCTACAGACGCGCGCGAGGCATCTTAAGGCCAATCGCGATATCATGAAAATGCCGCATATCGTCGGCATACCCAAGACGATGGATAACGACATCCTGTGGGTCTGGCAATCGTTCGGATTTCTCTCGGCGGTGGAGAAAGCTCGGGAATTTATCGTCAACTTGCACACCGAAGTATCCGCCAATCCCCGGTTGTGTGTGATTCAGCTTTTCGGTTCTGATTCCGGATTTGTCGTGAGTCACGCCGCTTTGGGTGCGGGTGCGGCCTGTTGCGGAGCGTTGATACCGGAAGTCAATTTTTCGCTGGTCCGGCTGGGGGATTATATCTGTGAGTATCTCGGTAAAGAAGGAAGCGACCGGCATGGCGGCCTGGTTTTAGCCGAGACAGCGGTCCCGGTGGACGTTGAAGATCATTTGGATGATCCTAGTCTTGACGTTGATCTCAACGAGCGTACTGCCGTTCGGATGTTCATGGGATCCGCCTTGTTAACGAAGCATGATATTGTTGGCAAGGGGCGGGTGAAGTTGCTCGCTGACATTGAGAAACCTCCGTTGGGAGAAGATGAGATTGCCGTTCTAAGACGCTTTTTTGCGCCTTCGATCTTGTCCTTGATGAAGTGGATTGTTCAGCATGGCGACGAGACCGAGATTGTTGACAATTGCTGGCCCATGCTGCTGAATTCCGTGAATGAACTAGTTAAGAATAAAGCCGTTTGGATAAGCCTCCGGGATTTCGTCAAGGGTAATCGCGCAGACCCCATCCGGCAGAAGGGTAAAGCGCTTTTTGGGACCCTGGAAAAACTGGATCACTCCGATCCGGTGGAATTATGGAACTCGAAGGACTTTGCTAACGCCCTTCATGATTTAACCGAATTAATGGGCCTTCCCTATGAGGCCTTGCTTATTTACCGCCTGATCGATCCTAGCTCAAAACGGAAACACACAATCTCAGATATCGGCAAGAAATACTTATTGGGTCAATTGAGTAAACGGTTGACGGAGACATTGAATCGGACCATTCTGGAGACTCTTTTTCCCCAGCTCTTCGTCCGGAAACTGTCCTCGTCCCAATGTGAACGGCGTGTTTTCGGGCAAACACCTGATGAATTGAGAATGGCTGGATTAAAGATTGTTTCGAACTATCTGCAAAACCGGATACGGACCATGGGCGACCAAGGCGATCCGAAAGATCCCTGGCGGCATTATCGGGTTTTGATCAATCAGCCGCGCCACCTGATCCGCTCCATGGATCCCAGCTGCCACGATGTGATATTCTGCGGGCGGCTTGGCAAGCTGGCCGTTGACAACGCCATGGGCGGGTATAGCGGATTCATGATCAGCCAGTGGCTCACAGAGTATGTCCTCGTGCCGCTTGACCTCGTGGTGCTCGGCCGGAAACGGGTTCCGCCCTACGGCATTTTCTGGAAATCGGTGATTGCGAGCACCGAGCAACCGGCGAACCTCTGGTGGCCGGAGTCCAAAAGGGAAAATCCCGAGATTGCTTCGACGGCTTCGAGATAATGCAAAATTGGAACAGTGTAGACATTTCGTCATCAGCAAGGAAGATTGTCATGGCAAAGCGAATCGTTGTTGCAGGGGATCTCGCCACGGACGTTCTCATCTATCCAAAGAAACGGTGCGAAGACGAGGAGAAGGGATGCAATAACTGGCAGTTCCATCCCTCTCACGGCGAAGACAAGTCCCCAGGCGGCGCCTCGTTGATTGCTACATTCCTCAAGCAATTGAGCCAGGGAACGGCAGACGATGTTTTCGTTGCGGCTGACTTGAGCGAAGAAAAAAAGCTTTGCTCGTATATGCACTTGGGTTTGTATCACGAATCGTTTAAAGCGAAGGAAGAGAAGGCGAAAGCACGGTGTTGGCGCGTCAAGAGGCGTGGAGGCTATCTGGAGCCCAAGGACAGGCATCCCTGTGGTCCGACGGATTTAAGTGAGCTTCAGGGCGCCAGTCTGCTGGTTCTCGATGACGCAGGGAATGGCTTTCGTGATTCAACGGCAGCGACAATGCTGGCCTCTGAGGCTTTCAAGCAAAAGATACCGCTTGTTTTGAAAATGAGTCGGCCGATAAAAGGCACCCCCGACTCAAAACTATTAGACCTTTTCAGGGCGAAGGGCAATCCACGGCCTGGTATTCTTGTTCTCGATATGTGGAATCTCAGGGCAGAAGGCATGGATGTGAGCCATGGACTGTCCTGGGAGCGGACCGCCACCGACTTTGCCGCTGCGATGCTGGTTGATTTCAGGTTCCAGGCTCTTCGCGATTATTCCGATTTTACCGTTGTCAGAATTGGTCTCGAAGGAGTGCTTCTGGTTGATAATCGTGGACGGGAGAAACCCGATAAAGCAATTCAACTTCTTTTTGACCCGTCTCGCATCGAAGGTGATTGGGAAGATGAAACTCCGGGCTTAATGGTTGGATATGGGGCGGCATTTGTCGCGGGATTCGTTCACCGGTTGTTGCTTAAATTCCCTTCGATTAAGATCGAAATGGAGGAACTCAGGGAAGCGTCACGGGCGGGACTGCTGGCGGCAAGGCAATTAACGACTGCGGGTTTTGGGAAAACGCCTAACGAGCGCGGAGAGCCTTCGCCGAAAGAGGCAACCATCATTTTTAAGTCCCCCAAAGAATCTATTGTCGATGTTGCTGACAATTATCCAGAGATTTTGAAAGGTGAAAACTTTTTTGCGTGGACATTTGTTCCTGCCGCAGCCGCCTGGTGGAAAACCTCTCCTCCATCGTGGCGCATTTTGAATCAGATGTCGTCAGTAAAGGTAAGGAAGCTCTGTTTAAATCTGCTTCGCGATTCAAAAATTCGGGTTGACGCGGTAGGTATTCCCTTCGCCCGCTTTGGCGGATTATGCGCTTTCGACCGCGCGGAGATCGAGGGTTATCGCGCATTCAGATTGTTGATCAGGGAATACCTCCAGACGAACAACCCGCCGCGGCCCCTGTGTGTTGCCGTTTTCGGACAGCCCGGATGCGGAAAATCATTTGGTGTCAATGAGATTGCCAAGGCCGTCATGGGCGGCAAACCCGAAAAACTGACGTTTAATCTTTCGGAATTCAACGATGTGGGCGAGCTTAAGCGCGCGCTGCATCTGGTGCATGACAAATCACGCGATGGCGTTGTTCCATTGGTTTTCTTTGATGAATTCGATTGCACGTTCGGAAGCCAGAAATTAGGTTGGCTGAAGCATCTGCTGGCGCCCATGCAGGATGGTACATTCAGGGATGCCGAGCATGAACACCCGATCGGGAAAGCCATTTTCGTCTTCGCCGGCGGGACCAGTCATTCATTTGACGCGTTTATCCGGCAAGACGAATCGAAATCTAACGAATTCATTACGAGTAAAGGTCCCGATTTTGTCAGCCGTTTAAGAGGGCATGTCGATGTGGTCGGGCCATGTTCGCGTAAAGCTTCCGATTTCGCGGCTATTTTGAGACGCGCCACGGTGTTCCAGTACAATTTGGGTGAACACGCCAGGCGATTGGCCGAGGAAGGGAGTATTCCAACCGAAGTTAAGGTCTGCCAAGCTGTCGCCTACGCGTTGCTCTATACGCCGATCATCAAACACGGGTTGCGATCGATTGAAGCACTTGTTCAGATGTCGAGGTTATCAGACGTCCGTGAATTTGTATCATCGGCGCTTCCGTCCAGGGCGCAACTCGAGCTTCATCTCGATGCGGCACAGTTTCACAATATGCTTTCAGCTGCCGAGATCATTCTGAATGAAGAAAGCCTGGAGAAACTCGGCCGGAAAGGGCATGAGTCCTATCGCGAAGCGAACTGGCTCGAAATAAAGGACCGGGGCCCTGAGGATTTATCCACTATCCCGTGGGATCAATTGGAGACTCAAGGGAGCGGCTTGGTTGCGCGCGATCAAAATTTTCAACAGGTTGAATTGTTGCCGTTGAGAGTTCTATCCCACGGGTATCAGATCGTCCAGAAAGATCGATTGAAGGCTTTTTCGGCAGCTGATTCATTCACTCCACGCCAATTGTCGGCGTTATCCCGGGAAGAGCATACACGATGGGTTGACTTGAAGGAAAATTCAGGGTGGTCATATGCCCCAGGGCGAAAGGACGAATCCTTGCGGTTGCATCCCGATATGGTTGATTGGGGCTGTCTGTCTCCGGCTGAGCAGCGCAAGGATTTAGACGCCATGGCGCGCATTCCCGGACTGCTTCGTGAAATTGGGTACCTGATGACGGATATCCGTCCTCCCAAGCTTGAGGTTTCGGTTCCCGTCAAAGACGCCGCGGAAAACGTGGAGCCGACGCCTCCTTTTTGGGGATATGTCATTGTCCGGAAAGGCGATGACGTCCTGGTGTGCCCAGGGGAGGGGAAGAAAAGCCTTCCGGGGGGACGGATATCCGACGATGAACGCATCGACAAAGGCCTTATGCATCTGCTGGGGCTGGATGCAATTTCGAAAGTGGCGGGAGTCGATCCCAAAATCAAGATCGGCACCCGTCTGAGTTATGCCGATTGCGAGATCAGTTCGGACAGCGAGACGAAGAACGCCAATGTATGCAGCCTCTTTTTCAAGTGCGAATTGATCGATGATGCGGGCGCTGTTTTACCCCTGCGGGAGTGGACGGATATTTTCAAAGGCTGCACGTGGCAGTCTGTTAAAGACCTGGCGCAATTCGAGCCAGCCGCCAGGGCCATGTTCGAGCGACAAGCCGCATGGGAGGCATGCAAGGCCAAATCCTAAAGCCGTACCTAAGGCGCCCCCACATCCGCCAGTTCATCGATGCGGGAGGCGAGGATGAAGTCGTTGCGGGAGAGGCCGCCGATCTTGTGGGTGGTGAGGGTCAGGCGGACGCGGTTGTAGGAGACGAAGATATCGGGGTGGTGGCCCTGGCCGTTGGCGGCGTCGGCGACGCGGTTGACGAACGCCATGGCGGCCGTGAAGTCCTTGAACTTGAAGTTCCGCTCGATGCGCGACTCGGCCAGCGTCCACAGCGGCACGCCGCGCGCCAGGTAGCCCGCCTCGGCTCCTGGAAGGGGATTCCCGCCCGCCTGGCAGGGGGTGCATGTCTCTTGGGCCAGTGTCATAGGTGATCTCCCGTTGATTTCTTTCTTTATGCCCGATTCGGACCGGAAAGACAATAGGGCAAACGGGGAGAGAGGCGGTTCGAAAACCTTGCCGACCCGTCCGGCGCGTCAGCCGAACCGGCCCGTAATGTAATCCTCGGTTGCCTTTTCCTTGGGATTCGTGAAGATATCCCGCGTGACCCCGAATTCAACCAGGACGCCTTCATACATGAATGCCGTGAATTCCGAGACGCGGGAGGCCTGCTGCATGTTGTGGGTCACGATGATGATCGTGTAGCGGCCCCGCAATTCGTCGATGAGGCCTTCGATACGCAGGGTGGCCCGGGGATCCAGCGCCGAGGTCGGTTCGTCCATGAGGAGGATTTCCGGACTCACGGCCAGCGCCCGGGCGATGCAGAGCCGCTGCTGCTGGCCCCCGGACAGGCCCAGGGCGTTCGCGTCCAGCCGGTCCTTCACCTCGTCCCACAGGGCCGCGTCGACCAGGCTGCGCTCCACCACGTCGGCCAGGTCGGACTGGTTGAGCCCGCCGTGGACGCGCGGCCCGTAAGCCACGTTGTCGAAAATGGACTTCGGGAAGGGGTTGGGTTTCTGGAACACCATGCCGATCCGCCGCCGTAGCGCCACCACGTCCACGTTGGGACTGTAGAGGTTCTGCCCGCCGAAGAGCAGTTCGCCCTCCACGCGGCAGCCGGGAACGAGGTCGTTCATCCGGTTGATGGCGCGCAGCAGCGTGCTCTTGCCGCAGCCGCTGGGGCCGATGACGGCGGTCACCCGCCCGCTTGGCATGGCCAGCGAGACGTTCTTGACGGCCCGGTTGGCGCCATAGAGGACGGAAAAATCACGGGCCTCCACGTGCGAGGGGGCCGGCCCGCTTGCGGCCTGTTCCCCGGCCGCCCGGGCGGCGGTCGCCGCTCCGGGGCGGGGCTCCGAACCGGCGAGGCTTCTAACATTAACCGTGGCTGCGAACATCATGATTCTCCTTTTCTCAGGCCCTCATCCGTCGGGCGACCCGGGCCCGCAGCACGATGGCCGTCAGATTCAACAACAGCACCAGGCTGACTAGGGCCAAAACCAACCCGTATTGCACGTGACGCACTTCGTCCATGGCTTCATGTTCCGTGGCGAGATTGTAGATGTTCCATGACAGGGCGGGCGTGGGCTGGGTCAGGGTCTGCCACAGGGCGAGGGGCTTGCCGACGCTGACGGCGGCGGTGAAGATGATGGGGGCCGTCTCCCCGGCCGCCCGGCCCATGCTGATCACGATGCCGGTCAGGATGCCCGGCAGGGCGGCCGGCAGGATGACGCTCCAGACCGTGTGCCAGCGGCCCGCTCCGAGGCTCAGGGCCGCCTCCTTGAACGTTTTTGGAACGGCCCGGATAGCCTCCTCCGAGGACCGGATCACCGTCGGCAGGACCATGAGCGCCAGGGTCATGGAGCCGGCCAGGACGCTTTTTGAGTGCGACACGCCCAGCGTGTTGATGAAGAACGCGAGCCCGAACAGGCCGAAGACGATGCTGGGGACGCCGGCCAGGGTGCTGATGCAGGTGCGGAGAATGCCGACCAGCCGGTTTTCCCGGGCATATTCGGTCAGGTAGACGGCCGAGATGAGGCCGATGGGAATGGCCAGCAGCATGGCGCCGAGGGTCAGGTAGAAGGTGCCCAGCAGTTCGGGCCAGATGCCGCCGAAAAAGTGAGAGTCGAACGACTCGTCGGTCAGGAACTGCCAGTAGACCGTCCGGCGGGGCAGGAGCATGGCGTCCAGGTTCCGCTCGAGGAGGGGGAAGATGTCCTGGACGGGCGTGCCGGCGAAATAGTCGGCTCGCGGCTTGTGGACGAGGATTCCGCCCCGGGTCGGATCCGAATAATCCCATTCATCCCGGAACAGCACGCGGGCCAGTTTCACCCGGGCGCGGTCGAGGCGCGATTGGCCGTACTGGTCGCGCATCAGGATGGGGCGGACGGAGCCGGGCGCGGGGCCCAGCAGTTCGTGCAGGGCCTTTTTAAGCTCTTTCAGCGGGGTCCGGTATTTCGTCCGCGTGGCCGAGTCGGAGGCCGCCAGCGAGTGCTCGAACTCCGCCAGCTTCCGGTAGACCGGTTCGCGCGCGGCGTTGGCCCGCGCGATTTCCCCCTCGATGGCGGCGCGGTCGCCGCGCTCGAATTTCTCGAGCATGAGCCGGCGGTGCTCGATCGTTCCGGAGAAAACGACGGCGCCCGCCCCGCGGATGAACATGGGGGCGAGCAGGATGACGAGGGCCGCGCTCATCAGCAGGATGGCGAAGAGGCCCGAACCCGTGAGCGCCCGGTCCAGGAGTTTGCGCGTCTGCAGCCGCATCGGGTCAGCCTCCCCTCTTGCTTCGGGCGTGGCGGATGATCCGCTCGCTGCACAGGTTGCACAGGAAGGAGAAGGCCAGGAGGCAGAGCGCCATGGCGAAGAGGACGTGGTAGCGCGAGGAGCCGGTCACGTGGTCCGCTTCGCCCATGTCGCCGGCGATGGTGGCCGTCAGGGTGCGGACCGGCTGGAGGACGTTGTACCAGGGCGTGGGGATTTGCGCGGCGTTACCGGAGGCCATCCAGACGACCATGGTCTCGCCGATCGCCCGCATGATGCCGAGCAGGATGGCGGCAAAGAGGCCGCTGGCGGCGGCGGGCAGGACCGCCTTGACGATCGTTTCGGCCCGCGTGGCGCCCAGCGCGTAGCTGCCCTCCCGCAGTTCGCGCCCGACGGCTTGCAGGGCGTCCTCCGAGACGCTCACGATCGTCGGCAGCGCCATGATGCCGAGGACAATCGAGACGTTCAGGGCGTTCGTGCCGCTGGAGACGGTGACCTCGCCGGCGGCCTTGGAGGCCAGGGTCAGGACCGCGGCGGCGGCCGACCCCAGCAGCCCGATGGCGGCCCAGCGGACCGGGGTCCGCCGGCTGTCCGGCAGTTTGTCCGTCGCCACGTCCGCCAGCACGACCACCGCGAGCAGGGCGACGGGGGCGCCGATGATCCAGACGCCCGCGGCCAGCAGGAGCCCGCCGTTCTGCTGGAGCAGGGGGGCCAGGATGACGAGCGCGAAGAAGCCGTAGGCGACCGAGGGGATGGCGGCCAGCAGTTCGATGACCGGCTTGACCACCTGGCGCGCGGAAAAAGGGAGGACGTCGCTGAGGCAGACGGCGGCGGCGACGCCCAGCGGCATGGCGACCAGGGCGGCGCCGAGGGTGACCAGGCCGCTGCCGGCGAAAATGGCCAGTGCTCCGAATTCGGCATGATCGGAGGAAGGGTACCAGCGGGTGCTGGTGAAGAATTCGCGGAAGCCCTGCAGCCGGAAAAAGGGGAGGGCGTCCCGGGCAATGAAAACGAGGATGAACAGCACCGCCAGCATGGAGAGCGAGGTGACGGCCAGCAGGAAGCCCTCTCCGAGCAGCGTGCCCACCCGCTGGCGGCGGCGGGCGCCGTCGGACAGGAGAAGAGACGGTAGCGCGGGTTTCTGGATCGTTTCGGACATGCGGTCGCTTTCGCCGGTAGAACAAGGGCGGCCGGGGAGGGACCCCGGCCGCCCGATCATGATAATCAGACTCGACCGGTTATTTCATCGGAACGAAACCGGTATCCTCGACGATCGTTTTCCCTTCCGCTGTGGCGGAGAGGGTGACGAAGTCATGGAGCGGGGTGCCGGCCTTCGGGCGGCCGTTCGTGTAGAGGTAGAGCGGCCGGCTGACCGGATACTTGGCGGTTCCCACCGTTTCGGCGTTGACTTCGACGCCATTCACCGTCACGGCCTTGACCCCTTCGAGAAAGGCCAGCCCGACATAGCCGATCGCGGCCGGCGTGCTCATCACGCGCTGCCGGATCGCTCCGCCGCTGCCGACGTATTCGGCCTTCTCGCCCATCTTCTCCTTGTTCATCACGAGGGTTTCGAAGGTCTCGTACGTTCCGCTGTTGGTGTCCCGGCTGATGACCACGATGGCCTGATCGGGGCCGCCCAGGTCTTTCCAGTTCTTGATCTTCCCGGTGTAGATGCCGCGGATCTGTTCGATCGTCAGCTTGCCGATCGGGTTGGACGGGTGGACCACCAGGGCGATGCCGTCCATGGCCACGATGTGCTCGATGGGCAGGATGCCGGCGTCCTGGGCCGCCTTCATTTCCGAGTTCTTCATCGGGCGGGACATGCTCGCCACATCGCAGGCGGCGTTGATCAGGCTCTTGGCTCCGTTTCCGCTGCCCGATTCGCTGACCGTGATGTTGATTTCGGGATGCTTGCCCATGTAATACTCGGCGAACGCCTTGACGATCGGGCCCACCGTGGTGGAGCCGTCCACCACGATCTTGTTACCCTCGGCCGCCGAGATCCCCGCCGCCATGCCCAGTGCGGCCAACCCTGTAACCCATTTTGTTGCAGTCTTCATCGCTTCTGTTTCCTTGCTTGTTTTTATCAGTCTATCGGCCGGCCATTAGGCCGGCGTGAACGTTTCGTTAGCTTTCCGTTAGACAGTCAGGCACGCCACGGCTTCGCCCGCCAGGCTGACGTGCCGTCGGATGTCCCGCTCCGTCAGGGTCGCCTGGAAGGCGCTCCAGTTGACCGCGTCCGCCGCCGGACCGGGCAGGCGGAAGAAGTCGTGGTCGTCGCCCTCGCAGTTCACGGGCCGGAGTCTGACGACCTCGCCCGCGGCCCGCATCCGCTCCAGCTCCCGCTGCAGGGCGTTGCGGTCCGCCCCGAGCCGGAGCCGCAGTTCGCCGATGTGCATCGCCGGGCGGTTTTCCAGCATCAGCCGGATTCCCGGACCGAGCCGCCCGTCGTCGCTTAGGGTGTGATTGAACGAGACCATGGTGAACCTCCCGTCTTCGGCTTGCCTTAGAAGCTGGCCGTCAGGTCGACCTGGAGGCGGTCGTAGTCCTTGTCCGAGGAGGAGATGCCCTTC
>JBIIYJ010000161.1:0-11695 GCA_044346855.1 Kiritimatiellia bacterium
TGGCCCAGGGGCCCGGCTGCGACCATGGCATCGCGGCGCAGAGCATCATGCTGGGGGCGGTTGAACTGGGGTTTGGCGGCTGCATGCTGGGCGCCCTGGACCGCGGGCAGCTGCGCGAGGCGCTGGCTATTCCCGACCGGTTCGACATCGCGCTCGTCCTGGCGCTCGGAAAGCCCAAGGAGACGGTCCTGCTCGAGCCCATGAAGGACGGCCGTTTCGAATACTGGCGCGATGAGCGCGGCTTCCACCATGTGCCGAAGCGCGCGCTGACGGAACTCATCCTGGAGCTGTGAGGCCCAGGGTTCGGGGGTCAGGGTTCAGGGTAGTTCGTGATCGCAATCGCGGGCAAGCCCGCTGGGGACCGATCACCGATTACTGATCACTGATTACGGCCCTGAACCCCGAACCCTGAACCCTTCCCCTAACTCCTCGCGTCCAACTCCGACCAGCGCTCGAAGGCTTTTTCCATTTCCTGCGCGATCGCGGTCAGGCGGTCGGCGACGGACTTGATGTCCGCGGCGGGCGAGCGGTAAAAGGCGGGTTCCGCCTGACGGCGGTGCAGGTCGTCCTGCTCCTTCTCGAGGGCGGCGATGCGCGCGGGCAGCGCGGTCAGGTCGTGCCGCTCCTTGTTGCTCAGCTTGCGGGGCATGGGCGGCAGGGCTGGCCGGGGGGCGGCCGGCGCCGCGTCCCGGTCCGCCGATGCGGGGCGGGGGCGCTGGGCGATCCAGTCATCGTACCCGCCGGGGTATTCGGACACTTTTCCGCCGCCCTCGAACACCAGGGTGCTGGTCACCACCTCGTTCAGGAAGGCCCGGTCGTGGCTCACCAGCAGCAGGGTTCCCGAGAACTCCACCAGCACGTTTTCAAGCAGCTCCAGCGTTTCGACGTCCAGGTCGTTGGTCGGCTCGTCCAGCACCAGCACGTTGGCGGGCTTGGTGAACAGGCGGGCGATGAGCAGGCGGTTGCGCTCGCCGCCGGACAGCGCCTTGACCGGGGTGCGGGCGCGTTCCGGCGAAAAGAGGAAATCCTCCAGGTAGCCGTAGACGTGGCGCTTGCGGCCGTTGATCTCGATCATCTCGGCGTTGCCCGCCACGCTCTCCTTGACGGTGAGCCGCTCGTCCAGCTGCTCGCGGTGCTGGTCGAAATAAACCGTCTGGAGCTTGGTGCCATGTTCGACTGTACCTTTTTGAGGTACAAGCTCGCCGAGCAGGAGCTTGAGCAGGGTGGTCTTGCCGCAGCCGTTCGGGCCCATGATGCCGATCTTGTCGCCGCGCATGATCTGGAGGGAGATGTCGTCCAGGACGGGGCGCCCCCCGAAGCCGTGGGTAAGGTGCGCGGCGGTGATGACCTTGCGGCCGCTGCGCTGGCCCTCCTGGAGCTGGATGGTGGCGGAGCCTTCGAGCTCGCGCCGGGCGCGGCGCTCCTCGCGCAGCTTCATCAGCTCCCGCACGCGGCCCTCGTTGCGCGTCCGGCGGGCGCGGGGGCTCTTGCGCAGCCAGGTCTCCTCCTGCGCCAGCTTCTTGTCGGCCTGCGCGCTCTGCTTGGCCTCCGCCTCCAGCAGCTCCTCCTTGTGCAGGAGATAGCGGTCGTAGGGGCAGGACCAGCTGGTCAGGCGGCCGCGGTCCAGCTCGATGATGCGGGTGGCCAGGCGGCGCAGGAAGGCGCGGTCGTGGGTGACGAAAAGCAGCGATCCCGGGTAGCGCAGCAGGAACCCCTCCAGCCACTGGATGGATTCCAGGTCCAGGTGGTTCGTCGGCTCGTCGAGCAGCAGGACGTCGGGCTCCGCGGCCAGCGTCTTCGCCAGAAGCGCGCGGCGCTTCATCCCGCCGGAGAGCGAGGCGAACGGGGCGTCCTTGTCGAGTTCCAGCAGCGAGATGGTCTTCTCGGCCGCCGTGATGCGGCGCCAGGATTCGACGGAGCGCGGAAGTCCGGTCATGACGAGGTCCAGCACGGAGCCCTCGATGCCCTCGGGGACCGCCTGCGGAAGGAGCGCGCAGACCTGCGAGCCGGTTCTCACCAGCGAGCCCGAATCGGGCGAGATTTCCCCGGTGAGCAGGCGCAGGAGGGTGGATTTACCCTCGCCGTTGCGGCCCACCAGCGCCACCCGCTCGTTGCGCTCGAGGTTAAAGGTGGCGTCCTCGAGCAGGGCGGGGCCGCCGAAGCGGATCGTGACGTTTTGAAGTGCGATAAGGGCCATGCGGTCAGGCCCGGATCATGATGAGGAGCATCTTGAAGGCCGTGACGCCCTTGAGGGCATGCGGCTTGTTCGCAGGCAGGATGATGAACTCCCCCTGTTTGACGCGATTCGGCTGGCCGGCCACGGTGATTTCCACTTCGCCGTCCAGGACCTGGACCATGGCGTCGTAGGGAGCTGTGTGCTCGCTCAGCCCCTGGTTCTCGTCGAATCCGAAAATGGTCACCGTGCCGACCTTCTTGTCGATAATCGTCTTGCTGACCACGGCGCCGGGCTGCACCTCCACCAGTCCCGCCAGGTTCAACGCTGTCGCTTTTGTTTTCATGGCCCTCATCATACCGCAGTTCCGGCCGTTGCGCAATGGCGGGATATGCCTCCTTTCGGGGGGAGGTATGCCCGCGGTACCCTGGTTGCATGACGGGAACCTTCCAGGACAGGGCGGCAGCCGAGGGCTTTCTGGGGCTGGACCAGTACCAGCTGACCATGACCCAGCTTTACTGGACGCTGGGGCTGGCCGACAAGCCCGCCCGCTTCGAGCATTTCTTCCGCGTCTACCCGGACTACGGCGCGCACCGCGCCGGCTACTGCATCAATGCCGGCCTCGAATGGCTGGTCGCCTGGATGGGCGAGGCGCGGGCGGGGGAGGCCGACATCGCCTACCTGCGCACGCACCGCACCTCGGCCGGCAAGCCGCTGTTCGCGGAGGCTTTCCTGGACTGGCTGCGTACCTGTTCCGGATTCCCCGGCCTCTCCATGGAGGCCATCCCCGAGGGCCGGGTGGTGCATGCGCACGTGCCCCTGACGGTCGTGGAGGGCCCCCTGGGCCAGGCCCAGCTGCTGGAGTCCGGCCTGCTGAACCGGCTGAATTACCCCATCCTGGTGGCGACCAAGGCCTCGCGGCTCAGGAGCGCGGGGCGGGGGCGCCTGCTCCTGGACTTCGGGCTCCGCCGGGGGCATGAGTCGGGCGCGACGGCGGGGGCCCGGGCGGCCCTGATCGGCGGAGCGGATTTCTCCTCGTCCACGGGCCTTTCCCGGCTGATGGGAATTTCGCCCAAGGGAACCCATGCCCACAGCATGGTGCAGGTGTTCCTGGCGCTCGGGCTGGGGGAGCAGGCGGCGTTCGAGGCGTATGCGGACCTGTATCCCGACGACTGCCTGCTGCTGGTCGATACCGTCAACACGCTTGAAAGCGGCATTCCCAATGCGATCCGGGTGTTCGAGCGGCTCCGCCGGCAGGGCCATCGCCCGGTCGGCATCCGGCTTGATTCCGGCGACCTCGCCTACCTGGCCATCCGGGCGGCCCGCCTGCTGAACCAGGCCGGCTTTCCCGAGTGCCGGATCGTCCTGTCCAACCAGCTCGACGAGCTGGTGATCCTCCAGGTGCTGAGGCAGATCGGGGACGAGGCGGCCCGGTATGGCGTGGATCCCGACGGGCTGGTGGACCGCCTCTGCTTCGGCGTCGGCACGCGGCTGATCACCTCCGGCGGCGCTTCCGCCCTGGACGGGGTCTACAAGCTGACCGCGCTTCAGGACGGGGGCGCGTGGGTGCCGGCGCTGAAAGTCTCCGAGACGCCCGGGAAGGTCGTCAACCCGGGGGTTAAGAAAGTGTGGCGGCTTTACGACGAGCGAGGCATGGCCACGGCCGATCTGCTGGCCCTGCCGGACGAGGATCCGCTGGCCGCGGAATGCCTGGTGCTGCGCCATCCGGTCGACCACGGCCTCACGCGGACGATTCCCCGCGCCGGTCTTTCCCGGGCTGAGCCGCTTCTTGAGAAAATCATTGTAAAGGGACAGCCGGCGGGCGGCTGGCCGCCTCTCGAGGCGCTGCGGGCGAGGCGGCAGGAGGACGAGGGGCGTCTGGATCCGGGGGTGCGCCGGCTGATCAATCCCCACGTCTACCACGTGTCGCTTTCCCAGCCGCTCTGGGAGCTCAAGCAGGCCCTTCTGGCAGGTAAGATGTTTCGCGGTGCATCATCAGTTTTTCCCTGATGCCGTGCCGCGTCGCGCTGGGGTAACGTTAAATGAAATCAAGCATCCTCTCAAGGGGATCAACAGGGAGATAGAACATGAAGCGGATGATCGAGATGCCGGAAGTGGCGGCCTGCTCCGTGGTGGGTTGCGCGTACAACACCAATAAGTCGTGTCACGCCCGCGGCATCAACATTGGCGGGCCGCTGGACCACCAGTGCGACACCGCCTGCGAGTTCCAGAACCACACGCACAACTCGAGCCTGGCGGGCGTCGGCGCCTGCAAGGCGGTCGACTGCAAATTCAACCAGGACCTGGAATGCCAGGCCGACGCGATCCAGGTGGGGTTGGCGGCGGGCCAGACGGCCTGCCTGACGTATGCGCAACGGTAACCCGGTTTATTAACCACGAGGAATGAGGGACAATGAAAACGGCCTTGATAGTGACGGATGTCCAGAACGATTTCTGCCGCGGCGGAACACTGGCGGTGCGGAACGGGGACGAGGTGGTGGAGCCCATCAACAAGCTGATCGCCCGGGCGGACCGGCGCAACTGGCGGGTATTCGTCACCCGCGACTGGCATCCCCGCGATCACATCTCCTTCCGCCGGCAGGGCGGCATCTGGCCTCCGCATTGCGTGGCCGGTTCCCAGGGCGCGGCGTTCCATCCGGACTTGAACGTGCCCCCGGGCGCCATTCTCATTTCCAAGGCAACGGAGCCCCAGCAGGAGGCGTATTCGGCCTTCGAAGGCACGAACCTGCGGTCGCAGCTGGCGCTCCAGGGCATTGACCACGTGATCGTGGCCGGCCTGACCACGGACTACTGCGTCAAGAACACGGTCATGGACGCCCTGCGGTTCGGCTTCGCCGTGACCGTCGTGGAGGACGCGATCCGGGCGATTGGCATGAAGCCGGAGGACGGGCCCGAGGCCGTCCAGGCGATGAAGGACGCCGGGGCCGTGGTGGCGCCGCTGTCGAAAATCATCGGGGGCCGGCCTCCGACAGCCACGATCGAGGTCAAGCAGGTCAAGCGGCGTGAAGCGAAGCGGGTTGAAAAGGCCAGGCCCGGCCGGAAACTGGCCGGCGTTCACTGATCAGTCCCACCGCCATACCGGTCTCAGATCAAGGTCGCGCCTCGCCTTAAGCCGCAGTGCTCTCCGCCCCGGCGCCCTCCCCGGCGCCGCGGCACCTTTCCAAGGCGATGATGCTGGTCAGCGTGATAATCGCGCCGAGGCTAAAGGTGAGCGTGAAGATGCGGTCGAGCAGCAGGCCCGTGCCGTTGGCGACTACAAATCCCACGGGCAGCATGACCAGCGCGGAGAGGGCCAGGTAGCCCACGCGCCGGCCGCGCGGGAAGAGTTGCATGGAGAAGGGCATGCCGCCCACGCTGGTGGCGGCGGCGCCCAGCCCGGTCAGGAACATGACCGCCACGAAGCCGTATCCGCTGGTAGCGACGCTGGCGAGGCACAAGGCGGAGGCCTGCAAGACGGCGCCCAGTTCCATCATGCGCTTATAGCCGATGCGGGCCGCGACCGCGCCGAACCCCAGGTTGCCCAGGATGGCCGCTGTTTGGGAGGCCGTGATGAACGCTCCCGCCGCGAAGGCCGGGCTGACGCCGTAATGGCGCGTGGCATACATCGCATAAAACCCGGCCGCCGCCCCGCCGATGCGGTTGATGACCTGGTAGGTCAGGTACCAGCGGTACCGGACATCGTCGCGCAGCACCAGCAGCAGGTCGCGGAAGTAGGCCGTCTTCCGGACCGGTTTCGGCCGCACGGCCGCGGCGGGAATCTCATCCACCAGGGCGAAGAGAAGCCAGGAGCCGACCATCAGGAGGAAGGCGAGGCTGTAAAGGATGACATAATTTCCGGGAAACGCGACTTTCGCCAGCACCACGGCGTTGATCGCCGCCGAGGCGATGCCCAGGGCCGACGCGATGCTGTTGCGCAACCCGAATAATTTGCCCGTCCACTCCGGCGGAACTGTTTCGGCCACCACGTCCATCCAGGGTCCCGCCAGCACGCTCACGCTCAGGCCGCCGATCACCTGGGCGGCGGCGATCAGGGCGAGGCACAGGGCCGGCTCGCGCCGGCCGACGAAATAGAGCGCCAGCGCGATGATCAGCAGCGGAATCCGCTGGCCGATCCCCAGCCACAGGACCAGTCGCTTCTTGCGGCGCACCGATTCCACGAAAGGCGCCGCCGCCACCTGGAGGATGGAGGCGAGGATGCTCAGGGAGGACAGGAAACCCAGCGCCGCCATGGAATAGCCCAATTCCTGCAGCATCACCTGGAGGATGATCACGCCGACCAGCCCCGAACCCACGGACGCGAGGATGCCCTCCGACAGGTGCAGCGCGAAATTGGCTTTCGGCGGCGGAAGGAAGCGTTCAATATGATGGCGGAACAGGCGGGTCTTCACGGGCAGGCGCGTTTCACTTGGGTGTCCGGTTGCATGGGGAGCCAGTCTCGTTCAAAAGTAGCCGTCAAGTATACCGGCCGCTGGTTGAATCGGCAACAGGTTATGCGGAAAACACGATCTGGCGCAGGCTGGTGCCCGTGTGATAGGATCGAGCGCAGGAGGATGATCCGCCCATGAAAAAGCGTCTCAACGTTGCGTTGTATGCCAATGATCCCCAGGCGAACATCCTGAGGTTTGTCCGCTGCCTGCGCTCCTGGGATATGTCGTTCAAGGTCCTGTGGCGCGACGAATTGCCCGGGTTGCGGCCCGGCGACGCCGACGTGCTGTTGCTGCACGGGGGCTGGTACGGCCTCGACCGCATACCGGGCCAGGACCAGCACGTGAAGCAGACGGCCCCTGAGAACGCCGCCCTGGCGGCCGCGGTCCGCAATTTCGTGGACGCCGGCGGCGGGGTCGTCGGCGTGTGCGCGGGGGCCTACAACGTGGTGTGGCTGGACTTGATCCGGGCGCAGATTTCGCGCAGCCACGGGGTGGGGCCGCACGGTATGGAGGTGGTGGACGAGGCGCACCCGATCCTGGCCGGGGTCAGCGTACGGACCCAGGGGCGCGAGGACCGGAAGTGGAATGCGATCCCGACCCTGCGCGTGAACGGGCCGATCTTTTTTCCCGCCGATCCCGGGCAGATGGTGCTCAGCTACGATTGGGAGCACCGGATGGGCGCGGTTCTGGCCGCCCCGTTCGGGAAGGGCCGGGCGGTGGCCATCAGCCCGCATCCCGAATATGTGGAAGGGGAACAGCCGTTCGGCCCCGCCATCGACGGCCCGCTCCCCCCGGCCGCGGGTCTGCTGCGCAATGCGCTGTACTGGAGCGCGGGGCGGGCGGTGTGAGGGGAGGGGAGGCGGGCTGTCGCGACGAAGGAATCGTTGTAACTTACGTCTGTTTATCGAATTCGGAAGCTTCGGATACTGTCAAGCAGACCGAACGCCTGCAGCAGCCAGATGACGAGCGCGACCGTGACGACAATATTGATGGGTGATTGCAGATGGGTAAGGCGGCCTGGTGCTTCGGAGAGGCCGGACAGTTCCAATCGGAAGGCATAATAAAAAGCGGTCTATACTTCGGGAGTGCATTTCCCCAGATCGGCGCCCGACGCTCGAATGCGCGGCCAGGCGCCGCATATCGAACCGGCATGAAACAGAAGCGCCTGGGATTGGAGGGCGTCCCGAAGCGCTTGCGTAGATCCCTTGAACAGGGATCCGTCAGGCGCCATCACACAACGGCCTACTTGCTCCTCCGGCAGGAGATCGAGGAGGTCGCCGGCTTCCCGGAGCATGTTCCGCCAGAGGTGGCCAAGTTCACCCAGGTCGGGCCGTGGTCCGTCGTAGGCCAGGATTTCATAGTCCTCCTGCGTGTAGTGCGCGGTGCGCGAAGCTTGCTCCAGGATGAACGACGGACTCAAGCCCGGATCCTTCCCGCTTGTCGCCCACACCAGGTAGCCGAATGGCTGCAGGGCGGCGTGGCAGTGGACGATATCCACCCAGTCGCGAACCTCGGCGCGTCCGATCAGGGCGAGCGTTTTGTTGGTGGCCAAATCGAAAGGGTGCAACGCCAAGCCGAAATCGGGATGCTCGACGAGGGGGAAGAACCGGAACGCGCTGTCGTGGACCCATTGCAGGATGACACCTTCCCGCCCGCGGGTGACTTCCGCTTCCACGAACGTCGGGAATTCGCGAACGGGCCGCACCTGGTGGCCCGCCTTTTCGAGTTGCCTCCGGTCGGATTCCCACGAGAACAGCAGGGCTTCTCGCGTATCATGAAAAAGGTCAACGTCGTGCGAGAGGCGCCCCGACTTCAGCATCTCGTTCAGGGCGGCGCCGCCCGCCACATAGCGTTCTCCACGCGCGATACGTTCGGCGGCCAGCAGGCGGCAAACGTCGCGTTGATAATCCGTTAGAGACATTGCAGCAGTTTCCTGGCCAGCACATAAGTTGCGCGGTCCCCGTGCTTGAGCAGCAGGGCGAGGCAACGGCGCGCCTCGTCCTTCGTCTGGGGCACGAAGCCCTCCGTGATGAACCAGCCGCAGCGGAGGCGGTTGGCTTCCCAGATCTTTCGCACTTGATCCAGGGTGTCCCCGGGAATCGGCGTCGTTGGCATGACCCTGCTCATCCACATACTATAACGCTTCGGGACTGTTGTAGCAAGAATGGCGATATGTTCTGGCGATATGTTCTTTCACGCGGAAGCCTGGGTGTCAGACCTGAGCTGTTGAGAACTTACGGCGATTTATCGAATTCGGAAGCTTCGGATACTGTCAAGCAGGCCGAACGCCTGCAGCAGCCAGATGACGAGCGCGACCGTGACAACAATATTGAGGATCAGCTTCACCTGTTTTGCCATGGGAATGTAGGCATTGATGGCCCAGAGTGCCACGCCTACAATGATCAGAACCACGATGATATTCAGGAGCGGCATATAACCTTCTTTCGGTGGAATGTTGCCGCCATACTACCTCCGGGGTGGGGGGACAGCCTATGGGGTGAAATGCGTATCGTCGGACCTTCGTCATGTCGTGGCCTGCACCTGTGGCGCTTGTCACGTTTGCGTGCTACGCTTTGAAAGCGCAAGCCGGGCTGAATCGCGGCCCTCATGCCCCATGAGAGCGGTTCCTGGTATTCGACACGCACTTGATATCGAGCACATTGCAGAATTTGCGGTGTTGTTTGAGAACTGCGTCAACTCTCTCGATTCGCTGCTCCAATGTTCCGCCAACGCGGAAGAAGGGCACTTGTCGTTCCGCGAGATCACCGACTATCTGATCTTGAAACCACTTCCTCTTTTGATCTCCACTGCGGTCCCACGTGTCAGCGTATGCGATGTCCGTGTCGCAGAGGAAAAACAAATCGTACCGCTTTTCGGCTTTCATAGCCAGTCGGGTCAGAACTAGGCCAGCACGGCCATGGTAGTCTTTGGCAAAGACGTATGTGGTGATTGGAGATGTGTCACAAAAGAGGTACTTTCGGCTTTGAAGTACCAGCGCATCCTCCCTGCGGTTATGTTCTGGCGCGATTTCCTCGAACTGTGCCAGCGTGAGTCTCCGTTCAACCTGACGCTCGAGCCAATACTCCGCACCGTACTCCGGCATCCACTCCGTATGGTGACGCTCCGCCATGGCTCGGGCAAGGGTTGTCTTCCCTGTTGAAGGCGCCCCCATGAAGCATACTTTCGTGATCAGGTCGGCATACACAATTGGGGCGATATACTGACGTCCTTCGAAGTATTCTGAACGAAGAACGCTCCCGCTAATTGGCACGACCGAGCGTGCCTCATCCACTCTCCGGTCCATCGCGCCAAGCGCCCGGCTGACATGATGGCCGTAGAACTCACTTGAGAAGAAATGAGAAATACGAAGCCCGCCCAACTTTTTCAGGATATATGTCTCTTGCTCGCAACGGATCTCTGGGGTATCGCCGTAGCCTTCCGGACCGTCCCAGGCTTCGATAATCCGGACAGAAGGATACATTCGCTTTATCCATCCGGCTCGCACCTGCAAAGGCACCTCGGTCGCACTCGTGGCATAGACCATAACGACCAACTCATCGACCTCCGCCAAGGCGGTCTCAATGAGCATCTGGTGCCCGCGATGAAAAGGGGCGAACTTCCCAAGTGTCAGGCCACGTCGCATGTAGCCCCTCCAATGACGTGATCAGAGCTAACCAATGTCGCTCTCTTCGCGCCAACATGCCAGCGCCAATATCCAAAGACAGCGTTCACAAGGAACAGCGACCACATCAGGACCATCATGTCGCCAGCGTTACCACCTGCCAGGAAACGCAACGTCCACATAAAGATCGAGGCGACGTTGAGTACGATGTAGAGCATCCACTGCTCCTTGAACCGCCACATCATCAAGAAGGTCGCCGCCACTGAGAGCACGTTTGTAGACGCATCGATGAAAGGGGTGTTCTGGTTCGGGTTGAGGCGCAGCAGTATCCCAAGGGCAGCTGTACAGAGAATGCAGACCGCCGTTATGACCAACCGAGGCAGCCAGGAAAGCTCCCTCATCGCCACTGTTTGATCCCTCATCGTGTGCCGCTGCCACATCACGTAGCCGATGACGCCGGTTGGGACGAAGAAGAGCAGATTGAGGTAGACCTCACCGAACAGACCGTTGCCGTATGCCAGGACCGAGTAGGAGACACTGTTGTAGAGGCCGATCAGGTATCCCTCACGCCGGCCGATGGCGGTAAGTCCGACGCAAAGAATGCCAGACAGCAAGACAGTGAAATCGAAAACAGATGCCGCCAGAACTTTGCTCACCACGCTGCCTATGGCTACGAGAAGAATAAGCCAAGCGAGGTCGAGTCTCTTGTCGGCCGGTCTCGCTACAGTCACGATTGCTCCCTATATCGAAATTGTCGTCAACCCTGACTGACACGCAGATTGTGTATCTGGCAGGCTTAAGGCGAAGATGGTATTGAATACGCCTATCCGGTGGTCTTGTCAAGGCAGCGGCGCGCCTCGTGCCTCTGCTCCTGGTGTAGCCGATTGATTCCTGTGCATTGTTTGGAGAGTATGAGCAGCGCCGATGCATATCCACAGTGTAGCATTCGAAGGCATGCGCCTGCTCGCGATCCGCGAAGGCGATGGAGGTCTTGATGCGCCAGGGGGGGTGTTTGGAGGTATGGGGGTCGCCGCCGGAATTGTGGTGGGCAAGGCGGGTTTCAAGATTCTCGGTGAAGCCGGTGTAGAAGTGGAAAGGTTCTTGAACTGTTTTCAGGATGTAGACGTAGAAGAAGGGTTGCATATAAGGTTGTGAATTTGATGTGGCATTCCAGACCAAGGTGTGGATCGGCGTGGCGAGGTCGGCCCTCCTACGCCCTGCGGCCGAAGCGGCCTGGTGCTACGGAGGGCTCGACCAGCCTTTGCGCTCGGCGGCCATGTTGCAAAAGGTTGAAGCGTCGGCCCTCCTATGCCCTGCGGCCGCTTTCTTGTGAAGGCACCTCGTGCAATGGGTGATTGCAGATGGGTAAGGCGGCCTGGTGCTACGGAGGGCTCGACCAGCCTTTGCGCTCGGCGGCCATGTTGCAAAAGGTTGAAGCGTCGGCCCGCCTAA
>JBIIYJ010000462.1:0-3393 GCA_044346855.1 Kiritimatiellia bacterium
TAATCTTAATCTTAATCCTAATCCCTAATTTCGATTTGAGAGAGTCGGCGAAGTCGGATTAAGATTACGATTAAGATTAGGATTACGATTAAGCTTAGACAACAGTAAGAGCAGCGCGGCCGAAGGAGAAAGGGCACAATGACAAGCAGGATTTTTTCGATCGTGATGGCGGGGGCGGCCCTGTTGTCCGCCGCCCAGGCGGTGACGCTCGTCGATAACGGGACGGCCAAGGGGGTCATCGTGCTGCCGGCGAAGACCGAGTTCGAGGCCTACGCCGGCGACAAGAAAGGCTGGCGCGACGAGGAGCTCCTGGCCGCCACCGAGCTGCAGGCCATCCTGGCCCGCATCTCCGGCGCCACGCTGGAAATCCGGCGCGCCGAGGGCGGCAAGGTCCCCGAAGGCCCCGCCCTCGTCATCGGGACGGAGCTGGCCCGCGCCGCGGGGCTGGGCAAGCCCCTCGACGGGCTGCTCAAGGACGGGTTCATTTGTTCCGTAAAAGGGGACAAGCTCCATCTGGCCGGCCGGCGCGCCAGGGGCTCCCTGTACGCCGCCTACGAGTTCCTCGAAAGCCTCGGCTGCCGCTGGGTCATGCCCGGCCCGTTCGGCGAGCTGTACCCCGAATTGAAAACCATCGCCGCCGACCTGGACCGGACGGCCAACCCCGGCCACGCGGAGCGGTACTGGTGGTGCACCTACGGCCACAAGCCGGAATACGAGCTGTGGACCCTGCGCAACAAGGGCAACTTCCTGCGCACGCCGGACGACCCCATGGTCGCCCAGGGCCACGCCCTCTCCGGGCCCCTGCGCGGGGGAGACGCCCGCACGCAATGGCTGGCGGCGAACAAGACGAACGCCCTGCCGGACTCCTTCTACGCCCTGTCCGACGGCAAGGTCAACCGGCAGGTGCCCAACATGTCCAACCCCGAGGTGTGGGACCTGTACGCGGCGCATTACGACGACTATTTCACGCGCAATTCGAACCAGCTCTACGTGTCCCTGTCCGCCGAGGACGGGCTCGTGGACGACGAGCGGCCCGAGAGCCGGGCGCTCTCGTCGCTGGAATTCGACTCGTTCATCGGCGCGCCGTCCGCGACGGACCGGATGTGGTTCTTTTTCAACCGGGTGATCGGGAAAGTGGCGGCGAAGCACCCGACCCGCAAGTTCGGCATCCTCGTCTATTCGAACAACATGATCCCCCCGCGCATCGAGCGGGTGCACCCCGCCATGGCGCTGGTATTCGCGCCGCTGTCGATCTGTCCCCTCCACCACGTGCGGGATCCGAAGTGCAAGACCAACCGGGACTACGCCACCTGGCTTCGCGACTGGATGGTGCAGGCAAAAGGGGCGGGCGCGGAGACCTATTACTACGATTACGAGCCTCTGGGCTACAGCTGGAACATGGCCATGATCTGCCCGCGCTGGGCCATCATCGGGAAGAACTACCCCTGGTTCAAGGAGATGGGGCTGACGGGGCACACGACCCAGGGCTACGACGACTGGGCCGCCAGCGGGCTGAACAACTACCTCATGATGCGCCTCTACTGGGATCCGACCCTGGATTACAAGGCCGTGATCCGGGACTACTGCAAGGCCCGGTTCGGCGCGGCCGCCGACGCCATGGAAGCGTACTACGCGGTGTACGAGAAGCGGATGGACGAGATCCCGGACCTGTATTCGAACGAAGTGTGGGGGAATCACCTGGTCTTGACCCGCGCCGTGCGGAAGGAGGCGCGGGACTGGCTGAAGAAGGCCGCGGCGCTGGCCGACACGGACCGGGCCCGGGCGCAGGTCGGGGCGATGGCGGACCTCCAGGCCAGCACGGACGCCATGTGCGACGCGCTGGACTTTGCCGATGAAACGGGCGACTACGGCAAGGCCGCCGTCATGATGGAGCCCTCGTTCGCCGCGCGCGACCGGCTGAACCGCCATTACACCAACTTCATGAATTCCACCCGGACGGACGACAAGAGCACGATCCTCTTCTTCACCGGCGGCATTTACAACCAGTACAAGGCCATGGCGACCAACATCGCCGCCGCGAAGGCGAGCCTCGTTTTGCCGCGGCTGTGGAAGGGGGGCCTCGATACGGGGAACGCGGCCTTTTCGACGGGGCTGGACAAGCCCGGCGCCGATGTGTCGATGCTGGACGAACTAGACATCGCCGCCTGCCCGGACGTGAAGTACCAGACCCAACGGGAAGCGGTGGCCTATTTCTACCGGGCCGAGGTGAAGGTGCCGGCGGCTTTCAAGGGTCGGCGGGTGGAGTTGTATTTCCCCGGACTCATTGCGCGGGCGGTGCAGATCCGGGTGAACGGCGAACCGGTGACGTTCGATCACGGGACTTATAAGGACGAAACCTGGCGCGGTCCCGTGTATTTCTGGATGGACTACGACCACCGCGTGTCATTCGACCTGACCGGCAAGATCAAGCCCGGCCAGGACAACGTGATCGCCATCCGGGTGTTTAAGAGCTTCGACTTCGGCGGCAGCTACCGCCGCCCCTGGCTGCTGGGAAATTAAAGGAAGGGCCATGCCGCACTCCCGACCCAATATCCTGTTCGCTTTTGCCGACGACTGGGGGCGGTATGCCAGCGCCTATGCGCAGGTCGAAGGGCCTCTTTCGCTGAACGGCTTGATCCGCACGCCTCATTTCGACCGGGTGGCGCGGGAGGGCGTGCTGTTTACCAACGCGTTTGTGCCGGCGCCTTCCTGCACGCCCTGCCGCAGCAGCGTGCTGACAGGGCGTTATTTCTGGCAGACGGGCCGCGGCGCCATCCTGCAGGGAGCCGTGTGGGACGATGCCATCCCGTCCTATCCGCTCCTGCTGGAGGCGGCCGGTTATCATATCGGCTACACGTACAAGGTGTGGTCGCCCGGCACGCCGGGAGATCAGCCGTACGGGGCGGCGCGCACCCGGTATTGCCCGGCCGGAAACCGGTTCGGCCAGTTTTCGCAAACCGTGACCGCGCTGGTTCCCGAATGCGGCGTCGAAGGGGGCAAGCAGCGGCTCTACGACGACGTGCGCGCGAATTTTGACGCCTTCCTGGCGGCCCGGCCGTCGGACGCTCCCTTCTGCTATTGGTGGGGCCCCACGAACACGCACCGCGAATGGGAACGGGGCTCGGGCAAGGCCCTGTGGGGAATCGAGCCGGACAGCCTGAAAGGGCGGCTACCCGCCTTCCTGCCCGACGTGCACGAGGTGCGCGAGGACGTGGCCGACTACCTGGGCGAGTGCATGGCGGTGGACGGCGGCCTGGGCGTGCTGCTATCCCGATTGGAAGAACTTGGCGAACTGGACAACACCCTGGTGGTGGTCAGCGGCGACCACGGCATTCCCGGCCTGCCGCGAGGCAAGTGCAACCTGTACGATATCGGCTGCGAGGTAGCCCTGGC
>JBIIYJ010000162.1:0-11641 GCA_044346855.1 Kiritimatiellia bacterium
AGCATTGCACGATCACGGAAAATTACATCCTCGACGCGAGCTCCGCCGGCGTCTACCTGAACAACGGGAGCATGACGAACACGATCGTCTGGCGCAATTACCTCGGCGGGACTGACCCCGACAGCGCGGCCAACCACCGGAATTACGAGCTTATCAAAACCAATGTGGGGTATTGCCTCAGTTATCCCCTGCCGCCGGGCACGAACAATATCGCGGCCGACCCCCTGTTTGCCGACCGCGCCAGCGGGGATTACCGCCTGCTCGTCGGGTCGCCCGCCGTCGATGCGGGGGTCAATCTGCCGGCCGTGACGAACGACTGCGACGGGGCCTTCCGTCCGACCGACGGGAATGGGGATAAACTCGCCCTGGCGGACATGGGCGCGTTCGAGCGGCCTGCCCTGACGCTCCGCAAAGGGTCGCTCCTGATCATGCGGTGACCAAATCAAGAAGAGAACATCCAGCGCAGAGAGCGCGAGAGTTCCTCTTGCGGGGAAGCCCCGCACCCGGGTTACCCGCGGGGTTTCGATTCATTTGTTTTAAGCGGGAAGCGGAGCGTGAAGAGGGCGCCGCCGAGCGGGGACTTTCCGACCGACACATCGCCCCCGCATAGTTCGGCGAAGGCCCGGACGGCCACGAGGCCGAGGCCCGTCCCTCCGGGCTTGGTCGTGAAGCAGGGGTCGAAGATCGCTTCCTTCTGGTCGTCCGGAACGCCCGGCCCGTTGTCGTGCACGGCGATGAGGACGGTGTCGCCCTCGGTTCGGACGCGCACTTCGATCTTGCCGGATTTTCCCGTCGCCTGGGCCGCGTTGATCAGTAGATTCATGAGGGCCTCTTCCAGGAGAATCCGGTTCGTGATGATCGCCAGGGTCGGCATCTCCACGATTGAAACCGAGCACGACCGGACGTCGGGATGGCGGCTTGCGATCGCGACCAGCTTGGGCAGGGCTTCATCCAGGGTGAGGTATTCCTCCTTGTCCGGAAGGACCAGGGACGTGGACGAGGAAATTCTCTTGCAGAGGTGGCTGAGGGAGTTGAAGCCGGTCTCGAGTTCGCGGCAGGTATGCCGGAGGGACGGCCTTTCGGTTTCCCGCTCGCGAAGGTCCCGGAGAATCGCGCTCATGGGCATGAGCAGGTTGTTCAGGTCATGGGCCACAATCGCGAATGAAAGCGCTCCCATCATCCGCCTTTCGGCCTTGAGGAGGGCCAGCTCCTGCATGGCGATGGTCCGCTCGTGGCGCAGGATTTTCAGGAAGTGGAGGTAGGCGCCGGCGAACAGCAGGACGCTGGTCGTCAGGACGAACGCGATCCCCTTGATCGTTTCGATGAGCTGCAGGTCTTTCGGATCGACGGCGACCGAAGCCGCGTAACGGCTCGAAAGGATGATGTAGAAGACGCAGACAACCATGTAGACGAGGGCGGCGATGGCGGCCGTCAGGAGGGGCTTGGCCGAGGAAAAAGTGGAGGATGTGTTCCGTGACGACTGCTGCATGACGAGCCTCCTCCGTGACCGCTTGTGTTTCGCTTCGGCTGTCGAGTGAACTGTAGCGCCCTCTCTTGTTCCCGTCCAGCTCGTTTTATATAGGAGGGCGGCTCCGGGGCCGCCTCGCATCGCAGAAAGCGGCGTCAAGCCGCCGCACTCCAAATTTAAAGATCTGTCGATCCCGACGAAGCTTGCAATGCGCCCTAAAGCCGTTTGCTCCGGTTAATTCTGATTGAACTGTTTTTTACAGGTTGTTACCATCTCTTCTATGAATGATACTGCTTTGTCGGATTCAATCGGGAAGCCGCTTGTTGTAGGAATGGTGGGGGTGGGGGGATTTGGGGCGCATCGGCGGATGACGATGCGCAAAACGGGGCTATTCCGCATACAGGCCGCCTGGGATCATTCTGAAAGCGCCCTGGTGAAAGCCTGTTCTGAAGAGCAGGCCCGTCCCGTCCGGAGCTATGAAGAATTGCTCGACCAGCCCGGGCTGGAGGCGGTCATCATCAGTACGGGGGCCTCCGCCCATGCCGCCCAGACCATCGCCGCCGCGGGGCGGGGATTGCACGTCTTCGTTGAAAAGCCGGTCTGCTGTTCCGCGGAGGAAGCCGCCCTGATGCGCACCGCCCAGGCCAAGGCGAAGGTTGTCATCGCTTCCGGCCATCATGACCACCGCCACGAGGCCGTATCCATGACCATCCAGCGGCTGCTGGACGGCAAGGTCCTCGGCAAGGTGGCCGCCTTCGAGGCCACCACCGCCCATTCCGGCGGGCTGGTGATCAAGCCCGGCGAGTGGCGCGGCGATCCGGCCCGCAACCCCGGCGGCATGCTCTTCCAGTGCGGCGTCCACAAGCTGCACGAGCTGATGTTTCACTTCGGCCCCATCGTCCGCGTGTCGGCCCGCATGCGCTACGACGTGCACACCACCGGCACGGCGGACACAGCCCACTGCCTGCTGGAATTCGCCAGCGGCCTGGTCGGCACGCTCAACGCCTACCATGTCACCCCCTATTGCCACCGGCTGAGCATCTTCGGCACCGAGGCTTCGCTCTACCGCGAAGACCGCTTCTTCGACGAAGGCACCACGCTGCGGCTACAGCGCGTGTCGCCCAACTTTACAAATTCCAAGGAGTGCCTGGAGTCGATTCCAATTGAAGGTCCGGACGATTCCGGCGGCGCCTTGCGCAGCTTCTACAACGCCATCCGCTCGGGCGGCACGCCGTATCCGTCGCTCGATGACGGGCTTCGCGCCGTGGAGGTCGTCTTTGCCGCCGAACGGTCGGCCCGGGAGGGGCGGACGATCGACGTCTGATGATGAAACCAAAACCCCACATTCTTCTGTTCAACCCCGACCAGTGGCGCGGCGATGTGGCCGGCTACCTGGGCAATCCGGCGGCGGTGACCCCGAACCTGGATCGCCTGGCGGCCACGGAGGCGGTCGCCTTCAACTCGGCGTTCTGCCAGAACCCGGTGTGCACGCCGTCCCGCTGCTCGTTCATGTCAGGCTGGTATCCCCACGTGCGCGGCCACCGGACCATGCACCACATGCTGAGGCCGGATGAACCCTGCCTCCTGAAGACGCTCAAGGACGCCGGTTATTTTGTCTGGTGGGGCGGGAAAAACGATCTCGTGCCCGGCCAGAACAGCCTGGACCCGTATTGCGACATTCACTTCGCACCCAAGGAGGAGGATTTCCGCCGCTGGGGCCATCCGCCCCGGCCGGGGCTCCACGGCGTGCCGGAGTGGCGGGGCAAGCCCGGAAGCGACACCTTCCATTCCTTTTTCGCCGGCCGGCTGGACACCGCGGGGGATTCCCTGTATTGCGACGGCGACTGGGCCGTCATCTTCGGGGTCATCGATTTCATCCGCAACGCTCCCCGGGACAAGCCGCTCTGCCTTTACCTGCCGCTCGGTTATCCGCACCCCCCCTACGGGGTCGAAGAACCCTGGTTCGGGGCCGTCGACCGGCGGGCGCTTCCGCCCCGCATCCCGGCGCCGGCATCGTGGGAGGGAAAGCCCTCGATCCTGAAGGGAATCTGGGAGCGGCAGGGACTGGCGGGCTGGACCGAGGAGCGCTGGACCGAGCTGCGCGCGGTCTATTATGGCATGTGCGCCCGCGTGGACCACCAGTTCGGGCTGGTCCTGCAGGCCCTGCGCGAGGCGGGGTTCTACGACGACACCGCCGTCTTCTTTTTCCCCGATCATGGCGACTTCACGGGTGACTACGGGCTGGTCGAAAAGACGCAGAACACCTTCGAGGACTGCCTCACCCGCGTGCCGTTCGTGGTCAAGCCCCCGGCGGACGTGCCCGTGAAGCCGCGCGTGAGCGGGGCCCTCGTGGAACTGGTGGACATTCCGGCCACCGTCCTCGAGCTGGCCGGCCTCGAGCCCGGCTGCACCCAGTTCGGCCGGTCGCTGCTGCCCGTGATCGCGGGGGCGGCCGATGCGCATCGCGACGCCGTGTTCTGCGAGGGCGGGCGCCTCGCCGGCGAGGAGCACTGCAAGGAGGGCGACTTCTCGCCCGCCGACACCCTCCGCCACTACTGGCCGCGGCTCAGTCTGCAGTGGGAGTCGCACGTGTTTCACAGCAAGGCTGTGATGTGCCGGACGGAGCGCTACAAGTATGTCCGCCGCCTCTATGAGTCCGACGAGTTTTATGATCTGCAGACCGACCCCGGCGAAACGCGCAACCGCATCGGCGACCCCTCGCTGGCGGCCGAGATCGCGCGTCATCGCGACAGGCTGCTCACGTTTTTCCTCGAAACCGGGGATGTGGTCCCCCATGCTTTGGACAGGCGCTGGTAAGGGTCGCCTGACTTGAGTCGAAAGAAGGCAGCGATGGCGGCGGTTAAAAAGTTGATTGGCGACGGCGTGACTGATAACGCCGGCCGTTTCGAGGCGATCCTGGCCGGGCTGGTGCGGGATGGCGTGGCCGGGCTCCGCCTGGAGCCCGGCGTGTACGGCGTCAGCCGGACCCTTGAATTGCCGACCTCCGTCAGCCTGCAGCTTGACCCGGGAGCGCGGCTCCTGGCGCTGCCGGGCTTCACGGGGGACGCGCTGTTGCGCAAGCAGCGGGGCGAGATCGGCGTCCATCACTACAACGGCCGCATCTCGGGCGGCGTGCTGGACGGCGGGCGGCAGAACCTCATCGGCCTTCATGTGCCCGGCGCCTGCCGCCTGGATATTGCCGACCTGGAGATCGTGGACTGCCTCACGAAAGGCATCTACATCGGCAGCCCCGACAAGACCTGGGGCTACGAGGTCAACGTGCGCGGCGTGCGGTGCGCCATCGACCTGAAAACCGCCCATGCCCCCGGCAGCATCGGGCTGCACTATGAGAAGATCACCGACAGCTACGTCAGCCAGGTCGTGATCATCGGCTACGAGACCGGCGTGGCCTCCGAGAGCGCGTCGAACGATTACTCCCAGGTCCACGTCTGGAGCGTGACGGACCAGGGGCCGCTCAAGCGGAACTTTTTCTGCAACGGCTGGGGCGACTCCTACAGCCAGTGCTATGCGGACGCCCCCTTCGACGGCGGGTCCGAGGTGTGCGGCTTCCTGGTCAACAAGCCGTTCAACCGGTTCACGAACTGCCGCGTCTACGCCAACACCTACACCTTCGACCAGACCGTCACCGGGTTCCTCGTCGCCGACGGGGGCACGCACGGCAGCTACCTGAACAACCTCTTCTGCTGCGGGGCGCAGCACCGGATCAAGGCCGCCTACGCCGGCAACCTCGAGGCCGCGACTATCCTCGGAAACGGGTACGAACCCAATGTCGCGGGCGGCCGCGAGAACCGCATCCCCTCCGGGGCGGGTGGGGCGAGTTTTGTGCCGGAATTGCGGGTTGGAAAAGGGAACAGCTGACTTCGCTTTCACTCGTTAACGTGTTGCGAAGGGGACATGCATGAAAAACCCGATGGACAGGCAGCCGGAGATTGATGATGAGCAAAAATAGCTTGCTGGCGTTCATGATGGCTGCCGGCCTTGGCGCCAGCGCCTTCGCCGCTTCCCCCCAGGCATCCCAAACCCTCACCCTCACGGACTGGACAGGCCGCGGTTTCGCGCCGGACCGCGTCGCCTACGTCGTTCCCGCGGCCGTCGGGCCGGCGGCCCTGCGCGTTCAGGATGCCGACGGGCGCCCGCTGCCGGTGCAGCTGTTTGCCGACGGAACGGGCCCCGCCCTGGCGTTTGTCGCGGCGGTGCCGCCCGGCGGTTCGACGTCCTACGTGATCCGGACCGACGGGGTTGGTCCCGCCGCGCCCCCGGCCGTGACCGTGACGCCGGAGCGCGGCGCCCTGGTGCTGGCGAATCAGTTCCTGGCCGTGAGGGTTCCCGCCCCCGTGGAAAAAACGTTCGCCAAGCCCGTCTCCGCCGACACCCTCCCCGCTCCCGTGCTGGCCTTCCGCGGGCCGGACCGGAAGTGGCGTGGCGAAGGGGCGATGCTGGCCGGGCTGCCGGTCCGCCGGTTCAGCGTGACCCGCGCCGCGGACGGCCCCGTGTTCGCCGAGGTCCGCTACCGCCTCGACTTCGAGGGCGGGGGCTACTACCAGGCGTCGGTCCGCGTCACCGATCGCTCCCCCCTGGCCGACATCACCGAGGAATACGACCTCGGCCGGCTGGATAACCGTACCTTCTGGCAGCTCGAGCTGTCCAAGGGCTGGAAGCCGGACGAGGCAGAGTTCATGACCGCCATGGGCCAGGGCGTGGCCCCGGTGACGCGGCTGTCCCTGTCCGACCTGGAGGCGAAAATCCCGCACGGGGTGAACGGGTGGGATCTGCCCAACCAGGACGTCGTGGGCGGGACGCCGGTGCGCTTCCTGTTCCCGGAAGGCTGGGGCGCCCGCTATGTCACCTGCTTCGGCCTGCACCGGAAGGACGAGCGGGCCGCGCGCTCCAACGACTACCCGCTGGCCCACGTCGTGACGCTGCACAAGGGCAACTGGCGCCGGCCCAACAGCATGCCCGTGCTGTCGCAGGCCGGCCGCGTCCGCGTGCTTCTGCCGATGGCCGTCTCCCCGCGCTCCTGGCTGACGGAAACCGGGTCCGACGTGTCCCCGTTTTCGTGTCACGAGCACGACCCCGCCCTCCCCGTCACCTTCGGCCGCCGCCAGTGGGGCCTTCTGCTCGCCCACCCGGAGCTGACCGTCACGTCGCCTTCGGGCATCGGGCCGGGCTACTCGGCCGCCAATCTCTACGGCACGGTGGGGCTGGACCGCTACAAGGATTTCATCCTCGCCTGGCCCGACCGCGCCGCCGGCTATCCCCGCGTGTTCCTTAAAACGAACGAGGTGACCCGGTTCCGCGCCGCCTTGACAAACGCGGCTGAGGCCGACCTGCGCAAGGAGCTGAAGGACTATTACGTGTTTTCCGGCGACCCCGCCGCGGCCCCCAGGGAAGTGAAGCGGCTGGACGCCGACCTGGACGAGGCGCTCAATCACATCATGAGCATGCTGGCCATCGGGCACCACCACACCTACAAGTACGCCGCGATCTGCGCGCACGCCGATTCGGTCCTTTCCTGGCCGGAACTGCCCGCGGCCGACCGGGCCCGCCTGCGGTCCAAGCTGGCCCTCCTGGCGCACCTGATGATCGAGCCGGACGTGATGAGCCACGGAACCGGCTCGCATCACGGCAACCCGAACATGGGCGTCTCCCGCCAGATGGACATGCTGAACGTCATGGCGCTTCTTCCCGACCATCCCTTGCACGCAACCTGGCGCGATTACATGGCGATGTACATGGTCTACAAGACCGGGTCGTTCATGGCGCCGGGGGGCGCCTGGTTCGAATACGGCTCGGCCTACCACATGCACGGCTACGGCAAGATCCTGCGCGGCCTGATGGGACTGTACGCCTCCGGTGAAAGCGGGCTCGCCCCTTTGATGCGGGAGTACCACCGGCAGGATTTCGAGTACTTCATGAACCTGCTGACTCCGTTCGACCCGCGTTACGGCTCCCGCATGGTGCCCGGCAACGCCAATTCCGGCCGAGGCAACTGCTCCGAGTTCCTGATGGCGATGGGGACGTTCGCCGACTTCGACCCGGACTTGGCGGCGGCCATGCGCTGGGCCTGGGAGGCCAACGGCCGCGGCGCGAGCGGCCTGGCCGTTCCGACCATGGCGCGCCCCTGGATCGCGCCGAAGGAGCCCGCCCTCGCCAGCCGCGCCTATCCGGGGTTCGGCGTGATCTTCCGCGCGAACCAGGGCGCGGATGAAACCTACCTGTTTTTCCGCAGCGGCTACCTGTGGAGCCACTGGCCGATCGACCAGAATCACCTGTTCCTCTACGCCAAGGGAGCGCCGCTGATTCCGGACCAGCCCTACCAGTACTACACCTCGCCGGACCAGTCTTTCGACCCCTACAACCTCATCCGCTTCGGCTCCGTCAGCAACCGGTTCCCCCACGCCTGGCCCGACAGCAACATCCTGGACTACCGTTTCGGCGGAAACGTCGAGTACGCCTGGTCCTCCTCCGGCTATCCGGACTGGTTCAACACTCCCGGCGCCGCGCCCGGCTGGGAGCCGCTCAACCGGCGCCCCCTCGACGCCGGCCTGGGCCAAACTCCCGGCGCCTTCACCTGGGATCGGCAGGTCCTGTTCCTGAAAGGTAAATCCGACGGCATGCCGCAGTATTTCGTGGTGCGCGATTCCACGCGCGGCCCCGGTCGCCTTGCGAGCTGGTTCAACCTGAACCTGCTCGGCCGCCAGACGAACATCCAGGTGTCCGCCGGGCGCGTGGCGGTGGAGACCGAGTGGCCCGCCCGCCTCGACATCCTGTTTCCGGGCCGCGCCGCCCTCCCGTTCGCCGTTCGGGAGGACAACGCGCCGGTCCAGTACGGGCCCTATAGCCGGCTGACCCGCGCGCCCGCGACGAACGAGGTGCTGTCGCGCGATTGGCTCGCGAAAGACGGCGCGTTGGCAACGATCAGGAACGTTCCCGCCTTCGAGCGGCAGGTGCAGCTGCGCCTTCCGGGCCAGCCGGGGGAGGATTATTTCTGGGTCCTGGCCCCGCGCGGACCGGGGGAGCCCGCGCTTAAGGCGACCCTCCTCGCCCCCGGCGTGATGAAGGTCGAGCCGGCCAACGTGGTGGCGTGGGACTACTACTGGCGTGATTATGTCTTCCTTTCGCCCACGAACATGGTCTACCGGGACGCGGACGTGACGTTCGAAGGCAAGGCGGGCGTCGTGCGGATTGGGAAGAGCAAGGTGACGGAGTCCCTGCTGGCGGGTCCCGGCCGCATCGGCTTCGGCACGAACGCCGTGGAAAGCAGCCTGCCGTTCGAGACGACAACCTCCATGGTCGGGATGAAGTGGAGCCGGAAGCCGGGAAGCGGGCCCGCGCCCGCGTCTGGTCCGCCGGCTGAGCCCGCGGTCACCGAAACCGCCGCCGGCGTCCGCTTCTCCGCTCCGAACCCGGCCTATGTCGAGCTGGCTCGCGGCCCGTATGGCGTGAAGGGCAAGGGTCCGTTCGACCTGACCTTCACGCCCTCCAACATCACGGGCCGCGTTGACGGCGACCTGCGGACGCTGGTGACGACGTGGCCCGAAACGATCACCCGCCCGATGTACCGCCAGGACGGCGTGCGCTGGTACGCCGGTTTCGGGGACGAACACTCAATCGTCAAGGGCGCGGCCGCGCCCCAGTTCAGCCTCGCTTTCGGCGTCTCCGCCGGGCCGCACACCGTGGCGATCGGCGAATGGGAATGGCCCGCGCTGCCGCCGGCGCCCGCCCGCCGCGGACTGGAGCCCTGATCCATGGACGCGCGGCCCAACACCCAAGCGAACGACACACCCGATCGCATCGAGGCCCTCCGGAGCGCCATGGCGTCCGGCTGGAACACCTGGAACACGCGCAGCGTCCTGTCCCACGTTCTGCTGCCCGAGGGGATCGCCGTCAACCTGGGGTTCAAGCATTACGCAGGCGGCGACTACCTGAAGGAGGCGCTGATCGGGAAGCGCGGGGAGCACGACGAGCGGATCCATCCCGGCCCCCGCACTTACGACGGCCGCTATACCGAGCTGCGGCTCGATTGGAAGGGCGCGGCGTGGCGGATCCAGAGTGCGCTGGACGGCGAGGATCTGGTCCTGCTGGTCACGCCCCTCGGGCCGCCCGCGCGCAAGGCGCCGCTCGTGGTCGCCGAGGCGGGGCTGCTGTGGAACCGGCCCGGTTCGGCGGGCCGCGAGGGCGGCGCGCCGACCCTCCGCACCCCGGGCCGGTCTGTATCTATTTTCGGTACAGAGCCGGAGGTGTGCGAGCCGTACGTGTGGGCCCAGGGGCCGTACCTGGCCCTGCCGGCGGACCGGCCGGCGGGCTTTTGCACCGGCCGCCCCCGGACGCTGGAGCAGATCCGGGCCGCCGTGGAGCGGGGGCGGGCCGCCTGCCCGGCCGGGGAGGAGGCCGGCGGGGACCGGGCCGCCGTGCGCGGCGCCATGCGCACCTGCCTCGCGTGGGACACGGTTTACGATCCGCTGCATGAACGCGTCATCAGCCCGGTCAGCCGCCTCTGGAACGTCAACTGGGGCGGGTACGTGATGTTCTGCTGGGACAGCTATTTCGCTGCGCTCATGGCGGCGGTCGACAACCCCGACCTGGCCTACGCCAACGCCCTCGAGGTCACCCGGGAGGGCAGGGCCTGCGGGTTTGTGCCCAATTTTGTTTCACCCGGCGGATACTTCAGCCGCGACCGCTCGCAGCCCCCCGTCGGCTCCCTGGCCGCGCTGCTGATCTTCCGGCGTTACGGGGAGGCCTGGTTCCTGGAGGCGCTCTTCGACGACCTGCTGGCCTGGAACCGCTGGTGGCCGAAACACCGGCTGATCGACGGGCTCCTGGCCTGGGGCTCCCAGCCCTACGAGCCGGTGGTCGGCAACCGGGGCGAGGTGAACACCGTCAACGAGCGGTTCGGCGCGGCCCTGGAGTCGGGGCTGGACAATTCGCCGATGTACGACGGCATTCCGTTCGACCCGGACCGCCACGTGCTGCTGCTGCAGGACGCGGGCTTGAACGCCCTCTACGTGCGCGACTGCGAGGACCTGTCCGATATCGCCTCGATCCTCGGCCGGCCCGAGGCTGCGGAGCTGCGGGAGCGGGCGGAGACGTTCCGCCGGGGGCTTCAGCGGCTGTGGGACGACTCCACGGGGCTGTTCCTGAACCGGCGCACCGACACGGGCGAGTTCAGCCCCCGGCTCTCCCCGACGCTGTTCTACCCGCTGCTGGCCGGCGCGGCCACCCCGGAGCAGGCGCGGCGGATGATCGACGGCCATTTCTTCAACCCGCAGGAGTTCGGGGGAGAGTGGATCCTGCCGTCCTGCGCGCGGAACGATCCCGCCTACCCGGAGCAGGACTACTGGCGCGGCCGCATCTGGGCGCCGATGAACTTTCTGGTTTACCTGGGTTTGTGCCGGTATGATCTGGCGGCGGCGCGGCGGGCGCTGGTGGAGAAGTCGAAAGCTCTCCTTCTCAAGGAATGGCGCGAGAAGGGCCATGTCCACGAGAATTACTGCGCCGAGACGGGGCAGGGCTGCAATTCGTCGAACAGCGACGCGTTCTACCACTGGGGCGGACTCCTGGGGCTGATCACGGTGATGGAGGAAGAATGAAGGTTGCACTGATCGTCATGGGCATGGTAATCGCGGCTTTTTCCCGGGCCGCGGTCCCGGCCGTGCCGCCCGTCGAAGGCACTGCGTTTCTGGGAAGCTGGAAGGAGGGCGTGCGGGCCGCCGACGCATCCGAGGATCCTCTTGTCGTCGTCTGCTTCGGCGACTCGAACACCGAGATGGGGTCCTATGTGTCCGCGCTCCGCGAAGCGCTGCAGGGCTGCTACGGGGAGCGGGGCTACGGTTACCACACATTCGGGAAGAGGACCCCGGTTTCCGACGCGCCGACTCTCGAGAAGACGGGGCGGTGGACGGACCGGCACGTCGGCCCCGAAATCCCGCCGACCCCCTGGTTTGCGCCGGACCTGCTGTGGACGGAAACGGACGACCCGGAGGCGGCGGTCAGCGTCTCCTTCGGATTAGGAAGCTGGGGGACGGCGGGCGACAGCCTGGCCCGCGCCTACGACGGCCGCAGCCGTTTCCGGATTCATTACCGGACGGGGCCCGGCCTGGGGTCCTTCGGCATTTATTCGGGCGAGGGGGAGCTGGCCCGGATCGACACGGC
>JBIIYJ010000463.1:0-3376 GCA_044346855.1 Kiritimatiellia bacterium
CGCCCGAGACCGAATACCACCGATGCCCGGGAAGCTCGGGCTTCACGTCGTTGCTCCCCCGCAGCACCATCAGGATCCGGCCGTCCGGAAACTGCGCGATCGTCGGCTCCACCGCGCCCCGGGTCGATTTGGCCGGGTCGTTGCGGACATAAGGCGAAAGCCGCCAGGTCAGCCGGCAATCGGACGGGTTCTGGCTCCAGCGGCCGATCAGCACGGCCGCCTCGTGATAGGAAAGCCCGCCGCCCAGATTGATGTATTTGCCATCCGGCCCCACCGGGCAGACCTGGCACGGAACCAGGATGCGGCCGCCCTTCGTCCGGATGGGCTCGCAGCCCGCATCCCCGATCATCACCGCGTTCCGCCCGACCGTCACCCCGCGCAACGGCTTTTCCGGCGTGCCGCCCTCTTCGATCACCTGTTCCTGAACGGCCAGCGTGCGCCCGCCGTCGAGGGAAACGCAGTAGCCGAGATAGGTCTGGGTCATGCCGTCCTTGATGGGATCGTCGGCCGGGCGCTTGCCTTCATTGACCATGATCAGCATCCGGCCGGTGACCGGATCGACGAAGGGCGGCATGTAGTGCCGGCGCATGGCCCCGCCGCCCGGCAGCGGCTCCACCACCTTGAGCGACTGGAAGGCGGTCCAGGTCGCCCCGTTATCCGGCGAGAATCCCACGGCCAGATCGTCCAGCCGGTCGCTTTGCGTCATATATCCGTGCCGGCACATCTTTTCCGTGCCGGACACGCGCGTATAGCTGGAGTCGCACAACGCGTAGGCGCCGGCCTTGGGCGCTTTCCAGAAAAGATCATGCCGGACGCTACTCATGGGCAGCCTCACTTCTTTTTTTTAAGGGGTCCAGGATCCGCACCGTCATGCCGGGCGCGGGTTCAAACAGCTCGGCCATTCCCGGGGTGGCCAGGATTTCAAGGGGCTGGCGGTCGGGAATGAAAAGCGCCTCCGCCTGCCGCCCGGTCCGCCGCAGCATGGCCAGCCCCGCCTCGGGGCCCATCACGAACAGGGTGGTGGAAAGCACGTCGGCCTCCGCGGCCGTCGAGGTCACGACGGTCACCCCGGCCATGCCGCGAACCGGCTCGCCCGTGCGGGGATCCATGATGTGGGCGTACCGCACGCCCCGGATCGTCACAAACCGCTCATAATGCCCCGAGGTGGCCACGGCCATGCCGTCCGCCAGCCGGACCTTCCCCACGATGGCGCCGGGCTTGAAGGGATGGCGAACGCCCACGGTCCACGGCCTCTCGGGGACGGGACGGCCCGAGGCGCGCATGTTCCCCCCCAGGTTCATCAGGAACGCGCCGGCGTTAGTCTGCCGCAAGGCCTCCCACACCCGGTCAACCGCGAACCCTTTCCCGATGCCGCCCGCATCGAGCCGCACGCCCGCCCGGTCCAGGCGGACGGTGCGCCCGGAAACAACCACATGGTCCGCCCCCACAAACGCCAGCGCCTCCGCCTTCCCGGCCTCTGTGGGAAGCCTCAGGTTTGTGTTGGAGCCGCGGAATCCCCACAGTGCCATCAGGGGACCCACGGTCATATCAAACGCCCCTTCGCTGTCACGGGAGGCCTGCAAACCGCTCTGGAGAAGGGCCAGCGTCTCGGGGGCGACCTCGATCCCCTCTTTCCCGGCGGCTGCATTCAGGCGAGCCAGGTCGCTCTCGGGCTTGAAGATGCTCAGCCGCCCCTCGAGTCCTCCGATGCAGGCGGTGACCTGCGCCAGATAATCCGCGGACCGCGCGGCGCTCCCGGCTGGCAGGAGAAGCGACCCCATGGTGCCCATCCCCATGAAATCGGCCGACAGGATATCGGAACCCGCGGCCCGGCCGGGGCCGGCCAGAAGAAGCGCGGTCGCCAGCAGCCAGGCGCCAACTCTCCCGCGGCGTTCCGCCGCGCTCCCCGTCATGGCGTCTGGCCTTTAGGAAAAGCCCCGAAACGCCCGGCCTGGCTCCGGCCCCGTTCCCGTAATTGGTCCAGGGTAACGGGCATGGCCTGCCCGGATGCCGTGATCTTCCGGGCCACCCCCTCGTAGCTTAGCTTGCCCATCGTGTCCATCCGTTCCGCAAGGGACGCCTGACCCAGCCGGCGCTGTGTTTCCGCCTCGAAAAACAGGCCTTCCAGCTGCTCCAGGAATCCGCCCGTGAGCAGGCGGCTTCCGGCGGCCTCGGCCATGACGAAGTCCACCGGCTCCTTCGCCGCCTCGGGATGCTCGGCGCGATACAGGGTCAGGATCTGGCGCGCGCCCTCGTCCAGCCCCTGGATGTAATAATGGAAAATGGCCGCTCGCTGGGTGAAATCACGCGCCGACATAACGCCTTCGTCATCCGGGTAACGGAGCCGGGTTTCCTCCAGCAGCCGAAGCGTCGGGATAAAAAGGTCGACCCTCGCCAGTCGCACGAAAATCTCCGACTCCGGAACGTAGACCAGCCGGCCCTTGATGCAGGACGCGATGAGGGACTGGTACAGGAGGCGGTCGAGGATAAGGTCGTGCCGCCCCTTTGCCTTGTCCCGCCCGACCCAGGCCCAGTAGGCGGAGTGGGATTCGGGCAGCCGCCAGTCGAGGGGGGCGAACGCGCGGTCGAGAGTGGCCATGACGGCCCCGTCCATGCGAAACAGGTCCTGCAAAATCTCGTCGGGGCGGAGCGCCTTCAGCGCGCCCCCGGGCAGGACCGGCTCCACGGATGCGGCCAGCCGCTGCTGGTAATAGCCGGCCGCCTCGTCCGCGAACCCGCCGATCCGGTTGAAGAAGAGCCAGCCCATCTCCCAGCACATCCGGGGGTTGTCGGGATTGTAGCGCACGCCCCCGTCCCGCAGCATGCGGTGCGCATTCTCGATCCACCGCCAGCGGTCCTCGGGATTCTCGAACAGCAGCCCGATGTTGTAGGCCATGTTCCAGGCGTGATAGCTCCAGACTTCCGTGAAAGTCGGCTCAAGCCGCGTGATCCAGTCGGCCAGCTGGGTGATCTCGAAATAGCGCCCCTCATCCTGGAGCGCGATGACCCGCAGCCACAGCAGGTCGGCGAGAATGCCGCGGAAGCCGCCCAGCGCCACCGTGGCGAAGGCCACCCAGGGCGTGGCGTCCCGCAGTTCGACCGAGTCGGCCGGGCGAAAGGCCTGGCGGCGCTCGAGCAGCGGCTGGCTCAGCCAGCCGGCGGCGGCCAGGAAAAGGACGGCGGCGAGCAGCAATATCCCGGTCTTCTTCATGGCCCAAGAGTCTAGCCGCCCTCGCGGCCATCAGCAAGCGAGGAAAACACGTTAAAATCCCTGGGGCGCATTGCGTTTCGTCGGGATCGGCAAGTCTTCAATTTGGAGTCGGCCGGCCAGTATACTTAGGCCGGACGCCAGCCGCAGGCGTAGCGGTCCAACCCG
>JBIIYJ010000464.1:0-3362 GCA_044346855.1 Kiritimatiellia bacterium
TCCCCGGCGTGCGTGCAGTCCGCGAAGCGGCAGCCCGCGGCAATCCCGCGAATGTCGTCGAACGTGGTGTCAACCCCGTCGCCCGTCCCGAGCAGCCCCAGCTCGCGCATGCCGGGCGTGTCGATGAGCATCGCGCCATTCTCAAGAACGTGCAGCTGGCGGCGGGAGGTGGTGTGAACGCCTTCCCCGCTCTCGCTCACGGCCCTCGTGTCGAACTCGTCGCTCCCGAGCAGCCGGTTGATCAGCGTTGTCTTCCCGACGCCCGAGGACCCCAGCAGGCAGCAGGTTTTGCCGGGCAGAAGCAGCGCACGGAACTCGGCCAGGCCCGCCCCTGTTAGATTGCTGAGGGCAAGGACGTGGGCGGAGAAGCCCGTGCTCCTCACTTGCGCGAGCAGCTGATCGAGCTGCTCTTGCGAAACCAGGTCCGTCTTGGTCAGGATGGTCCACGGCTCGATCGCGCCCTCGCGGGCCATCGCCAGGTACCGGTCCAGCCGGGCCAGGTTGAAATCATATTCACAGGCCTGGATGATGAAGGCGATGTCGATGTTCGCCGCGATCATCTGGAACTCCACCGCCTTGCCGGGGCGTTTCCGGCGCAGGATTGTCTTCCGGGGAACGACGCTGTGAATCACGGCCCGCCCCCCCGACGCGAGACCCTGCACGCACACCCAGTCGCCCACGCACGGCATGTCGACGACGGACTCGGAGGCGAACCGCATCTTGCCCGCCAGCTCCGCCGGCGTCTCGCCGGCCTGATGCCGGACGATGAAGGCGCCCCGGTCGACCGTCATAACGCGCGCAAGGCTGTGTCCCGGCTGCAGGAGGGGGGCTGACTGTTGCTCAAACCAGCTGTCAAATCCAAGTACGCTCAAATCCATGGTCGTCCGCCCTCGTCAGTTATGAACTGTTTTTAGATTAAATCATCTGGTTCGGGTTATCCATCTTTTCTTCCAAAACCGTTCCACGCCCCGTCCTCTTTGCCCGCTCGTCAAAACCCTGTTGACGCGCCGCTCCCGGCATTCTAGCCTATCCCCATGGCCCGCAAGCAAAATCCCGATCCCGCCCGCCAGACGCTGACCGCCGCCTTTGTGGCCGACCTCCTGCGCCGCCCGCCGCAACTGGCCTACGATCCCGCCCTCCCGCCCCGCGCCTTCGCCGCCTGGCAGGGCAAGGTGCGCCGCAAGCTGAAACAGCTCCTCGCCTTCCCCCGCGTCCCGCCCCAGCCGCCCCCCCGCCTGATCCTCGAAGCCCCCCGCCCAGGCTACCGGCTGCAGCACTGGGAACTCTACCCCGAGCCCGGCAGCACCGTTCCCTTCCTGCTCCTCGTGCCCGACACCGCCACGCCCGCAACCCCCGCGCCCGCGGTCCTCTGCTTCCCCGGAACCGACCACCCCAAGGAGGGCCTCTGCGGGGAACCGGTGCCCGACCACTGGAAGCCCGTCTTCCAGGACGACCGCCAGAAAATGGCCCTCCACATGGTCCGCGCCGGCTTCGTCGCCGCGGCCTTCGACAACCCCGGCACGGCCGCGCTGCACGATCCGGAACGGCCCGACTGGAAACGGCAGGCCGACACCCTGGTCTGGCTCGGCCGCAGCTACGAAGGCCTCTCGGTCTTCCAGAAACACGCGGCCTTCCGGTGGCTCCGCACCCGTCCCGAAATCGATCCCTCCCGCATCGCCGCCTGCGGCCATTCCCTGGGAGCCAAGCCCGCGCTCCTGCTCGCCGCCCTCGAGCCCCGCCTCGCCGCGGTCGTCTGGAACGACATGGCCTCCTCCTGGCGCGAACGGGAGCTGGCCACCCGCCTCGCCGGCGTCCCGCCCTGGCACCTCATCCCGGGCCTGCTCCGCTGGTTCGACTACATGGACCTGATGGCCGCCGTGGCGCCCCGCCCGCTGCTGATCACCGAAGGGGGCCGGCTGGACGACCATGCGCGAATCCGGAAAGCCTATGCCGGGCAGGGGGCGGCCGCCCGGTTCAAGGTTACCTTCATGCCGAATTTCAAGGATCCCCGGAAGCGGTCACGCAAGCCGCTGTTCGAGGGGATGGACCCGAAGGACTATCCGCGCTACGCCAATTACGACGGCGACCACTACTTCAAGCCCGAAACGGCCGTTCCCTGGCTGCGCCGCATGCTGGCCGCGCGCTGACCGGCCTCTACCGGACGATCACCAGCGTTCCCCCGGGCGGCGGCCGGCCCGTCACCGTCACGCTGAGCGTCGTGCTGTCGTTGGCCGAGTCGCCCTTGGGCGACACCGCCACATGAAAGCGGTCGCCAGGCGCCATGTCGACACAGACAGCCCTGAGGGAGCCGCCGCCATTTGCGGGAAGGTCAAGCGTGCAGCCGGGCAGCAAGTCATCGTTCTTGTAAATCCTCACCAGCACCCCGTCGCCGTCCGGCCCCACCGAGGCCGTGCAGGAAATGGCCGCCTTCATGGGCGTGTAGGGCGAACACCAGGTGACGATCGTGGAGTGGGCTTCATCGGGCCCCGGATGAACGTACCCCTGGCCCGCGACGCAGCCCCCCCATTCGGAGGACGCGTCATCGGAGGAATAAAATGTCTCTTCCCAGTCCGCGAGCAGTTCATAGGTGGTCGCCTGACCCGGCATGCCCGCCTGGTAAAACCACACCGGATTGCCCGCACCGTCCCGGTCACCCAACTGGCCCAGGCCTTCGCCGTACGGCACGGGGCTTCCCGTCCCGAAAACATCCTCCACGCGCGTGCTGTAACCCGCCGGTACCGGCTCCGTCCCGAGCCGGGCGAGGAAAAACCGGCCGCCCGTGCCGTCGTTGCCGTTGTCCCCCAGCGCATTGATCCTGAAATGAAGCTGCCCGGTCCCGGAATTGGCCGTCACATGCCTGGTCACCGGCACAAGGCGCAACACGCCCCATTTTCGGGTCACCGCTTCCGGACTGACGGCCAGGAGCGCGTCGTCCCCATTTGCCTGACCCTGGGTCAGCGAAAACCGGACGCTTTCGCCAGGTTGGATCGCGCTCATCACGGCATACACCCCTTGCTCGGGCGGCAGGAAGGTCTCAATCACATCCTGGCTGGCTTCAGGATGCAAATACTCGGGAAACACAAACAGATAGGGCGGCCAGGAGGGACCCAATTGCCAGCAGCCATCGAAGAAACTCCAGTACGACAAGTCCGCATACGGCCCCTCCAACTCGTCAACGGAAGCGAATTGATACCGCCAATTCCCCGCTGGAGGCATAAACCCAGATGTAAAATCCGTCTTGCTATCATACGTGGGCGCAAGCGCTTGCGCAGTCTGAATCCAGCCTATCCATGCTCCCAGAAGAAGACCGCTCAGGAGTTTCATAAAGCCCTCGCTTTGCATTTTCTAAATAATAACAAAAA
>JBIIYJ010000465.1:0-3361 GCA_044346855.1 Kiritimatiellia bacterium
CCTGTATTCATGCCGGGCTGTCCGGATGCGAATATCCCCGTCGTCGAGTTCCGTCCCGCCGACCAGATGAGCCAGCCGCAGTCCCTGCTGATCCCGGGAAATGAACCCGAACAGGCCGGACGCCCGGGCGCCCCCCTCGATCCGGTAAACCCGGCCCGTCCGCGCTCCGGAAAACAGCAGATCCGACTGGCCGAACGCGGTGCGGACCGCCATCGCCACGGGCGCGGCGGCGCCGGACTCCGCGCCCTCGACCGCCAGCAGCCGCTTGTCCGTCAGGAACGGCTGCCCGGCATACGTCTCCACGATGGAGGGAAACACGCCGGCCAGGCCGTCCGGCCCTTCCGAGCGCACGTGCAGGAACGGGAAATTATAGAACCGGCCGCCGGACTCGTACTTGGAGCTCCAGTTAGCCACCAGAACCCGGTCGCCCTTGCGGCCGAACAGGCTGACCCTGGTGTATTTGGCCGGGGATTCCGGGTCGTAGAGCGAGCCCAGCATGTTCTTTTCCGCGTTGCGGTATTTGAACCCGTCCACGGTCTCCGCGGTGCGGCGCAGCTTCCAGGTGGCCTCCAGCACCTCGGGCGCGTCCCCTTCCCGCCGGGTGCCCGGGTAGTAGCGCTGCAGGTAATTGGAGGCCACCGCGCTAAGGGCCGGCTGAAGGGCCGCGTTGCACTGGAAATCCTCCGACACGCAGCCGTGGAAGCACCAGGTATGCACCTTGCCGCCGGCCACGCGGAACACATCGAACACATAGGCCGAGGGCGTCCCGTTGGAACCGGCACCGGCATCGCACAGGATCTGGGCCAGGCCGCGCTCATACACCGATACCTGCGGATGGCTCTCCGCCTTGGCGGAAACCCCGGCGAACTGGGCGCCCGGCCCCGTTTTCCACGCGTTCACGCAGCTGATCCCGGTGGCGTTCTCGGCCGAGCCGCCGTTGTGGCTTTTCTCATCCACCTCCACCAGATTGTGCAGGCGCGTGGACATGACCTGCGGCCGGCCGTACATGCTGCTGGCCCGCCCGCCCAGGTCGCCCGACATCCGGAGGCCACGCGCAAACACCTCATAATTCAACGATTCGCCATGGGCGTGCCCGGACCCGACGCCGGTCTGGATCATGACCGCGTTCTTCCGGCGCAGGTCGGCCGACTCGGACCCCTCCTCCAGGCTGACGATGCCGAAGCCCTCCAGCACCTGGCTGCCGCCGTGGCGGACCGGATCGCGCTGCCCCTCCGCCGCCTTGAGGACGGCGGCCCACTCCGCATCGGGAAGGGCGCCCTGCCCGAAGACGTTGGCCAGCAGCCAGGCGTACCGGGGATCCGGGGAAAACCGGAAGGCCTCGCCGTAGAAAGGGCCGTGCTCCTTGGGGTCGAACGCCGTCACGGGCGGCATCTGCGGATCCATCACGTCCCCCACGCCGGGGCGGAAGCCGCCCGCCACATGGAGGCGCAGCACGGCATCCGGCATGGCCGCCAGCCGGGGGCACTGGACCGGATCGCTGACGTCGTACTTCGTCGCCCCGCCCGCCTCGACGTACCGCTTGAGCAGGTCGACGTTTTCCATCAGCTCGCCGATGGATTCGCCCACCGTGTAGTACGAGGACCCGATGTAGTTCAAGCCGTCGCGGCTGTAGCCGTTGACGATGTTGTCGAGGAAGCCGGACAGGGAATCGCGGAAGTATAGCTTTCGAAAATAGGTGTCGAGAAGGCGGTCGCTGACCGGATCGGGCCCCAGCACCACCGCCGACACGGGGAGCGCCGAGGCGTAGAGGATCTGCTGGATCGCATCCTGCGCGCCGCGCTGCACGAGAAAGGTGTCGATCAGCTTGACCACGTCGGCCGGCGTTTTGACCCAGGGGACGAAACGGCCCACCCGCTCGGCCAGCTCGGCGTTGTCCTTGATGTAGGGGAACAGCATGTCGTAGGCGCGGATCAGGCCCACGTATTCGGGGGTTGACCACCCCTCGTAGGAGGAGCCGCGGCCGAACACCGTACCCGCATCAAAGACCCGGGTGGCGGGGATGCTGTGATCCAGATTGTGCACCTGCCAGTCGTAGGACGGGAAGCGGTAGGCGTAGGCGGCCAGCAGGAAGGCGCCGTCCGAGCCCGCATCCGGGTCGCCCGTCAGGAGATACCGCCAGGCCAGCCCCTCCCCCGGCCCGCCCAACGTCTTCCTGACCAGCTGGTATTGCGTGTGCATGGCGCGCGAAACATCCGCGATATTGAAAGGCAGCCGGTTCCCGAACTGGTCCTTCTCAACAAAACAGCCGCCCTTGTCCTCGGGAAACGGCCAGGGCGACGGCAGCGTCTTGCCGGCGTTGTAATCGGCCATCGTATAAACGAGGTTCAGGTTGGTGTTCACCAGCCGCCAGGGTTGATCGTACGTCCGCGGCCCCGCCCACTGGCCGAGGTTCCGTCCAAGCTTGACCTTGGCCGCATCCAGGGAGACCGAAAGCGCTTCCTGGCCGGGATTGTGGTAGCTGGTCTGCCCGTTCAGGGGCATGACCGTCTCGTTCCAGAACTGCGCATCGCGGGCCGCGCGCTCCTCCGCGGTCCGGGAGGGCGTCTTCGGCGGAACCGGCAGCTTTCCGGCCTTGCCGGCGGCCTGGACGAGGTTGGTGACGTCGGCCGGGGTGTAGAGGATTCGCCTGGTTTTCACCGCCTTGAACGTCAGCGCGGCCAGCGGATTGCGCAGCTCAACCCGATCCACGACGAGTTCCCTGATAAGGGAACGAGGCCCGATGGTCAGCCGCCCCGAATAGGTTCGCTTCTCGGGCGTGTGAAAGTAGATTTTGGTGACATATTCGAATTGCGTTGAAAAGGGAACGCGGACCAGGTGCCGCTCCTCGGCGCCGCCCGGGCCGCTGTTGACGTCAAGGGCCAGGTAAAGCGGTTTGGATTGCAGGGTCGGGCTGCCGACCTGGACCTCGCGCTTGAAACTTTCGACGAAGGCGCCCGCTTCGGTGACCTTGGCCGCCACGTAAACGGCATGCATGCCGACCGGAAGCGCCCCGAAATCCAGGGCGAACCCGGCTCCTTCGCCCGCGAGGACCACGGCCTTGCCCCCGGTCGCGTCGGCATCGTCCACCGGCCTCGCGGCGCCCAGCGCGGGGATGGCCTCCGCTTCATACGCGGCGACCAGCGGATCGGGCTCCAGCACCTGCGTGAGCGTGTCGCGGTGCGCAAGGGAAACGGCTGGCGCGACCGCAATGGCGAGAAAAGTCAAAAGGGCGGATCTCACGGGCTTCAGCATGGGCGTTCTCCTATTCTGGAAAACATCACTAGGAGCAATCTTCCTAAGTGTTCACGAACAATCCGAACTAAGCCTCTTTACGGACAGGCGTTTCCGCCAGAGAACGCGC
>JBIIYJ010000466.1:0-3357 GCA_044346855.1 Kiritimatiellia bacterium
CGCGGCCGTCGGCCGCCACGCGAACCCGGCACCCGAACTGGGTCAGCCCGAGGCGGTAGACGTCACGGATGGCCGGCTCATCGTCAACGGCCAGAATGCGGATCGGAGCCTGGGGTTGCCCGTCGTTCGTCATTGGTGCGAAAGTATGGTGTCGTTCCCGTCCGGATGCAATCTCTTAGGTCCTGTGCTCCGCCGGGACGTCACCTATGCGGCGCCTGGGGTGAAGGTCCTCCCCGCTTCCAGCGCGGCAGGAAGGCTCCGGTGCGGGCGGCGTACGCATCGTAGTCGGCGCCGAAGGTGCGCCGGAGGTAGCGTTCCTCGAACCGTGCACGAAAGATCTCCGAGGGGACGAACGCGAAGGCGGCGACGGCCAAGGCGGGCCAGGACAGCAGGGAGAACGGCACGGCAAGGGTCTCCATGCAGGCCGCCGTGTAGAGCGGGTGTCGCACCCATCCGTAGGGTCCGCTGGTGACGAGGAAGCGGTTGCCGACGTCGCCGCGGTCGAGCTGGACCGTCCACTGGTGCCGGAGGTGGGCCATGGCTCCATAGCGCAGCGCCAGGGCCGCAGCGTAGAAAACCAGGCCCGCCGCGCATGCGGAGGGCGAAGGGGCTGAGCGGCGGATGAAGAGCGTGTCGATGGCGGTCCCGTAGAGGGTGATCGCGTACGCGTAGCCCACTGCGACGGCGGTCCAGTCCTGCTCCACGCGCGTGCTGAAGCGCTCGCGGTGCTGGAAGAACATGGCCCAAACGCGCTCGAGGGTCGCCGCCGCCAGAAACCCCGTCATCCACCACTTGCCGGGAAAGGGGGGCGTAAACGCCGCGGCCGCGCAGACGGCGGGCGGAAACAAGACCCCCGCCGGGATAAGCAGCATCATCAGCGCCGAAAGAAACGCCTTCGTCATGGTGAACCCCCAAGGGGGAATGGAGGGCGGCCCTCCACCGCGATCGCCGGAGCCCCCCCCCTTCCCGCAGCGAACAGCGCTAGCACGTGGCTGCCGCGGGGACAAGCGGAAAGGTGACGGTTGCGGTCACGCCGGGAGCCGGCCGGTTGTTGGCCAGCGCCAGTGTTCCGCCATGGGATTGGATGATCGTCTGGGTGATGTAGAGCCCCAGGCCCATGCCGCCGGAATCCTTCTTGGTCGTGAAGTAGGGGTTGCACACGCTGGCCAGCTGCTCGTCCGGAATCCCGCAGCCGGTGTCGCGCACCCTCAGGGAGAGGCGCCCCTCGCCATCGATCCCCGCAGCCTCAATCTGCACCTGGCCCCCCTCCCGCGGGCAGGCCTGTACGGCATTTGTGGCCAGGTTCAGCAGCGCGCGCAGCAATTCCGCCCGGTCTCCCGCGACCAGGACACCGTCCGCGGCCGGCGTCAGCGACACCCGGACGCAACGCTCGGAGGCCACCGGCTGGATGTCCTCCACCACCTCTTCCAGCAGCCCGTTCACGGCGACCGGGACCCGCACCGTGCTGCCGCCGACGTCCCGGCGCGCCTTCCAGGTCTGCAGCATCCGTTCGCAGCGCTGGACGTTCTTCTCGATGATCGAAAGGTACTCCCCGGCATCCACCGTCGAGCGCCCCTGCCATGTCTTGGTCTCGCCCATTTCCTCCATCAGCAGGTGAACGTAGCCGTAGATCACGGTCAGCGGGTTGCGTAGATCGTGGACGATTTCGGACGAGTACTGGCCCAGCTCGGCGAGCTTCTCCTTCTGCGCCAGCTCGCCCCGCATGCGGTCGTTGAGCCCGCGCAGTTCCACCTCGGCCGCCGCCCGCCGCCGGTCCAGCTGAGACTGCTGGATCCTCCGCTCGATGATCTCACGCATTTCGCGCGTGTCGAAGGGCTTGCGGACGTATTCGTTGGCCCCATGTCGCATGGCCAACTGCGCGGTGCGCAGGGATCCGAACCCCGTCAGCATGACAATCTGGATCAGCGGGTCCAGTTGACGGATTTCCTGAAGCCCGTCGATGCCGTTCTTCCCGGGCATCTTGATGTCCAGGATGATGACGTCGGGCGAGCGCTCCTGGAGCAGGCGAATGCCGGCGTCGACGGAGTCCGCGCACAGCACCTCGTACTGATCCTTGAACAGAAACCTCAGGCTTTCGCGAGGCCCTAGCTCGTCGTCGATGACCAGAATGGTGGCTCTGGCGGCTGCGGTGTCCATCAAAGCGTCCTCTCTCAGCGTGGCGATCACGTCTGAACCCTCCCCGTGGACCGGCCGCGGCGCGCTTGTTGCGAGCCGCGGCCCTTGACGGGCTTTCCGGCCTCAGAACCGGTACCCGTACGAGATCGCCACCATCTGCACCTCGAAATCGTACTCGCCGTTGACCGCGGGCACAACGTTATCGTTGACGCTGCGGCCATCGAAAAAGCCCACCGCATAGGCCAGGTCCACGGCGTGGGGACCCTGCTTGTACCCCAGGCCGACGGACGCCACTTCCTGATCCTCTTCGCTCGCCACCGGGATGGTCGTGTCGGAGGGTGTCGGCGTCGGCAAGTACATGAAGCCCGCGCGAGCGGTCCACGCCTCGGCGAACGCCCAGTCCAGGCCGAGACCGACGGTGATCGTGTCGTCCCAGTTCTGCGGAATGCTGGTCGTGGAGAGCAGGGCATTGTTGTTCCCGATGTCCAGCGGCATGCTCTGGTTGCGGGAATGCTCGATCCACTCGACGTCGACTTCCGCGCGCACGTTGTCGCAGAGCTTCACGCCGTAGCCGGCGGCCACGATGGTGGGATACTTGATCGTTGTCTCAAAATCGCTGGATGAGGTCACCCCCATGGCCGCGAGGCTGTCCGGCACGTTGCTGGCTTCGAACGACCCGTCGTAGTCGATGTCGAAGGGCGAGCGAACGGTCAGCGCCACCGCCTGGCGGTCGGTGATGCGCCAGGTGGCCGCGGCGTTGGCGCCGTAGCCCACGCCATCCCCATCGAATTCCGCCTTTCCGGAAGGCGTGGTCGCGTCCATCGTCAGCGACGACCAGGGGAGCGCCTGCTTGAAATTCAGGTGCGACTGGTACACGCTCATGCCGACGGCCACCGAGACGTCCTGGGCCACGCGGCAGGCCAGGCTGGGATTGTAGTTGATGACGCTCTGCTCCGCATAATAGGGCGAGGCGGCGCCAAAAAAGACGTCATCGCCCCAATCCGTGAAACGCCCGAACGGAACCGTGACGCCGAACCCCATGGTCCACTGGCTATCGTCCGTCAGCGGCCAGCTGGCAAACGCCGCGGGGAGATAGGACCACGGGTCTTCGGACTCCTCGCTGAATCCGAGCGGGGAATCGAACTCCCGGCGGGAGTAGCCGACCGATACCGAGGCCACGACGGAGGTGGCGCCCAGTTGAGTCAGGTTGGCGGGGTTGAT
>JBIIYJ010000014.1:0-34487 GCA_044346855.1 Kiritimatiellia bacterium
CACGTGTTCGCCGTCCACTTGGCGTAGAGCATCTGATCGGCCGTGATTTTTACGATATTGCCGTCGGACACCTGCGTGCCCGTTCCGCCAACCCCCGTCCACCAGCCCGCGAACGTGTAGCCGGAACGCGTGGTGGCCGCCAGCGGGCCGTAGGGCGAATCATACGCGACCGTCGTGCTCGCCGGACTCGCCGCTTCCCCGCCCTGCGCGTCGAACGACACCACATACGTGTTCAACGTCCAGTTCGCATAGAGCGTGTGATCCGCCGCGAGGGCGACGATCGTGCCGGCGGTCACCTTCGTGCCGGCTCCGTCCGGCGCCGTCCACCAGCCCGCGAACGTGTAGCCCGTGAGGGTCGCGGTCGCCAGTGTCCCGTAGGGCGCATCGAAAGCCACGCTCTTGCTGGCGGGACTCGGCGCGCTGCCGCCCTGGCCGTCGAATGTCACCGTGTAACTGACTGCGGTCCACTTCGCATAGAGCGTCTGATCGGCCGTTATTTTTACGACCGTTCCAGCCGTCACCATCGTGCCCGCACCGCCCGGCGCCGTCCACCAGCCTGCGAACGTGAAGCCGGACCGCGCGGTGGTCGCCAATGTTCCATAGAGCGAATCATACGTGACATTCGTGCCGGCCGGACTCGCCGCATCCCCGCCCTGGACGTCAAATGTCACCCTGTAGCTGTTCGGCGCCCAATTCGCATAAAGGGTGTGACCAACCGACTCGGCCACAACCGTGGCGTTGCTCACCGCCAAACCCGCGCCGTCTGCCTCCGTCCACCAACCCATGAACGTGTAGCCGGCGCGTGTGGTGGTCGCCAATGGGCCGTAGGCGAATCCGACTGTAACACTCCTGCTGGCGGGACTTGGCGCGCTTCCTCCCTGCCCGTCAAATGTCACCAGGCACGTGTTCGGCGTCCAGTCTGCATACAAGGTCTGGTTGGCCGTGATTTTCACGACCGTTCCGGCGGACACCAGCGTGCCCGCACCCCCGGGCGCCGTCCACCAGCCCGCGAACGTGTAGCCGGACCGCGCGGTGGTCGCCAAGGGTCCGTAGGGGGAATCATACGCAACGGTCGTGCTGACCGGGCTTGCCACGTCCCCGCCCTGCGCGTCGAACGTCACCACATATGTCTTCGACGTCCAGTTCGCATACAGGATGTGATCGTTCGTCTTTGTCACCATCGTGGCCGCTGTCACCATCGCGCCGGCGCCGCCCGCCGCCGTCCACCAGCCGGCGAAGGTGTAGCCCGGCAGGGTCGTGGTCGCCAGCGTCCCGTAGGGCGAATCGAATGTGACGCTCAGGTTGGCGGGATTCGGCACGCTCCCGCCCTGCCCGTCGAATGTCACCGTGCAGCTGGTCGCCGTCCACTTGGCGTAAAGCGTCTGATCGGCCGTAATCTTCACGACATTGCCATCGGAGACCTGCGTGCCCGTGCCGCCAACCCCCGTCCACCAGCCGGCGAACGTGTAGCCCGGACGGGCGGTGGTCGCCAGCGGACCGTAAGTCGCATCAAAGGTGACCGTCGTGCTGGCCGGGCTTGCCTCGTCCCCGCCCTGCGCGTCGAATGTCACCACATACGTCTTGGATGTCCAATTCGCATACAGCGTGTGATCATTCGTTTCGGTCACCAGCGTGGCCGCTGTCACCATCGTGCCCGCGCCGCCCGCCGCCGTCCACCAGCCTGCGAAGGTGTAGCCCGGCAGGGTCGTGGTCGCCAGCGTCCCGTAGGGCGAATCGAACGCGACGCTCTTGTTGACGGGGCTGGGCACGCTGCCGCCCTGGCCGTCAAATGTCACCGTGTAGTTGTTCGCCGTCCATTTCGCGTACAGGGTCTGATTCGTCGTGATTTTCACGACCGTTCCAGCGGACACCACCGTCCCCGCCCCGCCCGCCGCCGTCCACCAGCCCGCGAACGTGAAACCGGAACGCGCGGTGGTCGCCAGCGGTCCGTACAGCAAATCATACGTGACGGTCGTGTTGACCGGGCTCGCCGCCTCCCCGCCCTGCGAATCGAATGTCACCAGATAGGTGGCTTGGGCCTGCACCACGATGGGAAACGCAAAAAGGATCAGCGGCAGCAACCACAGGGCAGTTCTGAAACGTCCATTGATCGCCATCATGCTGTCACCTCCACATTTGACCTGGAAAAGCTATAGGATGAATACCTTACTCCATCCCCCCGTCATGTCAATCCCTCCAGCAAGGGCAATCGGAATAAATCCCCAAACGCATCGCCCGCCAGCAAAGCCTTCCAGCGGGCGATTCTTCTGCCGAAAATCAGCCGACTCCGTTGCCCAGCGCCACCGCATAGGAACCGTCCGCATCGTGCTCGCCCGGCAGCCAGACGGTTTCGTCGATCTTTTTCCAGCCGTGGTGCTTCTCCAGCCACACCCGCACCAGTTCCCCGTCCTCCTCCGGCTCGATGCTGCACGTGCTGTAGACCAGCCGCCCGCCGTGCTTCAGCAGCGCCGCGGCGGACGACAGCAGCCGCCCCTGCACCAGCGCCATCTCGCGAGCCGAATCCGGCTCGAACCGCCAGCGCGCATCGGCGCGCCGCCGCAGCACCCCCGTGTTCGTGCAGGGCGCGTCGAGCAGGATCCGGTCGTAGGAACCGCCCTCGAGCAGTTTCCGGCCCGTCTCCGGCCTGGCCAGGTCGCCCGCCATCACGGTCACGCTTTCCCCGCCGAGCCGGGCGAGATTCTCCTTCACCAGATCAAGCCGCGCCCGGCTGGCGTCCAGCGCCACGACGCCGTCGCCCCCCACCCGGTCCACGATGTCCGACAGCTTGCCGCCCGGCGCGCAGCACGCGTCCAGGATCCGCATGCCGCGTTCCGCTTTCAAAAGGTCCACGGCCGGCAGCGTCGAGGGATCCTGCACCGTCACCCAGCCCTCCGCCCAGCCCGGAAGCTTGGTTACGTCGATCCCCTTCCCCAGCGCCAGGCAGCGGTCGGGACAGGCGGTGTGCGGCTCGAAGGAAACGCCCTCCGCCGCCCACTTCGCCGTGACGTCCGCGAAGGCGGCCCGGCTCCCCTGGACCCGCACCGTCACCCCGGGACGCGCGTTGTTCCAGGCCAGGATCGCGGCCGTCCGCTCGGGCCCGAACAGGCGGGTCCAGCGATCCACCAGGACGTCGGGGTGCGACTCCCGAACCGCCAGCGGCGCCGCCGCCAGGTCCTTCAGGAGGGCGGCCTTTTCGCGAAGGGCGCGCCGCAGGATGGCGTTGACGAAGCCGGCCCCCGCCTTGCCCCGCGCCGTTTTAACGGCCTCCACCGTCTCGTCCACCAGGGCGTAGGGTTCCACGGTGTCCATGTGGAAAACCTGGTACAGCGCGGCCAGCAGATGGGCCAGCACCACCGGCTCGGGCTCCCGGCTGACCAGCCTCTCCATCAGCCATTCCAGCTGGCGCTTCCACTTGACGGAGCCGTAGGTGACCTCCATGAGGAAGCCGCGGTCCTTCGTCTCGCCGGCGAGCAGCCGGTCGGGGAACTCCCCCTCCTCCAGCCATTTCAGGATAATCCGGGCCGCCCGGTTGCGCGTCTCGCCTTTCATGCCTGTTCCTTTTTTCGTATGTCCCCGAGCCGGAGCTGGCCGCAGGCGGCGTTGACGCCCTTGCCCCGCGAAAACCGGCAGGTCGCGTTGATGCCCTGCCTGTTCAGCGTCTCCAGAAACAAATCCAGCGTCTCCCGGGCCGGCGCCTCGTGCGGGTATTCCGGCACCGGGCTCAGGGGGATCAGGTTGACCCGGCACGGGAACGGCTTGAGCAGCCGGCCCAGCGCCAGGGCCTGCTCGTGCGAATCGTTCACGCCCTTGATCAGCGTATACTCGAAGGTGATGATGCGCTTCGTCGCCCGGGTGTAGTCGGCGCAGGCGGCGATCAGCTCGGCCAGCGGGTGCTTCCGGTTGATCGGCATCAGGCGCGACCGCAGCTCATCGTCGGGCGCGTGGAGCGAAACCGACAGTTCCACCTGGATCCCCTCCTCCGCGAACCGCCGGATGCCCGGGACCAGCCCCGCGGTGCTGATGGTCAGCCGCCGCGCGCCGATGCCGAGCCCGTCGGGATCGTTCAGGAGGCGCACGGCCTTGAGCACGGCGTCGTAATTATCGAACGGCTCGCCGATGCCCATGAAGACCACGTGGCTGACCCGCTCCTTCCAGTGGCGGCCGGCCTGGCGGACCTGGTCCACGATCTCGCCCGCCTCGAGGTCGCGGCGGAAGCCGCCCTTCCCGCTGGCGCAGAACGCGCAGTTGTAGCGGCAGCCGGCCTGGGACGAGACGCAGACGGTGCGGCGCTCCTCCGCGGGAATGAGCACCGTCTCGATCGCCTCGCCGTCCGCCAGCTCGAGCAGCAGCTTGATGGTGCCCGACTCGTCCTGGCTGGTCTTGTCAAGGCGGGTCGGGCTCAGGTCGAAAACTCCGGCCAGTTTCGCCTGGAGCGCCGGACCCAGGTTGGTCATGGCTGACCAGTCGGACGCCAGCTGCACCTGCACCCAGCGCCAGACCTGGTCGGCCCGGAACCCGGGCAGCCCCAGTTCCAGGATGGCCGCTTTCAATTCTTCCCGGGTAAGCCCGGCGATGATTCGTTTCCCATTCATCCCCTCAGTGTGCGCAGGACCGGGCGCAAAAGCAAGGATTGGCTTCACAGGCCACCCCGCTTCCGCTAGTCTTCCCGTCATGACAGCCAAGCTGCCCGCCGACACCCACATGCACACGGTCCTCTGCCACCACGCCGAGGGCCGGCCGCTCGACTACGCCCGGGCCGCCTTCGCCAAAGGCGTTGCCGGCGTCTGCGTCACCGACCACATCCCCGCGCCGGGGGGCTACGACGCCTCCAGCCGGATGGAAGCGGACGAATTCCCCGCCTACCTGGAATCCGTGGCCGAGGCCCAGCGAGCCTTCCCCGGACGCGTAGCCTTGGGAATCGAGGCGGATTATTATCCCGGCTGCGAATCCTATCTGCCGGCCTTCCTTGAGAAAGCGCGCTTCGATTTCGTGCTGGGCTCCGTTCATTTCATCGGCGACTGGGGGTTCGACAACCCCGCCACCCTGGACCGCTGGGAAAAGGCCGACCTGAACGCCGTCTGGGACGATTACCTGGCGCTGGTTGGCCGGATGGTCGAAACGAAATGGTTCGACGCGCTCTCCCATTTCGATCTCCCAAAGAAATTCGGCCACCGCCTCCCTGAACCCCTCCTGCTTGAAAAGGTCAAGCCCGTGCTGGACCGGATTGCCGAAGCCGGCCTCGCAATGGAGCTGAATACCGGCGGGCTGCGCAAGCCGGTGAAGGAGATCTACCCGTCGCTCCCCCTCCTGAAGCTGATGAAGGAACGCGGCATCCCGATCCTGTTCGGGTCCGACGCCCACGCGCCCGCCGAAGCCGGCTACGGGTTCGAGCAGGCCGCGGCCCTGGCCCGCGAGGCGGGCTACACCACCTACGCCCGTTTCCAGAACAGGAAAGCCTCCTCCGCGCCGATTCCGTAAAGGCCGGCGCTACTCATCCAAGGCAACGCCGACCCGATAAAACCGCTGGCGGGCGCCGCCCTGCGAATCCGTGAAGGACGTGGTCGAGGGCGGGAGGTTGGACGCCCCCGCCAATGGTGCAAACCCCGCGGCAAGATTGGTGCTGACAAAAACGGTGTATAACCGGTCGGGAATAGTCGTCCACCGGATCGTGAAGCCGCCCCCCCCCGCCGCCGACCCGCCTTCAATCAGATACTGGCTCCCGGGATCGTTCGGGTCGAGCCCCGCGACATACGACTGCCACACGGGAATACCGTTAAGCCCCGTTTCCATGACAGCCGCCTCGAAATTCGTATACCCCTGGCCAGCCAGCCAGGCATACGGAACCGGTTGCGCGGCGGCGACCGTTTCGGCGAAATGGGCCGTGACCTGGACATTCGTATTCATCACCAGCCCGAGTACCGGGCCGGCATTGGTGGCATCCCCCGACCATCCGGTGAAGTGATGATACAGAGCCGGGAAGGAGGTGACGGTCACGAGCGCGCCCAGGGGATAGGACCTGTTTGTGATGGAAACCCCGCCCATGGCGGAATCATTCACCTGCACGAGGAGCGACACCGTCTGCTGCGGAACGGTCCGCACCGAACCGCTGATGAAATACCGGCCGATGCTGCCGTAAGCCGTATAGCCGGTTGGCGACGCGGTGAGCGGGGATCCGGCGCCGGTATTTTTCACATGCAGGTAATAGCGGCCGGCCGCCAGCGTCGGCCGAAGCTGGGCCGTTGTCAGGGAGGCCGGATTCGTGGCCGCCACCAGGACTCCGCTTTCATTGTATAACTCCAGGAGGATGTCCAGATTGCCGCCCCGGTAGCTGGACGGCATGATCCAGGGATTGACCGAAAGCGTCACGCTCCCGGCCCCGGTTTGAAACGTGAAAACATCGACGTCGGTGTTGCGTTCCAGGATACCCTTGTTCGCGGCGTTGGTGTTGGCGGGGTCGGTGGCGGGAGTGGTCGAGACAATGTTGGTCCCGCCCGTCAGCACGAGCGGCGTGGCGGAAGCCGCCGAGCCCGCGTGGTCGTCGTCCCGGTACGCCGTCTTGGCGGAGAGGATCGCCAGGTCGTCCTGCGTGTTGTTGGCCAGGTAATAGTCGCCCTTGGACCACTGGCTCACGTTGCGGTTGTAGCCTGTCCCCATGATGGTCCCCCACGAGATGTCCCCGCTGCCGTGGCCGCCGTAATAGGCCGCTCCGCTGGTCAGGCCATCGTGGCTCAACCCCATGTTGTGCCCGATTTCGTGGGACGCGGCTTCCGCGATATACGATTCGCTGTTGCCCAGGTTGTTGACATAGACCCAGGCGGGCCGGTACCACGCGTAGCTGCCTCCGTTGAACACGTTGACGTAGGCGACGCCGCCGGCCGTGGACGACGGGTTCGGCTGGCCGTCGGCGTCCGTGTTCCGGGTAATGAGCGCATGGGCCGTCCGAAGGCCGAAGACGGCGGGCCGCTCGGTGGTCACGTCGATGTTGAACGGCGCGTAGTCCTCCGCCATCCGCATCCAGACGTTCTTGATGGCCGCCTGCTCCGCGTCGCTGAACGTGGTGTAATCGCCATCCGTGCTGAACGCCAACGCGGGAATGACGGTCCGGCCAAGCGACGTGTTCCACGCCGTGTTGGTGACCATTTCCCCGATGAAGTTCAGGTACAGGACGTTCGGCGCCCCGGGCTTGCTGTGGAAAATGAGCGACGGCGGCAGAGCCCCGACCGGAATGGCCGCCTGGGGGACAATCGGTTCGCCCGCTTCCGCGGACACGGGGTCGATGGTCATCCGACAGGCATACAGGATGCCGCCCTCGGAATCGGCTTCCAGCGAATCCAGATCATGGTCTGTAAAATGGAACGACCGCAGCCAACCCATGGCCCGCTCCCGGGCCGGAAGCGGCAGGCCGGAGATCTTGTTTCTCAGCCGGCCAGGCGGCAATTGATCAACGCGGCTCAGCAAACCCGGCGGATACTGCCTGACCGGGGACGCCTGCTGGGCAATCACGCCTCCAGCAGAAAAAACGATGGAAACTAATATCACTCGCGCTGCACGGAATCGAAGCAAGCCGATTGTGCGATCCGCTTTCATGCGAATATTTTACAATCTCTTCAACCGTCACGCAATCGTTTTCTTGTCAAACTTGCAAATATGCACATCTCTCTTGGAGATCTTGTATTCCGATTGCTAATTCGGGCTGGTTGGCCTTATCTTTGATCGATTTAGCCGATTGTGTTACGCGTCAATGACAGCGACCGTGTGCCTTGATATACAAACCAGTTTGTGCTGGTCATTGAAGATCTGGATTTCCCATAGTTGCGTGCTTCTGCCGATGTGGATGGGCTTGGTTACGCCAGTCACCCACCCCTCCGCCACAGGCCGCATATGATTGGCGTTAATTTCAAGGCCGACCACCCGGTGCTTTGCCTGGTCAACGCAGAGGTTGCCCGCCAGGCTGCCCAGCGTTTCGGCGAGTGCAACGGAGGCGCCCCCGTGAAGAATTCCCATCTGCTGGCGGGTGCGACAATCCACCGGCATGCGCGCTTTCACAAAATCGTCGCCTATCTCCAGGAATTCGATCCCGAGATTTTCCATCAGCGTGTTCCGCGACATTTCCGTGAGCATCTCAACCGTCACATCCGTCTTCCAAATGCGCGCCATGTCAGCACCTTTCGATTTCTGGGGCAATGCATCAAAATGCGTGTCGTTGAAAACAGGATCGGATTCTACTCCAGGATCCCGCTGTTCATCCGGATCAGCGGCAGGATGATGGAGAGCACGACCAGGAACACAAGGCCGCCCACCAGCAGGATGAGTGCCGGCTCCAGCAGGCTCAACAGCCGTGCGACATACCGGTTCCACTGCTGCTGGATCCGGTTGGCGGCGTGGTCGAGCATGTCGGCCAGAGACCCCGCCGTCTCTCCCGTCTGGATCCAGGACGGCAGAAACGGCTCGAGCGGCGGAATGCGGCGCACGGCATCCGCCAGGCTGCTGCCATGCTTCACCGCCTCGCCCTCCTCCCGGCTTCGCTCCTCAACCCAGGCCGAACCGCAGGCGCGCCCCGCCAGGGCAAGCCCCTCCTCCGCCGCAACCCCGCCCCTGAACACCATGACAAACGTGCGGGCAAACCGGAGATTGACCAGAAGCAGGTAGGCGCGGCCCGTCACCGGCAGCCGGAAGGCAAGCCGGTCCATCGCCACCCGGAAGCCCGCATCCGCGCGGATCCGGCGCCGCACCAGCCATGCCGCCAGCGCGCCAACCCCGGCCAGAAGCGGGAACAGCCAGAGCCCGACGCTGCGCAGCGCCAGCATGGCCCGGGTCAGGGCCGGCAGGTCGGTCTCCACGCCGCTTCGGCGGATCATGGCCAGGGCCGACGGCAGCACGAATCCCAGCATGATCACCGCCACAAGGAGGGAAAAAACCAGCACCACCAAGGGATAGGTCAGCGCGGACCCGATCCTGGCCCGCAACTCCTGCTGCTCCTGCAGATAACCGGCCAGGCGCTCGAGGCTCTCCTCCATCACGCCCGCCCGCATCCCCGCCTCGATAGCCGCCCGCTCAAATTGATTCAGCCCCAGCGCGGCCTTGTCCAGCGCCTCCCCCAGCCCGGCCCCTTCCCGGATCCGGTCGCGGGCAACCGCCAGCCGCATCTGGGAGCGGCCAAACTCGGGCATGGCCGACAGCGATTGCATGGCCGTCATCATAGGAATGCCCGCCTTGAGCAGGGTCGCCAGCTCGCGGTACAAAATGGCCCGCTCTTCCACACGTAGGGACCGCGAGCCGCCCGGTCCGGCGGACTCGACATCCGCCAGCCGTTCGGGCATCACGCCCTGCCGGGAGAGCAGGACACGCGCCTCCTTGGGGTCGGCCGCCTCCACCACGCCGGTGCGAGGGCGCCCCTCCCGGTCGAATCCGCTGTAGCGAAAGGTCTTCACGGCGGCGTCCTCAATCCAGCTTTCCCACGGAACGCCACACTTCGTCCAGGGTGGTGCGCCCCTCCAGGACCTTGCTCAACCCGTCCCGCATCAGCGTGCGCATGCCCTGCGCCTCCGCCAGCGCACGCAGCCTGCCCAAATCCCCCGCTCCGCGGCGGACTTCATCGGCCAGCCCGCCATTGAACGTCATCAGCTCGAACAGGCCCATGCGGCCCTTGTACCCGTCCCGGCAGGCGGCGCAACCGGCCGCGGCCGGCAGGCTTTTCCGGGCCCGCAACGCCTCGGCTTCGGCCCCTTCCGCCCGGAGCGTCCGCGGATCCCACGGCGCCTCGGTCCGGCATTGGGGACAAAGCACGCGCACCAGCCGCTGCGCCAGCACACCCCGCAGGGCCGAGGCCACCAGGTACGGCTCCATCCCCATGTCCATCAGCCGCAGCACCGAGCCCGGCGCGTCGTTCGTGTGCAAGGTGGTAAACACGAGGTGGCCGGTCAGGGAAGCCCGGACCGCGATCTCCGCGGTTTCAAGATCGCGGGTCTCGCCCACCAGCACCACGTCCGGATCCTGCCGGAGCAGGTGGCGCAGCCCGGAAGCGAAAGTGAGCCCGATCTTGGGCTTCACCTGCATCTGGCTGATTTCGGGGATCCGGTACTCGATCGGATCCTCGATGGTCATAATGTTCATCCGGCCCGTGTCCAGCTTGCGCAGGGCGGCATACAGGGTGGTGGTCTTGCCGCTGCCGGTGGGGCCGGAACAGACAATCAGGCCGTGGGCCTCCTGGAGAAGCCCCTCGAACGCCGACTTCACGTCGCCGGGCATCCCCAGGTCCGCCAGCGGAATCAGCGACGAATCGCGGTCGAGCAGCCGGAGCACGACCCGCTCCCCCTCGGCGACGGGAATGGTGGAGACGCGAATGTCGATCTTGCGGTCGCCAACCTTGGCGCGCGCCATGCCGTCCTGGGGCAGCCGCCGCTCGGAGATGTCCATGCGGCCCATGACCTTGAGGCGCGAGACCAGCGCCGTCTCCATGCTTTTGGGAACGGTCGTCTGGTCATACAGCACCCCGTCCACACGGAAGCGAACGCGCAGGCTGGCTTCGTACGGTTCGAAATGGATGTCCGAGGCCCGGGCCCGGGCCGCCTCGAGCAGGATCGCGTTGGCCAGCCGGGTGATGGGAGCGTTGGCGGACGACTGCAGCAGGTCCTCGGCCCCGGCCTCGGTGACCGGCCCCTCGCCCGCCGCCTCGCGTAAATCGGCCAGCAGGGCGCCGCTCGATCCGGTCTTGCGGGAATAGCACCGTTCGATGCAGGCGGCGATCACGCCGGCGGGCGCGACCACGGGAATGACGTCCGCATCGAGCAGCCGGGCCACGTCGTCCACGACCCCGGTACGGCCGGGATCCGATGTCAGCACGGCCAGCGCCCCCGCGTGGCGGATTGGAATGACGCCTTGGGCGCGCACCCAGTCTACCGGAATGCGCGCGATCAGCAGGGGGTCCAAAGCTTCCGGGGAGACCTCGGGAAGAAAGTCCAGGCCGTACCGCTCCGCGGCGGCCCGGGCGGATTCCAACTCGGCCTTGTGCCGCGCGCTTTTCGCGTGATCGCTCATCCGCCCTCCGCTAGGGATCCCATGGTTCCGGCGGAATGCGCGCGGGCTGGTTGGTGGAACTGATGCCGGCGCGGGATTCCAGGTCGGCATTCAGGGCGTCCTCGCCGCCCTTGGCCACGAGCCGGGGCCTGACGAAGATCAGCAGGTTGGTGCGTTCCGTCTGGTCCACCGTGCGCCGGAACAGGAATCCGATGAACGGGATATCCCCCAGTAGCGGAATTTTCCGCACCACCTTGGTCCGGTCCTCCCGGATCAGGCCGCTCAGGATGATGATCTGCCCGTCCGGCACGGTCACGGTGGTGGAGACTTCCCGCTTGGCGATGGTCGGCGTGAACGGGGTGTCGGCCGACCCCTGGTCAATGACGGCCTCGATGCTGGGGTTCAACAGCATGCGCACCTCGCCGTCGGGATTGATGTGCGGGGTCAGCTTGAGCTTGATGCCCACGTCGATGCGGTCGATGTTCTGGATGACGTCGCGCGAGGTGCCGGAACCGCCCTGGATGGTGGACTTGAGGATCGGGATGTTGTTGACGACGCTGACGCTGGCCTCCTGGTTGTTCTGCGCGAGGAGCGGCACGTTGGAAAGGATGCGGACCTTGCCGTCCTTCTTGATCGCGTTGATGTTGAACAGGGCGGGAAACGCCGTCTCCAGGGTCCCGTCCGCGGCCAGCCGCGTGCCGTGGGCGACGCCCACCGTGATGCCGCGGGGAAAGAGTCCCTCCTGCACGGCCGACATGAGCGCGTTGTTGTTGTCGCTCAGCGTGGAACTGCCCTGGAACGCCAGGTCGCCCACCTCGGAGGGCATATCGAGGGCCGCGATCTCGACGCCGATGTCGCTGCCTTTGCTGATGGAAATCTCGGCGATCAGCACCTCGATCATGACCTGGCCCGGAATCGTGTCCAGTTCCTGCACCAGTTTTTCCACCACCTCGAAATCGCGCGGGGACGCGTCCACCAGCAGCGCGTTGTTGGCGGCGAGCGGTTCGATATTGATGGCCTGGGTCGCCGCGCCGGTCGCGGGCTTGGCCCCCGCCACCTGCCCCGACAGCAGGGCCTTGAGGCTTTTCGCCGCATCGTCGGCCGTCAGGTACTTCAGGAAAATGGCGCGCAGCCGCCCCCGGCCGGAAGGCGTTTCCACGTCCAGCTTGGCGATCAGCGCCTTCATCTCGGCCACCGCCGCCTGGGCGCCCACCAGGATCAGGCTGTTGGCCTGCGGGGAGGCAACGGCCTTGAGGCCGGCCGCGCCTCGGCCCGTCGAAACCTGCTGGCGGATGCGGTCGGCCTCGGATTCCGCGACCGCCATGGCATCGTTGATCTGGCGGGCCACATCCTCGGCCGAGGCGAAAGTCAGCGGAAGCACTTCGGTGACCCGGGCCAGGCCCGGCTTGTCGATGGCGGCGATCATGGTTTCCACGCGCCGGACCAGGTCGGCCGGACCGCTGACCACGATCAGGTTCGAGGTCGGCAGCGCCGCGAGGGACGCTTTCTTGTCGCCCCCCAGCACATCGGCCAGCATGGCCTTGACTTCCGCGGCGGAGACATGGCGAAGCGAAAAGACGCGCGTGAGAAAGCCCACGCCGGGCCCGCCTTCCCCCGGCCCCTGCACGGGGCCCAGCGGGGCGGCGCCGGCCAGGGGCATGACGCGGATGGCGGGGCCGCCTTCCAGCACCGTGCAGCCGACCGACTCCAGGATGGCGACGGCCAACGGATAGGCGTCGGCCGCGGGGATGCGCGGGGCGTCGACCGTGATCTGGCCCTTGACGGACTCGTCGACGATGAACCGCTTGCCGGTGATATCCGACAGGACGCGCACAAAGGTGCGGACATCGACGTTGCTGAACCGGAAATCGACATAGCCCTCGCCCGCCCCAAGGGCGAACCACGCCCCCAGCAGGAGCGCTGCCGCCATGCCGATCATCCTGGATCCAAACCGTGCCATGCCCCGCACCTCTTGCGTTACTTGAGAATGCCCCGTTCGGAGGACCGGACAAACCGGACCAGGTGCTCCACCTGGGGAAGCGGCTGGACCTCGGCTTCGATCCGGGCCAGCGCCTCGGTCGTGGTCAGGCCGGAGCGGTAGAGGATCTTGAAGGCCGCCTTGACGGCCTTCTGGGCGTCCTCGGAAACCTGGCGGCGCTGGAGGGCCACCATGTTGACCCCGTGGATGAGCCCGGGATTCCCGTCGGCGATCAGGTACGGGGGCAGATCCTGCGTGATCTTGGTCATGCCCCCGATCATGGCCATGGAGCCGATGCGACAGAACTGGTGCACGCCGCTCATGCCGCCGATGACGGCCATGGGTTCCACCGTGACGTGCCCCGCAAGCGAGGCGCCGTTGGCCATGATGACCCCGTCGCCGACGTCCGACCCGTGGGCCACGTGGCAGGTGGCCATGATGAGGCAGCCGGAGCCGACCTTGGTCCATTCGCCGTCGGCCGTGCCGGAATTGACGGTGACGTATTCGCGGATGGTGGTGCGGTCGCCGATGGAGACGAACGTGGAGCCGCCCTTGAACTTCAGGTCCTGGGTCTGCTGCCCAAGGCTGCAAAATGGGAATAAAAGGCAGCCCGCCCCGACGACGGTGCGCCCCTCGATGACGACGTGGGATTTGACGACGGTGCCGTCCCCGATCCGGACATGGGGGCCGATGACGCTGAAGGGGCCGATCTCGACATCGCGGCCCAACTCGGCGCCCGGGTCCACCACGGCGGAGGGATGAATCGAACTCATGCCTGCTTCTCCTGTTCCGTTAGCATGCAGGTCAGCTCGGCCTCGGAGGCCAGGGCGTCCCCGACATACGCTTTCCCCGCAAAACGGGCCACCGGCCCGCGCAGGGTCAGCAATTCGATCTCCATGCGCAACTGGTCCCCCGGCACGACCATCCGCCGGAAGCGGGCCTTGTCGATGCCCATGAACACGGGGAGCCGGCCGGCGGGCCCGGGGCGCAGGCGCATCATCAGAAGGCCGCCGGTCTGGGCCATGGCCTCGATCTGGAGAACGCCGGGCATGACGGGCCGGCCCGGAAAGTGGCCGGAGAAAAAGGGCTCGTTGAAGGAGACGTTCTTCACCGCCGTGATCCGCGTCTTATCGTCGCAGGAAAGAACCTTGTCCACCAGGAGCATGGGGTAACGGTGCGGGAGCAGTGCAAGCAGGTCCTGAACGGAGATGTCGGCCATGGGTCGCGCGTCCTTCGTTGAAGGGGGTGGGCATCAGTTAAGCCGCCTGATCAGCCAAACTCCCAATATAATGGAAAAGGGGATGGGAAACCAGACAAAAAGGTGAGGGGCGAGCTCGGGCCGGCGCGAGACGGTCAGGGCCATGATGATGAAGAGGTAAAAGGCGAACGCCAGCAGAAGGCTGATGCCGATGCTGAAGGAGGATTCCTTGCGGGGATTCCGGATTCCGAGGGGGATGCCGATAAAAACGAACGCCAGGCAGCCCAGCGCCATGACGATGCGGGTGTTGACCTCGACCATCATGCGGAGATGCTCGAGGGGGTTTGGCTCGGCGCCAACCACCGGGTCGAACCGGAGCAGTTCGGCGCCAAGGGCCTGGGTCGTGAGACTGGAGGGGCTGCTTTTATCGAGCTTGGACTTGCTCTGGACCGGCATGGTGAACGGCCACCGCTCGCTGAAGCCGCTGGCGGAATTCCCCTCCATGAAAGGGGAGATCCTGACATCGAACAGGTCGAGCTTGAAATACTTGTTGTCCGGGGAGAGCGCCACCGTGGCCGTGCGGGCCTCGATGCGCCGGGTCAGGGTCTTGGTCTGCTCCATGATGATGACGTTCTGGAGCCGGTTTCCCTTCTTGCGCCAGATGTAGACCTTGATGCCGGGCGACATCTCCTTGAGCTGCCCCTCCTCCAGCAGGCTGAGCATCACGTCGCCGCGCATCTGCTCCATCAGGGCGCGCTGCCGCAGCTCGATGCGGGGGGCGATCTCGAAATTCATCTGCAGGCAGACGGCGGACAAGAGGCAGGCGCCGATGAGCGGGCTGCGGGCCGCCTGCCACAGGCTGATGCCGCAGGCCTTCATGGCCGTGAGCTCGCCGTCGTGCGACATCCGGCCGAATACCATCAAGACCGAGGTCAGGACGCTGACGGGGATGGTGAACACCAGCAGGGCGGGCATGGACCAGAAGAAAAAGCTGGCGATGAGCCCCGCCGGCACACCGCGGGCCAGCATGTCGGTGATGCGGAAAAGGCTGGCCAATGACATCACGAATGTCAGGACGAGCACCGTCAGCAGGAACGACGAGGCGAAAGACCGGCCGATATACTTGTTCAGCGTCCGCATGCGCGAAGGACGGGAGGGCCGGGACAGGCCCTCCCGCCGGCCTTTAGTAGCGGTAGTGGTCGGGCTTGTACGGGCCGTCGGGCGAAATGCCCAGGTAGGCGCTCTGCTTCCGGGTCAGTTTCTCGAGCCGCACGCCGAGCTTGGCCAGGTGCAGGCGGGCCACCTCTTCATCCAGCTTCTTGGGCAGGACGTAGACGCCCGGCTTGTAGTGGCCCTGCTTCGTGTAGAGCTCGATCTGGGCCAGAACCTGGTTCGTGAAGCTGTTGGACATCACGAAGCTCGGGTGGCCCGTGGCGCAGCCCAGGTTGACCAGCCGGCCGCGCGCCAGCAGCACGATGCTGCGGCCGCTCGGGAAGGTGATCTTGTCCACCTGCGGCTTGATCTCCAGCCAGCGGTAGCGGGCAAGCTTGCCCACTTCGATCTCGCTGTCGAAATGGCCGATGTTGCAGACGATGGCCATGTCCTTCATCCGGCGCATGTGGCGCTCGGTGATGACGTCAGCGCACCCCGTGGCCGTCACGAAGATGTCGCCGATGGCGCAGGCCTCGTCCATGGTCATGACCTCGTAGCCTTCCATCGACGCCTGGAGGGCGCAGATGGGGTCGATCTCGGTCACCACCACGCGGGCCCCCTGCCCCTTGAGCGAGGCGCAGGACCCCTTGCCCACGTCGCCATACCCCGCCACGACGGCGATCTTGCCGCCGATCATGACGTCGGTGGCGCGGCAGATGCCGTCGATCAGCGAATGCCGGCAGCCGTAGAGGTTGTCGAACTTGGACTTGGTGACGGAGTCGTTCACGTTGAAGGCGGGGAACTTGAGCTCCCCGGACTGCTGCATCTGGTAGAGCCGGTGCACGCCCGTGGTGGTCTCCTCGGACACGCCCTTGATCTCCGCGACCATGCGGTGGAAGCGGCGCGGATCGCGCTTGAGGGACTTCTTCAGCTGCTTCAGCAGGAGCTGCTCGTCCTCGCTGCCGACCTTCTTGTCGAGGATCGAGGGATCCTCCTCGGCCTTGAAGCCGAGGTGGATGAACAGGGTGGCGTCGCCGCCGTCGTCCACCAGCATGTTGGGCCCCTTGCCGCCGCCCCAGTCGAGCGAGCGGTCGGTGTAGTCCCAGTACTCCTCGAGCGTCTCGCCCTTGTAGGCGAAGACCGGCACGCCCCGCTCCGCGATGGCCGCGGCCGCGTGATCCTGCGTCGAGTAGATGTTGCAGCTGGCCCAGCGGACCTTCGCGCCCAGCGCCGAGAGGGTCTCGATCAGGACGCCCGTCTGGATGGTCATGTGCAGGGAGCCCGTGATCCGGGCGCCGGCCAGGGGCTTGCTCGTCGCGTAACGCTCGCGGATCTGCATCAGCCCGGGCATCTCAACCTCGGCCCAATCCAGCTCGCGCCGGCCCCAGCCCGCCAGGGCCATATCCTTCACAACCCGGTCTTTAGCCGGGGCAATCTTGCCTGTCCTGCCCATGTCCGCTTTCCTTTCGGCCTGTTATACCGCCGCCACGAGGGCGTTGACGCGATCCGTCTTCTCCCACGTGAACACGTCGAGGTTGGTCCGGCGGCCGAAGTGGCCGTAGGAGGAGGTGTTCGTGTAGATGGGCCGGAGCAGGTCCAGGGTCTTGATGATGTCGGCCGGCTTCAGGGGGAACACCTTCTGGACGGCCTTCTCGATCTTCTCGTCGGCCACCTTGCCCGTGCCGAACGTGTTCACGTGAACTGAAACGGGCAGAGGGTAGCCGATGGCGTAGGCCACCTGCACCTCGCAGCGGGACGCCAGCTTGGCGGCCACCACGTTCTTGGCCACGTAGCGCGCCATGTAGGCGGCGCTGCGATCGACCTTCGAGGGATCCTTGCCCGAGAAGGCGCCGCCGCCGTGACGGCCCATGCCGCCATAGGTGTCGACGATGATCTTCCGCCCCGTCAGGCCGCAGTCGCCCTTGGGTCCGCCCACGACAAAACGGCCGGTGGGATTGATCAGGAAGCGGGTCTTCTTCGTGAGGAACTTCGCGGGGATCTCCTTCTTGACGATCTCCTCGATCACGCCCTGGGTCAGCGCCTTGTGGGTCACCTCGGGGGTGTGCTGCGTCGAGATGACGACCGTGTCCACGCTCACGGGCATGCCGTCCTCATACAGGATCGTGACCTGGGACTTGCCGTCCGGCCGCAGGAACTTCAGCGTCTCCGAGCGGCGGGCCTTGGCCAGCGCGCGGGTCAGGCGGTGCGCGAAGGAGATCGGCATGGGCATCAGCTCAGGCGTCTCGTCGCACGCATAACCGAACATCATGCCCTGGTCGCCGGCGCCCTGCTCCTTGAACAGGCCCTGCCCCTCGGTGACGCCCTGGGAGATGTCCGGGGACTGGCGCTCGATGGCGGCCATCACGGCCACGGTCTCGTCGGAAAAGCCCATCGCGGGATCGGTGTAGCCGATGCGCCGGATCTGCTCGCGCGCCACGTCGCCGTAATTGACGAGGGCCCGGCTCGTGATCTCGCCCGCCACCACGACCACGCCGGTCTTGACGAGCGTTTCGCAGGCCACGCGGCTCTTCGCGTCCTGGGCCAGATGCGCGTCGAGAATGGCGTCGGAAATGCAATCGGCAACCTTGTCGGGGTGCCCTTCCGTGACGGACTCGGACGTAAACAGGTATCGGCTCATCGTGGCTCCTTCCATTGCGGTTTGAATCGGATATTATGCCTAAGCATGGCTGATCAAGTCAAGCACATCGGGCGCGATCCGGCCGATCATGTCCCGGCACCGATCGAATATTTCACGGGGGGTTTCCAGCTCCATGGCGCGCTCGGCCAGCTCGCGGGCCTCGGCGTACGGCATCTTGAGGATGCAGGTCTTGACCAGCGGGATACTGGCAGGCGCCATGCTGAGGCTGTCGACCCCCAACCCGACCAGCAGCGGGGTCATCAGGGGGTCGCCGGCCATCTCGCCGCAGACCCCCACGCGGATGGAACGCTGGCGGCCCGCTTCCACGCTGCTCCGGATCATGCGCAGCACGGCCGGATGCGTGGGCTCGTACAGGTAGGCGACCCGGTCGTTGACCCGGTCCACGGCCATGGTGTACTGGATCAGGTCATTGGTGCCCAGGCTGAAGAAGCGTACGTGGCGGGAGAGGATGTGGGCCGAGATGGCGGCGGCCGGCGTCTCGATCATGGCCCCCACGTCGATCCCCTCGTTGAACGGGATGCGCTGCCGGCGCAACTGGTCCTTGGCCTCCTCCAGCAGGACGTTGGCCCGGAGCAGTTCGTCCACGTCGGTGATCATGGGATACATGATCTTGACGTTGCCGCTGGCGCTCGCCCTCAGGATGGCCCGCAGCTGGGTCAGGAAAATGTCGGGATAGGCCAGGCAGAAGCGGATCGCACGGAAGCCGAGGAAAGGATTGACCTCGGCCGGGAGGCGGAAGGAGGGCATGATTTTGTCGCCCCCGCTGTCCAGGGTGCGGATGATGACCGGCTGGGGCGCCATCCCCTCGGCCACGGCGCAGTAGGCGGCCACCTGGGTCTCCTCGTCAGGCAGCTGGTCCTGGGTCATGAACAGGAATTCGGAGCGCATCAGACCCACGCCCTCGGCGCCCTGGTGGCGGGCCTCGGGACAATCCCCGGCCAGCTCGATGTTGGCCTCCACGGAGATGGCCCGCCCGTCCGGCGTCACGGCCTTGCGGTTCTGGATCCGGACCGTCATCTCGCGGCGCATCTTCTGGCGCACCTCGACCAGTTTCCCGTACTCCTGCATGTGCTCCAGGGTCGGGTTGATGATCACGAGGCCCTTGTCCCCGTCCACCAGCAATTCATCGCCCGTCGCGATCAGGGAGGCGGCCTCGTGCAGGCCCACCACCGCCGGGATCTCCATGGCGCGGGCCATGATCGCCGTGTGGGACAGGGAACTGCCGCCCTCGGTCACGAACGCCAGAACGTGATCCTTGCGGAGCATGGCGGTTTCGGACGGCCCCAGATCCCAGGCCACCACGATGCACTTGCGGTCAAAATTGGACAGGCTGGGCCCCTGGCGGCCCATCAGGTTGCGGATGATGCGCCGGGCCACGTCCCGGATGTCGGCCACGCGCTCGCGCAGATACTCGTCCTGCACGGCGGAAAGCGCCTTCGAATAGTCATCGCCCGCCTCCCGGACCGACGGCTCCGCGTTCTTGTGCTCCTCGCGGATCTTGCGGATCACCCGGTCGATGAAAAGTCCGTCCTCCAGCACCATCTGATGCATCTCGAAGATGCGCGCCCCGCCCTTGCCCAGGGCGTTGACCATGTTGCGCTGGATGTCCCGCAGCTGGCGGCGCGTTTCGATGACGGCCCGCTCGAAACGGGCGATCTCCTTGATCGCGTCCCCGGGCGGGATCACCCGGACCGGAAGATCCTCGTCCTCGCGGGCGATGACCACGGCGGGCCCCACGGCCACACCCCGCGAAACCCCCGACGCCTGCAGGGAAACCTCGGCGCTCTCGACTTTTTTGCGGTTGCCCATAGGGGCTTCTATTCCTCGTAAAACTTGTTTTCCACGAGCTGCTCCAGTTCGAGCAGCACTTTGTCCGCGTCGTGGCCCACGGCGGTCACCTTCATCTTCGAGCCCAGCCCCGCCTCCAGGGTCATCAGGCCCATGATGCTCTTCCCCGACACCTCGTTGCCGTCCTTCTCCACCATCACGTCCGATTCGTACCGGGAGGCCAGCTTGACGAAGAGCGCGGACGGCCGGGCGTGAAGCCCGAACTGATTCTTGATGGTCAGGATCCGCATCATTTTCTGGTCGCGCTTGTTATCCGGCTTCACGTTTCGCACTCCCCGTCAGGATGGCGGTCAGCTTGCGGTCCAGTTCCTTCACGGCGTCATGCCCCAGCTTCCGCAGCCGGAAATCCATGGCCGCCGTTTCGACCACGTTGGCCAGATCCCGTCCGGCCGCGATGGGCACCTCCAGCATCGGAATCTCCACGCCCAGGACCGTGCGGAACGACTTCTCCTGCCCGTCCCGCATGAGCTCGGATTCGGCATCCGCGGGCGAGAGCTGGATGATGAGGTCCAGCCGCTTCTCATCCCGGACGGACGACACGCCGAACAGGCTCGGCACGTGGATGATGCCCACGCCCCGGATCTCCATGTGGTAGCGGGTCACCTCCGGGGCCGACCCGATCACGGCGCCCGAATTGTCCAGCCGCATCCAGGCCACATCGTCCGAAACCAGGCTGTGGCCCCGCTTGACCAGGGCCAGCGCGATTTCGCTCTTCCCCACCCCGTGCTTGCCCTGCAGCAGCACCCCGAGCCCGTGAACCTCCAGCAGCGTCCCCTGCATCATGACCCGGGGGGCGATCATGTTCTCGACCAGGATCGTGGCCGCGTTCACGAAGTTCATGGTGACCATCGGGGTCCGCAGCACGGGCGTCCGCGCCTTCTCCCCCAGTTCCAGCACTTCCTGCGGAATGCGCCGGTTGCGCGTGACGATCAGGCACGGCACGTTGCAGGCCAGGATGCGCGCCAGCCGGGTGCGTCGCTCCTGGGGGTCCAGCGAGGCGAGGTAGGCCAGTTCCGCGTTCCCGAGGATCTGGACCCGGCGGTGGGCGAAATAGGTGAAGAAACCGGTCAGCGCCAGCCCCAGCCGGTTCAGCGAAGCCTCGGGAATCTGCTTCTTGAGGCCCGCCGAACCCGCCACTAGTTCAAGCGACAGCCGGGAGCGCCCGGACACCAGGAACTCCTCGACGGTCAGCGCATGGCGCGCAGTCTGTTGGAGCATGGTCACCTATTCCGCCTCGGCCTTCCCGGCTTCCAGTTCGCCGAGCTTGGGCCCGGTGTGATGGGTCGTCACGATCTTGTCGTGGACCCGGCGCACCTGCTTCTCGATCTTGTCCGACACCAGGTCGATGGAAGCATACAGGTCGCGCGACACCTCCTTGGCGTCCAGGTGCATGTGGTGCTTGCCCTGCACCACCACCTCGGCGATCTGATTGAACTTCTGGATGTCGAGGATGACATGCACGCTCTCAACGACCTTGATTTCTCCAAGCGCGGCCTGGATCTTCCTGCGCGCGTATTCCTTGATGGCGTCCGTCACATCCACATGCCGTCCGGTGATTTCGATCTGCATGAGAACCTCCTTCGTTACATACTGAAACGCGGCCCCAGATACATGTCGCGGCTAACCGGATCGTTGATCAGGAAAGCCCCCGTTCCCTCGCGCAACACCTTTCCCTCGCAAATCAGGTAGGCCCGGTCCACGATGGAAAGGGTCTCCCGCACGTTGTGGTCCGTGATCAGGATTCCCAGTCCCTGCTCCTTCAAATCGGTGATGATCTTCTGCACGTCGTAGACGGCCAGGGGGTCCACCCCGCTGAACGGCTCGTCGAGCAGGATCATCGACGGGTTCGTCACCAGCGCGCGGGTGATCTCCAGCCGCCGCCGCTCGCCGCCGCTCAGGGTGTAGGCGGGCTGCTTCGCCACACCCGCGATCCCCAGCTGGTCGAGGAGCCGGCCCAGCCGCGCCCGCCGCTCCTTCGCCGTCAGGTCAAGCGTCTCCAGGATGGCCATCACGTTCTGCTCGACCGTGAGCCTCCGGAAGACGGACGGCTCCTGCGAGAGGTAGCCCATGCCGGCCCGGGCCCGCTTGTACATCGGCAGCCGCGTGATGTCCTTCCCCCGGAACAGCACGGCGCCGCCGTCCGCCCGGACCAGGCCGATCACCATGTAGAAGGTCGTGGTCTTGCCGGCCCCGTTCGGGCCCAGAAGCCCCACCACTTCGCCCTTGTTGACGGTAATGGTCACGCCATCCACAACCCGCCGGCGGTTGTAGACCTTGACCAGATTCCTGGCCGTCATCAAGGCTCCCTGTTCCATAGCCCCTTTCCTACTGGATCATGCCCTGAAGGGACTGCCCCTTCGCGGGAAACAGGATCAACGTGGGCCGCTCGCATTCGATCCGGTTGTCACCGCGCCAGAACGTGATCTTCGTTCCGCGGAGCACTTCCAGGCCGCGCTGAACCACGGCATTCCCCGTGAGCACAAGCTTCCCTTCCCGTGCATTATACTCGGCTTGATCGCCAGTGGCAACACGGTCCTTTTCGGTAATTTTGACGCCTCCGGTGGCCTTCGCGCTCGTGATCTGCTGGCTCGCCTGGTCCATCACGACCCACAGCTTGTCAGACTCGAGAATCATGGAGGGGTCCTTGACCACCACCTTGTCCTCGAACAGCGCCTGCATCCTCTCATAATCGAAATTCAGATGCCCCGCCGTGATTTCCGTCCGCTTGGCCTCGGCCGGCGCCACCGCCTCGACCGCCAGGACCGTTCCAGCCGCCAAAACCGCCGCCAGCGCGGTCGCCCATCGCATCGCTTCCTGCTTCATTTCCGTTTCTCCACCTTGAACCATTCCGACCCTCCGATCGTGAGCATCCGCACGTTGCGGCGGATCACCACCACGGAGGAACCTTTTGTCCAGTCCATCCCGTCGCCTGTCATCATCATGCCCGAACGCACGACGCGCACCGCCGAATCCGACTCCAACGTCCCGGCGTCGCGGTTGTACCGGCAGGACTCCGCCCAGAACGAGGTCACCAGTTTACCCTGCTCGTACATCTCCATGCGCAGGTTGGTGATCGTGACGATATTGCCCTCCACAAGGGCCTTGTCGCCGAACATCTCGCTCTTCAGGGTTCCGTCCTTGTTATAGTCCGGAAACCGCACCTTGTGCACTTCCACGGGCACGCCCGCGGAAGGAAGAGGATCCGCCGGTCCGCGGGGCGGCGGAGCCGCCCCCGCCCCGGCCGCCAACGACGCGGCCAGGGCCGCCGCCGCCAATCTGTCAGTCCACGATCGCATCGATTCGCCTCATCTCCTCCCAGAGCGTCTCCAGGCGCTGGAACGGAACGGAATTCTCCCGGTCCGACAGCGCCTTGTCCGGAGACAAATAGGTTTCAAGAAACACCGCGTCACAGCCCGTGGCCACAGCCGCGCGCGCCAGCGCCGGCGCCCACTGGCCGTCCCCGCCCGAATGGTCCTTCTCACCCCCCGGCCTCTGCACGCTGTGGGTGGCATCGAAAATGACCGGGTACCCGAACTCCCGCATGATCAGCAGACTCCGCATGTCGGCCACCAGGTTGTTATACCCGAAGGTGGCCCCCCGCTCGGTGACGCACAGGTTCCGGTTCCCCGTGCTCGCCGCCTTCGCGATCACCGCCTTCATGTCCCAGGGCGCCAGGAACTGCCCCTTCTTGATGTTGACCGCCCGGCCCGACCGGGCAGCCTCCAGGATCAGGTCCGTCTGCCGGCACAGGAACGCCGGAATCTGGAGAATGTCCGCGACCGCGGCCGCCGGGGAAACCTCGGCCCGCTCGTGCACGTCGGTCAGCACCGGCACCTTGAACGTCTCGCGCACCTCGCGCAGGATCGCCAGCCCCTCGGCGGGGCCCGGCCCCCGGAACGCGTTCAGCGAAGACCGGTTCGCCTTGTCGTAGGAGGCCTTGAAGATGAACGGGATACCCTTCCGCCTCGCCAGTCCGACCAGAGCCTCGGCCAAAGCCAGGCAATCCTCCCGGCTGGGAATGACGCACGGCCCCGCGATCAGCGCCAGGGGCTTCGCGCCCCCGAACTCGACGTCGCCCGCTCGAATCGCCTCGCCCATGTCAGCCGCCCTCCCGGGCTTCCGCCCGCCGTACCGCGGCTTCCGCAATGGCCACATCCTCCGGCGTGTCCACCCCGATACCCGCTTCCGCCGACTGGATGACCTTGATCCGGCCGCCGATGTACAGGGCGCGCAGCTGCTCCAGCTTCTCGACCTTCTCCAATTCGCACGGCGGCGTGGCGAGCAGACGGCGCAGGAAATCCACCCGGTAGGCGTAGATCCCGATGTGCCGCCACCGCGTCACGCGATCCCCCGCATCCCGCACAAAGGGAATCGGGAGCCGCGAAAAATAGAGCGCCCCCCCGCGCGCGTCCCAGACGACCTTGACCACGGAATGGGCCGCCTCGTCGCGCGCGTCCGTGATGGGGCAGGCCGCGGTGGCCATTTCCCACCCCGGCTCGGAGATGCTGCCGGCCAGCGCGTCGATCAGGGCCGGGTCGATGAGCGGCTCGTCACCCTGGATGTTGATCACCGCCTCCGCATCCGTCCCCTGTACGGCCTCGGCCGCCCGGTCCGTCCCGCTGGGATGGTCGGCCCGGGTCATGACGGCCCGCCCTCCAAACCCGCGCACAACGGCGGCAATGCGCTCGTCGTCCGTGGCCACCACCAGCGAAGTCAGGCGCGTGGCCTTCGCCGCGCGTTCCCACACCCGCTGCACCAGCGGCTTGCCGCAGATGGAGACGAGACTTTTCCCGGGGAGCCGGGACGACGCCCAGCGAGCCGGTATGACGCCTGCCACCTTCATGCCGCACCGTCCTGGTCGCGCTCGAGGTTTTCGATCAGTTCGTCCGGCGAGCAGGTGGCGGTGCCCAGCTTGCCCACCACCACCCCGGCCGCGTAATTCCCCAGCACGGCCGCCTCATGCATGGTGGCGCCGGCCGCCAGGGCCAGCAGGCACGTGGCGATCACGGTGTCGCCCGCGCCGCTGACGTCATACACCTCGCGGGCCCGCGTCGGGATCCGCACCGGCGCCTCCCCGGGCGTCACCAGGTACATGCCCTGGGGCCCCAGCGTGATCACCAGCGCCTCGGGCTTCCACTTGGCCATCAGCCGGCGGGCCGCCTCGCGCAAAATCCGGTCCTTGAGCGGGACCTCCACGTGCGACCGCGGGGCCAGCCCCGCGCACACGTGCGCCTCCTTGCAATTCGGCGTGGCCAGGGTGATGCCCTTCAGGCGGATCCCCCGGTCGTCCTTGGGATCGTAGCCGACCGGAACCTTCATCCGGCGCGCGGCGCGCAGCACGGCGTCGATGGCCGGCTGCTTCACCGCCCCCTTCCCGTAGTCCTCGATCACGGCCCCGGTGCAGCCCTTCATGGCGCGCCCGACCGTGTCGGCGAAAGCCGCCAGCACCGGAGCGTCGAACGTCATGCTGTGCTCGCGGTCCACCCGGACCACCTGCTGGCGGTCGGCGAAAATACGGGTCTTCTCGGTGGTCACGACCCCCTTGACCCGGATGACGCCTTTCGTGGAAATGCCGGCGCTGTCCAGCACGCGGATCAGGTCGTCCCCCGTCTTGTCCTTCCCCGCGATGCCCGCGACAACCGCCGCGCCGCCCAGCGACCGCACGTTCATGGCCACGTTGGCCGCGCCGCCGGGCATGTCGGTGTCGCGGCTGACCAGCACCACCGGCACCGGCGCCTCGGGCGACAGCCGCTCGGCGCTGCCGCGGACGAACCGGTCCAGCATCAGGTCGCCCAGAACCAGGATGCGCTGTTTTCCAAACCGGGCGATCAGCTCCCGGGCGCGTTTACGATCCATCATGGCTGTGTTCCTTTTTCAGGTTCGTTACCGCCGGGCGCAGGCCCCGCCTGGTCGAATGCAATGGCCAGCCCGTTCGTGCCGAGGTCCGCCAGGAAGCCGCCCAGGGAGAGCCAGGCCTGCACGCACCCCCCGCCGGTTTCCAGCCGGTAGTGGCGCGCCGGCTGGCCGGCCAGGTCCACGGGGCCGACCCGGAGGTCGCATCCGACCGTGCGGAGCAGCGCCCCCTCGGGGTTGAAGACGTCCAGCGCGCCGCCCCGGATATCCAGCTTGATGCGGGAATCCAGCGGCGTCAACCAGTCCACGATCCCGGCCGCGTTGGTGATGGAGCCCAGCTTCTCCAGTTCGGCCGGCGCATACGCGTCGCGCCCCGTTTCAACCAGCTGCGCGCGGGCGCCGTCGATCACGACCAGCAGCCCGCGGGCGGGGCGCCAGGAAACCCGGACGGAGCGGATCGCCAGACCTCTCCCGGCGCCCCCGCCGGCGTCCGGCCCGGGAATCTGGATATCCGCCAGCACGAGGTCATAGGGAAACGCGATCCAGCTCGCCGCGATCCGGGGGCGGGCCTCGAACCAGTCCCGGCAATTGACGGAAACGATCTCGCGGAACCCGGCCGTCCGGGCCGCAAGCACGCCGACGAGCAGAAGAGCCGCGGCCAGGCAGAGGAAGAAAACGAACAGCGACCGTAGGGGATGACTTTCCCCGCTTGCGGAGCCGGGCTCGGCGTCGGCCTCGTCCGGGGAATAGGGCGCGCGCTTGCGAAGGGTCATGGCGCTTCCCCCCGGGGCCGCGATCCGAACAGGGCCGACCCCAGGCGAATCCAGGTGGCCCCCTCCTCGATGGCGGTCTCGAAATCGTGGGACATGCCCATGGACAACTCGGGCAGCGGGACCCCGATCGACTCCTGGAGCGCGTCGCGAAGCTCCCTGAGCTTCCTGAAATGGGGCCGGGCCTTTTCGGGATCGGGATCCGCGGGGGGAATGGTCATCAGGCCCGTCAGCACCAGGTTCGGCAAGGCGTTGGCCCGGGCCGCGGCGGCCGGCGCGGCGGCCGGGTCCAGCCCGCTCTTGCTCGCCTCGCCCGAGACGTTGACCTGAAGCAGGACGTCCAGCCGGCGCCCCTCCTCCGCGGCGGCGGCGTCCAGTTTCTCGAGAAGCGCGATCGAATCGGCGGTGTGGATGACCGTGAACAGGCCGGCGGCAAGGCGGGCCTTGTTCGACTGGAGATGGCCGATCAGGTGCCACTGGAGGGAGGCGGGGCAGAGCGGGATCTTGGCGAAGGCTTCCTGGACCTTGTTCTCCCCGACGGCCGGAAGCCCGGCCTCCGCCGCCAGCCGCACGATGTCGGGCCCGTGGGTCTTGGTCACCGGCAACAGCTTCACGCTGCCGGGCGCCCGGCCCGCCCGCAGGCAGGCCTGCGCCATGCGGAGGCGGATCGCCTCGAGTCGTTCCTGGAATGTCCCGTCCATGCCGCTGTCGTTTCCCCCCGCTCCGTCTACATGTCCTGCCGGCCTTTGATGGCCCGGGCCAGTGTCACGCTGTCCGCATACATGACGCCGCTGCCGGCCGGAAGCCCGGCCGCCAGCCGCGTGACGCGCACGGGCAGCTTCTGCAACCGCTCCCGGATATAGGCGCAGGTCGCCTCGCTCTCGACATCCGTATTCAACGCGAGCAGCACTTCCCGGATCTCCTCCGCCTCCACCCGCCGCAAAAGATCCTCGAGCCGCAAATCCCCCGGCCCCATGTTGCCGGCCGGCGAGAGGCGACCCAACAGGGCGTGATAGCGCCCGCTGTAGCCCCCGCTCTTCTCAATCAGCAGGATGTCGCTGGGATCCTCCACCACGCAGAGTACCGCCCCGTCCCGCTTCGGATCCACGCACAGGGTGCAGGGATCCTCCTGCAGGGTGGTGATGCTCCCGCAGCGGGAACAGCAGCGCACCTCCTCGGCCACGGCGCGCAGCGCGGCATCCAGGTCCGCCAGCAGGCCCTTCGGATCCTGCGCCAGGCGGAGCGCCATTCGCTCGGCCGTGCGCCGACCGACGCCGGGCAGGCGGCCAAGCTGGGCGCCGAGGCGCTCCAGATGCTCCGAGGCCTTCACCTCAGGCCGCCAAGCCCCGGCATGTTGAACCCGGCCGTCACCTTGCCCATCTCCTGCGCCATCATCTCGCGGGCCGCGGTCAAGGCCCCGTCAACGGCGGCCTTGACGCTGTCCTCCAGCATCTCGGCCTCATTGGGGTCGATGATTTTCGGGTCGATCTTGATCGACACGAGCGTCCCGTCGCCGCGGGCCTTCACGGTCACCATGCCCCCGCCGGCGGAAAACTCGACGACCTTCTCCCCGACTTCCTTCTGAATCCGCTCGATGTCTTTCTGCATCGTGGCGGCTTTCTTCATCAGTTTCATCAGATCGGCCATGTGCTCTCCTGTTGCTATGCGCCGGGTTCGGCCCGGCCCTGCTGAATCTCGATGATCCGGCCCTTGAAAACGCGAAGCGCCGTCTGGACCAGCGGATTTTCCACCAGGTCCCGGCGCGAAACCAGCTCGGACGGCGCCTCCGGCTCGGCCCCGGGCTCGGGGGCGGCGGGAGCGGCAACGGACGGAGCCGCGGCGGCGGGCGCGGCAACGGACGGAGCCACGGCGGGGCGGTCCTGAATCGGGGACGCTCGCCGGGCTGCAACCGGCCCGGCGGGCGCGGCCGGGGCGGCCTCGTCCTCCGTTTCGGACGCGATGCGCAGTTCCACGGCCACCGTGCGCCGCAGCACCTCATGCAGGCCCAGCCGCAGGGCGTTCAGGCAGCGGGGCGTGCCGGCAAGCTTGCGCATGGCTTCCGCGAAGGCCGGATCGAACCCCACCGCGACCGTCTTGGCGTCCAGCGCCACGGGACGGCCGTGCAGCAGCATGGTCTTGACGGCGGTAACGCGCCGGGCGGCCTCCTCGATGACCTCGGGCCAGCGCAGGCGAAGCGCCTGAAGATCGGGGCCCGCGGCGACGGCGGCCGGGGCTTCCGCCGCCGGCATCCGGAAGGCCGGCGCCGGCCGCGCCCGGGACTCCGGGGGGGCGGCCGGAGCGGCGCCCGCCTCGCCTGCCGAGAGCATCTCCTTGAGCGCGTGGATCTGGGCCAGGAGGTCATCGATGGAAACGGTCGTAGCGGCCCGGGAACACCGGATCAGGGCCGTTTCAAGGAGCGTCTTGCGGGAAAGCGCGTACCGGATCCGGTTCTCGGCCTGCACCAGGATGTCGGCCATCCGCAGCAGGTTGTCGGCCGGCGCCTTGCCGGCCAGCGCCCGCAGGGTCTCCGCCTGGTCCTCCAGGATGTCGAGCGCGGCCGCGGCATCCGGCGCGCAGGAGACCACCAGCAGGTTGCGGAAATATTCCAGCAGTTCGACCACGATGCGCTGCATGTCCTTGCCCGCGCGGTCGAGGGCGTCGATCTGGCGGATCAGGTCCGAGAGGTTTCCCTCGAGGATGGCCGCCACGAGGTCCTCCAGTCCCTTGCGGGAAACCAGCCCGAAGACGGAGAGCACGTCGTCCTCGGCGATGGCGGCGCCCCGGAAGGCGATCAATTGGTCAAGCGCGGACTCGGCGTCCCGCATGCCGCCCTCGGCGCCCCGGGCGATGGCCAGCAGTGCGTCCCGCGTGATTTCCACCTTCTCGGCCTTCGCGATCTGGGCCAGGTGCGTCACGATGTCGCGCGACGAGATGCGCCGCAGGTCGAAGCGCTGGCAGCGCGAGACGATGGTGGCGGGAACCTTGTGGGACTCGGTGGTGGCGAAAATGAACTGGACGTAAGGGGGCGGCTCCTCGAGAGTCTTGAGCAGGGCGTTGAACGAGCCCGCCGAGAGCATGTGCACTTCGTCCACGATGTAGACCTTGGTCCGGCAGCGGGACGGCGCATAGCGCACGTTGTCGATGATGATCTCGCGGACCTTGTCGACCTGCGTATGGGACGCGGCGTCGAACTCGATCACGTCCAGACAGGAGCCCGCGGCGATCTCGACGCAGTTCGGGCAGACGCCGCAGGGGGTGTCCGTGCGGCCCTTCTCGCAATTCAGCGCCTTGGCCAGGATGCGGGAAAGCGACGTCTTGCCGATGCCGCGCGGCCCCACGAACAGGTAAGCGTGGGCGACACGGCCGGAGGCGATGGCATTCTTGAGGGTGCGGGTGACATGCTCCTGCCCCACGACCTCGTCGAATTGCTGGGGGCGCCATTTGCGCGCCAATACTTCATATGCCATTGGATTCCGTTCCTGTCCGCTGCGCCGGCGCCTGTTGCGGCGCGGCGGTTCCGGATTCGACCCGATGCCCAGGATACCCGAAGCACCTGGCCAACCGGTTTGCCGTTGCTACCTTCCGGTCCTGGCGGGATTTCACCGGCGACCCGGCCTCCGAGCCCCAGGCACCGGGGCGAACCCGGAACCGGTTCGCGCACACTGAGTGAGGACTTCGGGATACTGTAGACCGGTTTGCTCCGGCAATCAAGCCTAGAGCGACGAAATCCGGCCTCTCGACAGTTGCATCCCGGACGCCGGCGGATTAGACTGGCGGGATGGATGAATTCACGAATCAGGTTCACGAGCGGTACATGGCCATGGCGCTCCGGGAAGCCGAGGCCGCGGCCGAGGCCGGTGAAGTGCCCTGCGGGGCCGTCATCGTCCGGGACGGGCGCATCCTGGGCCGGGCGCACAACCAGGTCGAACAGCTGAAGGATCCCACGGCGCACGCCGAGATCCTCGCCATCACCCAGGCCGCCTCCGCGCTGGAAGACTGGCGGCTGACCGGTTGCACGATGTACGTGACCAAGGAGCCCTGCCCCATGTGCGCGGGGGCGATCGTGCTGGCGCGCATCCCGGAGCTGGTGTTCGCCGTGCCGGACCCCAAGCGGGGCGGGGCGGTGTCGGTTTTCCAAATCGTTGACTGCCCGTCGCTGAACCATCGCGTGAACGTGACGCAGGGCATCCTGGCGGAAGCGTGCAAGGCGGAGCTGCAGGGCTTTTTCAGGAAGCTGCGGCGGGGCGACGAGGATTAGCCCCGCCCGCGCCTAGCCGAACTTGATGACGATGTCGTCGTTCTTTTCCTCTTCCTGCGCCTTCGGCTTCTCCACCTCGATCGGGGCGAAGGTCGGCAGGATGCGGTAATAGACCTGGAGCATCAAGGTGGCGAGGGTCGTGCAGTAGACCGGCCCGTAGGTGGCTTCCTGGGAAGCCGGGGCGGGCCCCCAGCTGCCGTCGGGATTCTGCGTGTTGCAAAGGGTCGGGGCAAACTGCTTGTTCCACAGGATCCAGTCCTTGCCGCCCTGCTGGAAACGCGCCTGGGTGATGTAATACCAGGCGTAAAGAGGCCATGTGCTGACCAGCCGCAGATCCTGGTTGGGCAGGTTTGCGTCGGTCTTGGTCCAGCGGAAGTTCAGGTTGCCAAGGGCCTTGACGCCGGCCCGGGCCTCGGAATCCATCGCGTGGCCGGTCAGCTGCATGCAGAGAACGCCGACGCCGGTCATGGGCATGTTCGGCGGCTCGTTCTTCATGCGGGTGCTGTACCGGAACATGCCGGACGCGTTGTCCGAAAGGACCGTCATGCCGCGGATGCCCGTTTCGATGGTGGACTTGAGTCCGTTGTTCTCGGCTCCCGCGTGAAGGGCGGCCTCGAGCGCCTGGATGTGCCACCCGGACAGGGAGACGTCGAGATTCGCCTCGGGGCCCTTCTTGTAGTCGTAGTCCCAGTTGCCGCCCTCATGCTGGCCGTCGATCATAACCTGCACCGCGTCTTCCATCGCAATGCGCAGGTACGGAATGCTGGTAAGCCCGTAGGCTTCGCTGATGGCGTAGGTGCCGATGGCATGCTCGTAGACGGCGATCTGGGTGGGATGCATGTGGCCGTAAGCGGGCCCGCCCCCGCGGAACATCCCGTCCTTCTGGGACCGGAGCAGGAACCGGAGGCCGCGACGGATCGCATCGCCGTATTCCTTCGACGCCGTCGTCTCGCCGTGCGCAAGGAAAGTAAGAAGCGCCAGACCGGTCATGCTGACCCGGTAGGACGGGCCCCAGGAGCCGTCGGGATACTGGTGGTCCTTCAGCCACTTGAGCGCTTTCAAAACAGCGACCTCCGTCCGGTCCCCCAGCCCGCCGCCATATTTACCCAACGCATCGCCGCGTCCTGAGGTACTGCGCCCGATATACAATCCCTTAAAAACAACGGGCGAAGCCGATTCCAGCATGTTCAGGTCAGACAGGTCAACCGCGGAATCATCCGCGGTTGAACCTACCGCGTCCACAGACGGAGGTTCTTGGTCGATGCTTACAGTCGGAGGGGCAACGGCATCCACAACAGTGGGTAAATCCTCGAGTTTCTGGAGTTCCTTCGTCAGTTCCTCCAGTTCCTCGGGAGGAGTCGCCTCGACCACGATCGCTTCGACCGGCGCATCCGAGGTCATGTCCCCAGTCCGCACGAACGTGACCAGCAACCCCAGAATGAGGGCATGTATGAGGACCGTTCCGGTTGGCCCCCAAAGATTGTCAATAATGCGTCTGACTCGCCATTCCATCGCCAAACCCCGCTATTGCATGCTACCCACGGAAAGATTGGTCAACCCGACCTTGGCACATCGATCAAGAACCTCAATCAGGTCGTTATGTCTTGAATCAACTGAACAGAGAATCATAACGGTCTGCTTGGGATTGAGAGCCGCCAATTTCGTCAGTATCTTCGTCAAGCCCGGCATATCCAATCCGGTTCCATTCATCAGAATCGCCCCTTGATAAATCTCGATTTTCAGCATCTGTGGAGGCGGCGCATTCTTGTCCACCGGCGGTTTGGCCGAGGGACTGAACACATCAAGATGAGCGGAGACGTCGATTGGCTTGATAGTGAAGATGAAATAAATCAACAGTTGGAACACCACGTCAATCATGGGCGTCATGGGAATTTCCCCCGACTCCATGTTTTTTCTGGCGCGTCGTTTTGCGGCCATCGAATAACTCCTAGTTCACAGCCTGTTTGGCTTTTTCCTTTGTTGCCACAAAAGAAACGCGGTAGAGGCCGGCCTTTCCGGATGCCTGCATGGCCGAGCGAACGGCCTCATGCCTGGCGTTCCGGTCGGCTCTTATTTGCACCGGCGTCGTTTGCCCTCCGAGGTTTCGGGCTTGTCTGAGGATTTGCGTCAGATGCGCCTCGTCGATGAACTGCCGGCAGATGGATAGACGACCTTTATCGTCCACTTCAATCGTGACAGTCCGGGGATCGCGCTTTTCAATTAAAGGTCCATTCGGTGAAAAAGCGAGAATAACAGACTCATTGAACACCTTGCGTTCAAGGTCAGTCGTCACGACGAAAAAAATAATGAGCTGAAACACGATGTCGATCATCGGCGTCATGTTGATGCCCACTTCTTCCTGGGATCTCTTTGCCATCGACTTCTCCCTGGATCGCCTGTCGGCTCGTTATTCCTGAACGATTTCCACGTTCCGCAGCGTCTTGATCAGGTCGTTAGTCAGAATAACCATGTTCAAGATGATGTTGTTGGCGCGGTTGCGGAAGAAGTAGAACAGGGCCACAGTCGGAACTGCCACCACGAGTCCCGCGGCCGTTGTATACAAGGCCTGGGCAATGTTCATTGCCAGCATGGCCTGCTGGGCGGCGCCGCCTGACTGCGTGGCCAGCGTCGCGAACGCCCAAATCATTCCCTGCACCGTGCCAAGCAGTCCCAGCATGGGCGCGAGGTTGGAGACGACCGACAGATACGAGACCTTCTGCAGCAACCGCTCGCTCTCGAGGTCGGCCACGGCATTGATCGACTCCTGAATGACGTCGAAGCCCTCCTCCACGTTCTCGAAGCCGGCGCGGAGAATGTTGGACAGAATGGTGGGTTCGGCCCGGCAATGCTCAAGCGCCTTGCCGACGTCGCCTTCGTCCATGGCCTTGCGCACCTTGTCCAGCAGTTCCTTCGGCATGATCCGGCTCTCGCGAATCTTCACGTAGGAATCAATGCACAGGTAGACGCCGGCGATCGAGGTGGCCAGAAGTCCCAGCCAGAGCAACTGACCGAGGATACCGCTGCTGTTCACCACCACCATGAAATCGCTCATGGCAGACGTTTCTTTTGGCGCGGCAGCCGCAGCCTCCTCCACCGTCATTTCGCCTGTTCCGGCTGCCTTAGGGGGCGCCGCAGACGGAGCCGCGTCCTGAGACCACGCAACCAGACCCGACCCCAGATAAACGGCCAGGAAGGCCGCCGCCATCATCCGCAATCCCTTGATCTTCATCCTGCCGACTCCTTCTTTCGAATACTCCATTCGTGCGTTAACACCTGCTTACACTCGCCTACGGGGTTGCGGCCTTGGCTTTCGCCTGGGCCGCAAACCCGCTCTCCGGAAATTCCTGCACCACCTGCTTATAGAAAACAGCCGCCTGCTCCGCGCTTCCCAGCTTTTCCAGGCATTCCGCAGCCCTGAACGCGGACTCGGACGCCTCGTCCTTGAACTCCTTGAAAAAGCGGGCGTTCCTCATGAAATCGTAAAGGGCTCCCTCGACATCGCCCGCTTCCAGCTTGGCCTTGGCCCGGATCAACTGCGCCTGGGCGGCCTCGCCCCGGGTCCCCTTCCGGATCGCCCCCTCCAGTAGCGGCAACACCTTTTCCGTCTCCCCGGCCGAGGCAAGAGCCCGAAGGTAGCCGGCGCGCACCTCCTCGTCGGCCTGCATCTCCTTGAAATCGGCCGTCAGCGCCTCGTAGGCCTCCACGGCTTTCTTCCACTCGCCCTTGCCGGCATAACCCTGGGCCAGAAGCTTGCG
>JBIIYJ010000164.1:0-11548 GCA_044346855.1 Kiritimatiellia bacterium
CGATGCTGTCCTGGGCACCGTGTTGATCGATATGAAGATAACCCTTGAGGAGTCGGGCGCGGTCGTCACACATGACCCGTTGCCCACCATCATGGCGGACACAGGCCAGATCACCCAGGTGCTGATGAACCTCATCGGCAACGCGATCAAGTTCCGCAGCCCCGACCGGCCCTGTCAGATTCAGGTAAGTGCGAAGGCCGGCGGCAACGAGTGGCTCTTTTCCATCCGGGACAACGGGATCGGAATTGATCCCCAGTACAAAGACAAGATATTCGTGATCTTTGAGCGGCTCCACGAGCGAAAAAAGTACGAGGGGACCGGCATCGGCCTGGCGATCTGCAAGAAAATTGTTGAACGCCACGGTGGACGGATCTGGATCGAATCGGAGTCGGGCGTGGGATCGACCTTTTACTTCACGATCCCGAACGATGCAAAGTGACCAGAACTTGACTGCAATCCTCCCTGATTTACTGTCCCCATAAAATACTTGTTAATAATGTGCAAGACACTGCGCAAGACACTTGGTTTTTGCCAGGCAACAATTTTTCATTGCGACGTTTGTTCTTGAAGAACAGGAAGTTATTCCGTATTTTCCAAGCTAGCTACCAGCGTCGTTTTCAGGGTGTTTCGAGTTCATTTTTTTGTCGTACAAGCTGTTCCTGTCGTTCGCTTTCCGCCAGTATTTTGCATCGCCACGCGTTGTCCGGGAAAGGCCCTTTAATACATGATGTATATCTTCAGTCACCGAGCGCCCCTCGCGGGGGGACTGCTATGCGTCGCCATGATGCTCGGCTTGTGCGGCGTGCTTCATGCCGGGCAGGCGACGGTTACGCTCAAAGGCTACGCCACGGGTGAGTTCCGCTGGAAAGATATCGGCGGCAACCGGTACAGCCCCGCCTACCGGGCCGCTTACAGTTACACCCAGGCTCTTGTGCAAGTGACCTACAGCAGGACCGGAACCTTGCTCCGCGGCACGGTCGCCGCTCACAACCTGAAGCCCAATTTCGCCTACCAGCTAAAACTCAGCGGGTTCCCAACCGCCTATCCGGAGGCCAACGCGCGCCTCGGGTTTTCAGGGCGCTGGTGGATGCAGAAGTGGAACGGTGCGCAATGGTCCAGCGGTAGAAACCTGAATGACAAGGGCGAGGGAGCGTTCCCCAATCCCAACGACGCCTGGTACATGGCGCACAAAGACGACCCGTATCCCGGCAGCCCGACGGGATTGAAATACCGGCTCACAGCCTACCGCCCCTTCGGCTATTTCATCACGGATGCGCACGGCGGCGCCACCGTGTCGTTCACGATGCGGAATGTTTATCACGTCCTGTTCGGCAACTGGCAAGGCGCGCCAGGCGCGGATGATGGACCCATGAAGTGGCACAGCTTCGATCCCGACCCGGCCCTGCATCCCGCTTACGCCACGGACTATCCCGCGACCACGAGGGGTGTCTTCGGTGAGTGGGAACGACTGCCGAAGGGACGGATCTATCTCCCCCCGGGCGAGTATCGGTTGGAATTCCTGCTGACCGAGGAGTCCTTCCATGAATCCGGACTTGGAGGAGCCTGGGCACACGCGCTGCACGGCCCGGCGCGGTTCACCATCGTCCGGCCGTGAGCACAGCGGTGGCGGCGCCATCCTGAATGCGCTTATCTATAGATCCGCTATTTGCTGTCCTTCTTCACGACCTCGGCGGGCAGCAGAAGCTCGCGGGCGTTGCGGGCGAGGGAGGGCGGCACGGTCATGAGCAGCTTTTCGCCGGACGAGTTTTCGATGAGCCAGAGCCGGCCGTCCTGCCCCTCGGGAACAGGCACGCTGAAGTAGCCGGGCGCGGGCATCGAGTCGAACTGGAAGATCGCCTTGCCGTCGCCGTCGCGCAGCAGGCCGCTGAGATCGGCCGCGAAGCCGCCCACCTTCTTCGTGCCTCGCGGCACGTAGAAATAAAGCGACCACGTGCCGCCGAGCGTATGGCCGGGCCGGTTTTCCATGGACGAGATGATGGTGATTGGCAGGCCCGGGGGGAAGGCGAGCGCCGTCTTGTCCGAGCCGTCCGAGACCTGCAGCGTGTGGAGGCCTTCGTACGGGGTGGCCAGGGTGACGGTGTGGGGCTTGCCGTCCGGGGGGACGCTGGCGTCGCGGGCGACCGGCTCGAGCGAGGGCTCCAGCGGGGAAAGCAGGTTGATCTTCACGTTGCCGCGGTCGCGGTAGTGGGCGATGAGCCCGCCGGTGACGCCCAGTTCGAAGGCGCCGGGCTTGTCGAACCAGGTGAGGAACTGGCGCGAGCCCCGGCCCTGGGCGGGGAAGTGGCCGTTCGTGACCGCCGGCAGGTTGAGCGGCGCGGCCGGTACGAGGTCGTCGCTGAACCCGACGGGCTCGAACTCGAGCACGAGGATCGGGTTGCTCGCGATGCCTTCGCGCACGATCCCGGCCAGTTCGGCGGGGGTATAGGGTTCGTCGCTTTCCCACGGATTGGTCTCCGGCTTGGCCTGGGCGACCCCGAGGGCGATCTCGACCTGGTCGAGGGCGTTGTCGAGCGAGTCGGCCTTGGCGCCCGCGACCGGGCGGCCTTCCAGCGTGGCCCGCATGTCGACCTCGGGCAGGTCCTTCGGCGGCTTGTGGACCGACTGGCTGTAGACGACCACCGAGCCGTCGCGGAACTTATCGCGGTCGCAGATGGCGACGGTGGAGAGCATCATCCGCTTGCGCATGCGCCAGGTGTGGCGCCAGATCCGCTCGAACGCCTCCTGGCGGGCTTCCCCGGTGGCGGCCCGGTACTGGCGGTAAAGCTCGGTGTAGCGCGTGTAGAGGACGAGGTCGTCGAGCCGCGCGTGGACGGCGGGGGAATCGGCCTTGTCGCGGGCTTCGGCCAGCGCGCGGTACATCCGGCCCACGATGTCCTGCGGCGTGCGCATGGCCCGGTCCCGGTTGATCAGCCGGAAGAATTCGCGCATGGGCTCCCGGGCCGGGCCGAACGCCTTGTCGAGGAAATCCTCGATGTAGTCGTCGAGCCGCTCGGCGGCGGAGACGTCCCACAGCATGATCGGGGTGAGCCAGTAGCCGAGCCCGTTGGCGCCCCAGCTGTCGCCGCATTCCGAGTTCATGAAGCGCGCGCCTTTCGAGTGGAACCACGGGATGGTCCGCGCGAGGTAGGCGAGGTTGCCGCCGCGCGCGCCGCGGGGCATGTCGTGGCTCCAGGGGAAGACGTCATGGTAGTCGCGCACGCCGAGGACGGCCTCTTTCGCGGACCAGCCTTCGACCAGCTGCTCGATGGTGTAGCCGCCTCGGATGAAGCTGGTGGCGATGCTGACGACCACCTTCGGGTGCGCCTTGACGGACGGGGGCGGGGAGTGCTGGCTGTAGGCGTAGATGCCGACGTACTTGGGGCCGAACCCGAGGGCGTTGATGGCGGTCGCGACCTCGTTGGCGAGGAGGATGACCCGGTCGCTGACGGACCCCATTTTGGCGCAGGGCTCGCACTCGCACCAGCCGCCCCCGTCGGAAGGATCCATGGAGACGCTGTCGAGCTCGGGGTTGGCTTTCATGGCCTTGACGGCGTGGTCGACCACCAGCTGGCGGAGATCGGGGTTGGAGATGCAGAACTTGCTGCCGCGCCGTTCGCCTCCGACGAGCGCGCGGTATTCGGGGTGGGCCTCGAACGCCTTGGCGTTGGCGCTGATGATGCCGTCGTAGGAGTGCCCGGTGGCCAGCGAGAAATCGGAGGTGATCCGGTTGCGCTCCTTCCAGCGCTTCCAGAGCGCCGGGTTGGACCAGGGGGCGCCGCGCGGGGCTTCGCGCGTGATGTAGTCGGGCGTGACGAAGGCGTCGGCGGCGAGGCGCAGGTCCGGGCGGGACGGCACGACCTCCCAGGTGTCGGTGAGAAAGAAGAGGCGGTACCCGAGCCGGTGCAGGCAGTCCCACACGGCGTGCACGGCGGCGCGGTCGCTGGCGCCGAGCAGCCAGGCGCCGTTTTCATGTGTGCGCACGAGGTAGTCCTCGCGCCGGAAGAGGTCCTCGGGGTGGAAGGGGGCGCCGGTTTTCAGGGCGGGGAAGTTGGTGTGGTTGCCGACGGCGATGCCCGTGGCGCCGTCGCCCTCGACGACGGCGAAGGTGGCGCCGGAGATGCGGCCCAGGTAATCGGCGAGGTCGGCGGCCGCGGCGCGCACGGGCTTGGAGGCCCCGGGCGGGACGACCACGGGGTGAAGGGCGCGCCCTTCGGCGGCGAGCCGCACGTCGGGCGGGGTGGCGCGCGGATGGGCGGCTGGCGGCTCGGCCGGGGTGGCGCCGAGGAGGAGCGCCGCGGTCATCGTGTGAAGCAGAGACATAATGAACCTGTCGCCAACGGGGTTGAAGCCGGTTCGGCGGCCCGACCTTGAGCCGCACGGTTAGCCCATTATTGTCCGACCTTGGGGCCGTCCGAGTCAACCGAAAAGGGAGTGGAGCAAGGTTCGGGGGTCAGGGTTCAGTCCTGCCGCTGGGTGCGGCGCCGATGGAGCCACGATGAGAATTGTTACGCGCAGCAGGTAGGGCGCTCAGTCCCTTGAGCGCCGCGATGTGCCAGGCTTGCGCATGGCGGCGCTCAAGGGATCAGTTTTCGCGAAACTCTTCGCCTGGGCACGCTGAGCGTTCTGCCTGAAAACGAGCCGGTTCTCAGAACAGGGCTCCGGAGGGTCAATATCGCTTGAGGTGATCCCGTCATCCTCCTATAGTGCCGGTTGGAGAGTGCGCCGGGCGGCCGGCGTGCAGTTGAGCGGCATCGACGCCGCAGGCGCGGCCGCACGCTTCGCTGCTATCGCTACGCTCCGGCGAAGGCGCGAAGGAAAGGTTCGGACATGAACATTGTCAGCTTGCTGAGCAAGGCGCATGAGCGCGATTTGATCCGTGATGATTTGCGCTCGATCCTGGCGGAGAGGGGCGTCTACCGGCACGTGGAGTGGACCTCGGACAGCCCTCCGTCCGAGGAGGCTTTTCTCGAACTTCTTTCCGAAACCGACATTCTGCTCACGGGGTGGGGCAGTCCCCGGCTGCCGCTGGCCCTGCTCGCCGTTCCGAACCGGCGGTTGCGCTACATCTGCAACCTGACCGGGACCATCCAGGGGTGGATTCCCCGCGAGTACCTGGAGGCCGGGATCCGGGTGACGAACTGGGGCAACGGCCCGATGTGGTTCCTGGCCGAGGGGGCTTTGATGCTCATGCTCGCCTGCAGCCGGGAATTGTCCCGGGTGCATCGGCACATGCTCGAACAGCCGCAGTGGACGTTTCCCTACCGGGCGCCCAGCCCCACGCTGCGCCATAAGACCGTCGGGTTCCTCGGCTTCGGGGCCATCGGGCGCATCCTGCGGGGATTGCTTGCCCCCCTGGAGTGTTCGATCCTCATTTACGATCCCTACGCGGAAGCCCTTCCCGCGGATTGCGCGCGCGCGGATTCGCTCGAGGGGCTTTTCGCGGCTTCGGATGTTCTCACCATCCAGTGCGGTCTCTCCAAGGAAACCCGGGGCCTGGTGCATCGCGGGCTGCTGGACCGGTTGAAACCCAACGCCATTTTCATCAATACCGCCCGCGGCAAAATCGTGGTGGAGCAGGATCTGATCGCCTTTTTGAAGGATCGTCCCGACGTTTTCGCCGGGCTCGACGTCTACGAGGTGGAGCCGCTGCCGAAGGACTCGCCGCTTCTTCAGCTGGAGAACGCCATCTGCTACCCGCATTCGGTCGGCGCCGGCGGCGAGGCCATGTACCAGGCTCTTTCGGCATACGCCGCGGACAACCTGCGGGCTTACGCCGATGGGCGACCCCTCAAGGCCGTGATCACCCCCGCCATGTATGACCGGATGACGTAAGACCGATGGGCGAGGTGGACGGGCGGCGGCTTGCTTTCGCGGCGTACCATTGCTATGTTTCCCCGCATGAACACGAACGACCGCACGATCCTTCGCCCGCTCGCGGGGGAGTACTTCCTCCTCGCGCAGCAGGAGCGCTTCCTGGAAAACCGCAAGCTGCACCGGGCCCTGAACGACCTCAAGCCCGTCCGCCCGGTCGTCCTGATCGACGAGCTGCCGTGGACGGAGATGGCCCTCGGCGACGAGCTGACAACCCGCTGCGAGGATCCTGTCCTGCGCGGGGTCGAGCGGATGCTCCGCATGACGATCTACAAGGCGAAGCACCTGCCGGCCGACATGATCATCGCCCCGTATGTGCCGGTGCACAAGGTCATCCGCCACGCGGGAATCGGGATCGCGGTGGATGAGCGCACGATCGCCCAGACGGGGCGGGACACGATCCGGGCCCACGAATACCACGATCAACTCGCCACGGAAGCCGACCTCGAAAAGATCCACAACGACGTCATCACCTACGACGAGGAGGAGACCCTGCGCCACTATCGCCTCGTGGGGGAGGCGATCGGCGACATCCTGCCCGTGCGCCTGAAGGGGCCGGAATACGTCGGCTCCGGGACGTGGGACCGGATTGCGATGTTCCGCGGCGTTTCCAATCTGCTTCTGGATCTGGCCGAACGGCCCGACTTCATGCATCGCACGGTCCGGAAACTGCATGACGTGCAATGGGACGCGATCCGGCAGATCGAGGCGCTGGGGCTGCTCGACAACGATCCCCAGTCGCTGCACTGCACGCCCATCCTGGCGAGCGACCTGCCGGGGCCCGGCTTCGACGGCGAGCACGTCCGGCTGAAGAACGTCTGGGGCCGCGCCGTGGCCCAGATTTTCGCTTCCGTGTCCTCCGCGATGCACGAGGAGTTTGACATCGATTACGTCAAGGAGCCGCTGTCCCGCTGCGGGCTGGTCTATTACGGCTGCTGCGAACCGCTCGATCGGAAGATGGATATCGTGAGGAAAATCCCGAACCTGCGCAAGGTTTCCATCACGCCCTGGGCGGACGTGAATGTGGCGGCCGAGGCGATCGGGAAGGACTACGTTCTGGCCGCCAAGCCGAACCCGGCCTCCGTGGCCGTCGATCGCCTCGATCCGGCCGGGCTGCGCAAGGAGCTCGGGGCCATCCTTGCGGCGGCCCGCCGCAACGGCTGCGCCTGCGAGCTGGTGCTCAAGGACATCAGCACGTGCAACGGCCGCCCGGAGAACATCTTCGAGTGGGAGCGGATCGCGATGGAGATGGCCCGCAACGCCTGAGCATCCAGGCCATGCCCTCCGTTTGGCATTCGTGAACAGTCATCCGGAGGGGCGAGCCGTGGGGTTCAATCGAAATAGAACTGGATTCCGAACACGCCCTTGAAGTTGGTGTCGTCGGCGTCCCCGTCTTCGTCGATGTAAAGGTCATCCCCGGCCATGTCGTAAACGGCGGCGAAGGAGAGGGCCACGTTATCGTCGATAAAGTATTTCACGCCGGCCGAAAGGCGTCCCACGACCGTGTCTTCATCCTTGTCGGAGTCATCCGCGTCGGCGCCGGCCCACAGGACGGCCGCGCCCACGAACGGGACGAGAGGCGTTTCGGTGGGGAAGTTGTATTCCGCGCGCGCGCCGATTTCATACGTCGAGAAATCGTCGTTGTCGCGGTATCCGAGAATGCCGCCGAGTTCAAGGTTGTCGAAGAAGAAATATCCGTAGCTTAACTGGATATTGTAGTCGGTGCCGACGGGGGTGTCGCCGTCGATTGAGCCCGAGCCCTCGATCGTCTTCGTTCCCTGGTTGAGATTCGGGGTCACGTTGTTCTGGGCAAAGGCCGCGCCCGTCAGTACCGCCGCCATCATCATCACGATTGCCGAACGTTTCATGGTGCTCGCTCCTTTTGGTTGTTCTGGTCCACGGCCAACAGGCCTGGCTTCATCTGCAACCATCGTAGAGGCAACGGCACATTCCCGCCATCGGCCATTTCGACGAGCCCGCTAAGGGTTTTCCATGAGCCTCACCCCCCGAACGGCACGATCGTATAGGCCACGCTGACCTGGTTGGCCGGCACGGCGTTCGTGCCGGGGCCCACGAGTTCGATCAGGACCGTGCGGCTTTGGCCGAGCTGGACGTTGCGCGGCTTGTCGAGGCGGATCTCCACGCCGAAGCCGCCGCGGTCGATCCGCACCGACGAGGCGATTTTCGGCTCGGCCGTCACGTCGCCCCCGTCCTCGCCGGCGGCATTTTTCAGCGTCACCTTGGACGGCTGCCGCCGCGGGGTGTCCAGGTAGGGGATCATCTCGTAGGCCAGCCGCACCGCGGAGCGGGCCGGGTCGTGCGACCAGAGCGACATGGTGTTTTCATAGGCCGAGGGCGCCAGCGCGGCGCGGCAGGCGATGCCGTCGGGCTGGAAATCGAACGCGCGCGCGATCCGCACGCGAGAGTTGCGCACTTCGCCTGAACTCGTGACCGTTGTTCCGGCCAAGGCGGCGTCGTTGTGTTCGCTGACGCCCGACACGATCGGCCGGCCGTCCCACAGTTCGCCCACGAGGGCGTGGATGTGGAAGGCCCGCCAGTTGGACAGGTGCATCCCCTTGCCGTAGGAGTCGGGCAGGGTGCCGGCCAGGACGGGGCCTTTTCCCGGAACGGTCAGCTGGCACAGTGTGCCGCCGCCGAAGCCGAGCTGCCCCTCGAAGGCGTCGCACATCCAGGCCGGCGCCAGGCGGCCGTGGAAGGTGAGCGCGTAGTACCCCTTGCGCCGCGCCGCGAACCACTCGTCGCCCCCGTTCACGCTGACGGTGAAGTCAGGCCCCGGCAGGCCTTTCCAGGCATGGCCGGGGAATTCCCAGTTGTTCGTGCCGGCGTGGGTGGAGTTGCAGGTGCGCGACGACCACGGGTTGGCCGCCACCGGCACGCCGTTAGCCTCGCGGCAATAGAGGTAGGTGTAGAGTTCGCGGTAGCGCTCCACGATGGCCTGGAAGCGGGGGTCGTCCTTGGCGTCCCCCAGGATGCCGTTGGTCACCCACTCGCGGCCGAGCCAGTTGTCCATCAGGTACGACCCGTAATGGGCGTCGTGCGCGAAGTGCTCCTGCGAGTCGCCCGACCGGCTCAGTCCGGAGCCCGGGCCCCAGCCCTCGTTCGCCCAGCGGTTCCAGAACAGCTCGAAGCGTTCCTTCTGGATCGCGTCTCCCGTGGCCCGGTGGCAGTACCACAGGGCCACGTTGATCTGGGAGAAGGCGTTGCCGTTGACCTTCTCCATGCCGGTGGCGAAGCTGAGCCGGTCGCCGGCCATGATCAGCCCCTCGCGGATGATGGCCTTCAGCTCCGCGGGCACGTCGGCGCGCGCCAGCAGGGTCCAGCCGGGCCGGTAGACGCGGCTGCCGTAGTACCCCATGGAGTAGGCCCAGTTGTGCCAGCCGCGGCCGCCGCGGCCGTCGCTGGTCTCCAGCAGGTGGAAGCTGCGGAAGAGCAGGTCCAACTCCGCCCGCAGCGCCTTCTCGCCCTCGTTGGCGTCGAGCGGATGGGCCGCCAGCCAGCGGTGAAACCGGACCTGGAACGGGTGCCAGAACACCTTGCCGTCCACCTCGGTCACCCCGCCCTTGAGCGCCCGCGCGGTTTCGGGATCCCCGGCCCAGACGGCCTGCGAGCCCATGCCCACGTAGTCGAACCACTGCGGATCTTTGCGCGGGAAGGAGAAGCCCAGGTTAAGCCAGTAGTCATTGGCGCCGCCGCTGACCTCCAGCTTGTAAAGCTTGCCGACGTCGTTGCTGGCTTGGAAGGCGACCGATGCATAGGCCCCCGTGGCCATTCCGTCGAAGCGGACCGTGCCGTCGGGGCCGGTCAGCTTGAAGCGGCGCGTGGCGGGCAGGTCGGGCTCGGCCACGGCGAAGAAAACGCCGTCCGCGCCCGGCGGCATATAGGCATAGCGGACGATGGGGCCGGCGTCATGCCCGTGCAGGAAAGGCGGATGGCCCGCCACGCCGACCGGGCGGTCCGGGCTGACTCCGACCGTGACCACGTGGTCGGGCGTTCCCGCGAGCACGATCCGGTAGGTTCCGGGCAGGCCGGGCACGGTGCGCTCGAACGAGCGGGCGGCGAGGGCTGCCAGCCGGTTGGTGCTGGACCAGGCGCTCCAGCGGAACGCGGGGCGCGTGCCCAGGCCGTAGAGGTTGCACAGGTATTGCAGTTCGTGGTCCCATCCGCCGATCCGGTCCATGAAGGCGCCGTCGGTGATGCCGTCGTCGGGAATGATCTCGCGCACCACGGGCTTCCCGTCGGGATCGTAGATTTTGAACAGGAGCTCGCGCGGGCCGGCGTTGTAGAGGTTCAGGTCGCGCACCGCCAGCGTGACGGTCAGGGGCTTGCCGTCGGGGTTGGGGGCGTAGAGCGTGACGCCACCGACCAGGCGGAAGGTTTGCGTGACGGCGCGGGCGTCCAGCAGCAGGCAGAGGACAACGGCGGATGCGGCGAATAGGCGGAGGGCTTTTATATTCATGGGCAAAATCTATCACATGTAAAACCTGCGGGTCCATCGCTTTCCGCTCGACACCCTTTCGCCCGGCCTTGTACAGTTTTGAATCGACCGTTTTTCAAGCCCTTTCCCCGAGGCCATATGCGCAGATTGATCCTTTCCCTCCTTTTCGTCACTTCCGTCCCTTTCGTCCCTTCCGCCACCGCCCTGCACCCGCTCACGCTCATTTCCAACGGCGTGGCCCGGCTGCCCATCCTGGCCCCCTCGACCAACGATCCCGCCGCCCTTGACCTGGCCGCCGTCCTGAAGAAGATCAGCGGCGCGGAGCCCGCAGTGCTCGCGGCGGCCCCGGGCACGAAAGGCGTCTATGTGGGCGCCGCGACCAACTTCCCGTGGCTGGGGTTGGAGGCGGAAGCGGCGGCTCTCGGGGCGGAGGGCTGCCTGGTCCGCAGCGACGGAACGAACCTGGTCCTGCTGGGCCGGACCCCGCTGGGCGCGCGGCATGCGGCCATGACATTCCTCCACGAGCTGGGCTGCCGCTGGTTCTTCCCGGGCGCGGCCTGGGAGGTGCTGCCGGAGGCAAAGACGATTTCGGGAACATGGAACCTGAAGCAGGCCCCGTCCTTCAACATCCAGCGCCACCTGGGGTACGGGTTTGGAGCCTATGGGCGCAACGCCGACGATAAGCGCGACTGGGATCTCCGTAACCGGATGGGCGGCGCCTTTCCCGTTTCCATCGGGCATGCGGGGCACGGGCTTTCCTCCAACGACTTCGTCCGCGCGCCCGAGCTGTTCGCCATGCGCGAAGGCAAGCGGGTGTTTGGCAGCAAGCCGTGTTTCAGTCATCCCGATTTCATCCGGAGAACGACGGACCGGGTCCTGGGCGAGGCGGCGGAAGGCGCGGCCATGGTCTCCATGACGCCGGCCGACGGGCTGGGCTACTGCGAATGCCCGCTCTGCCGCGAGTGGGCCAAGGGCGGGGCGGTGGTGTGGACCAACGGCTCGCAGTTCGCCGTGCGGCCGGACGGCAAGCTGGTGTGCATCACGTCGGAGTCGTTGTTCAACTGCATCAACAGCGCGGCGCGGGAGCTGAAGGCGAAGTATCCCGAGGCGCTCATCGGCACCTACGCCTACAGCGCCTATTCGCATCCGCCCTCGTTCCCGGTCGAGTCGAACGTCTTCATCCAGACCACCACGGCCTACCGCCGCACGCCGATGACCCTG
>JBIIYJ010000015.1:0-34311 GCA_044346855.1 Kiritimatiellia bacterium
ACGTGCAGCGAGGCTCATCCCGCGCGGCTGCGGGCTATAGCGGGCGCGGTCTATTACACTCCGTTTGACAGCATCATCAACACGCGGAAGCCGGAGAGCCCGGCGGACCTGTGGGAGCCCGGCTTCGCCCGCACGATCCGGTTCCAGTTCAGCCTGTCGGACGCCGCTCCGGCCGTGGCCCGCTATACCGTGCCGGCCTGGTGGTATGCGGCCTGCGGTGAGCCGTGGCCGGGCGGGCTGCTGCCGGTCAGCGGCCGATTTACCCCCGTGGCGGAGGCGGCTGGGGAGATGGTGCGCGGCGGCATGAGCCGGGGCGCTTTTGACGGCGGATCGCTGGCCGCCCTTGGCGGGGCGGGCAACGACGGCGGGGCGGGCGCGGGGCTGATGGAGCAGGCGTACCTGACCGGCGACCCGGGCCTGTATCGTGATGCCCTGGATTATTGCACCTACTGGGCGGACCTGGCCGTGGACCACACCGATTTCACCGTGCACCAGTGGCTGGGCGGCTGGGGCTGGAAAACCTGCGCCTATACCAAATTTCGGGACATCCTGTTCGGCTACCTCGAGACCGGCGACCCCTGGATGCGCGACACGGTGGAGATGACGGCGGAGGCGTACTGGGCGTGGTTCCGCTCCAACTGGCCGCGCAACGCGATCGGGCGGGATGCCTTCGAGGTGGGCGGGTGGGCCCTGCTGTGGCGGTATTTCCGCACCGAGCAGGCGCGCGACCGGCTGCGCGAGCTGGTGCGCATGATCGGCGGCGTGCTGGAATCGCGCGGGTCGGCCGGCGGGCAGATGGGAGCGGGGCCGCATCCCGGCTGGCATGCGTCACTGTATTTGACCGGCGTCCCCCTGGTGGGCATGATGGACGCGCTGGAGGCGGAGGCGGAAGCGGGGGGAATGCCGGACGCTTTCCTGAAGCCCCTGGAAATCCTGCACGGCCATTTCATCCGGGACGATGTGGAGCTGTTCCCGGTCAGCCTGGGCAAATCCTCGCGCGCCACCTGGACCACGGGGCAGGTGGCGACCTGGTCCTTGTTCGGCCTTTATGTGTATGCCGGGATGGGCCGTCGTTTCGGCTTCGGGCACCCCGCCGTGCGGGAGGGTTTTGCCGCGCTGGTTCCGTGCACGGGCTTCGACATGCGCGAGTGGGGGCGGGGCGGCCGGGCGGGCGACCAGCATCTGTATCCGCGCGCGCATGACGCCCTGATGCTGGAGGCGCGCGTGGCGGAAGACGGGTCGGGCGTGGACCTGGCGCCGGCGTTCGGGGCGGCCACGCTGCCCTGGCCGGAAAAGCAGACCGTGGAGACGCCGTGGGGCGCCCTGGTCGTCCGGGCGGTGGAGGCGGACGGCCGCGTGACTCTGACCCTGGAGGCGCCGGCCGACTTTCGCGTGCGGATCCGGACGGCGGCGGGGGCCGTCGAGACCCGGAGTTGTGCGGAGATTTGTCTGTGAAGCGCCTGATGTAGCAACAGGCTTGCGCCGCCCGCTGTCGTGCGCCTGGCCTGGCCCAACTTCCAACACAGAGGCCCCTCAGCCCGGAGGGGAGAGCCGAGTTCTTGCGGTCCGGGTGGCAGGCACCTCTCTTCCCCAGTTGACGGCTTTCTAGAACAAGGCGGAGGGTCCGGTGCCACCCGGACCATCTGCGCGCGTCAGACGCACGTATGGCGCTTGCGGTCCGGGTGGCACCGGACCCTCCACCTTTTTACGGGTTTCTTAGGGGTGTGAGGCGGCCATCTTTAATCCCATGAGCCACCGATCACTTTCTCCTGAACCGGGCACCAGAGACCTGCCTCGAAGCGCGGCAGGTCACGGTGCCCGGCTTCGCCCCGAACCCTGAACCCTGACCCCTCTCTTTATCCTATCTTCATCCGTTTCCATCTCCCCATCATGAACCAGGCGGCGGTGATGAGGCCGTTGAGGGTATTGGAGATGGCGATGGACCACCAGACTCCCGTGGTGGCGGGCTCGAAGATGCCGGCGAGGTAATGGGCCAGGGGAACCTGGATGCCCCAGAGCGTGGCGATGGTGATGAGCATGGTGGGGATCGTGTCGCCGGCGCCGTTCATGCTGCGGCCCAGGATGATGCCAAGGGCCGCGAAGACGTAGAAGGGCGAGACCAGCCGCAGGTATTCCGTGCCCACGGCGATCACGGCGGGGTCGGAGGTGAAGACGGCCGTCAGGGGGGCCGCGAAGAGCATCAGGACGGCGGCCGCCAGCAGGTTGATGCCCATGCCGATGTTGGCCGCCAGCCAGCCAGCCTGCATCGCGCGGTCCGGCCGCGAGGCGCCCAGGTTCTGGCCCACCAGCGCGGCGCTGGCATTGCCCAGCACGAAGCAGGGGAGCAGGATGATCTGGTGGAAGCGCATGCCGACCCCGTAGCCGGCCAGGGCGGCCGTGCCGCTGGCGGCCACGATGCGGAAGAGGGCGAAGACCATGAGGCTGCGCGCCAGCATCTGGCCCGCGCTGAAGATGCCGATGCGGAAAATGTCCCACGCCAGCCGGAGGCGCGGCAGGAGGTTGGCCAGGGCCACTTTGAGCTTCGGAATGCCGCGGAACAGCCCGCCGGTCACGATGAGGCAGGCCGCGCCCTGCGAGAGGACGGTGGCCCAGGCCGCGCCCTTCACGCCCAGGGCCGGGCAGCCGAGCAGGCCGAAGATCATGACCGGATCGAGGGCCAGGTTGATCAGGTTCGCCAGGATCATGCCGAGCATCGGCAGGATGGCGTTGCCCGCGCCCTGCATGGCGCTGGAGGAAACGGCCAGCAGGAAGACCGTGAAGAAGCCGGCGAATGAGATGCACAGGTAGTCCCTGGCGAGGAGCGCCACCGCGGGCTCGGCGCCGATCGCGGCCAGCAGGGGGTTCATGCCCAGGAGGCCGACGAGCGCCACCGCCGCCCCGCACAGGAGGGAGAGGCCCAGCGACTGGCCGGCCGCGGCGGCGGCCTTGTCAGGCTGCCCGGCTCCCGTGTAGCGCGAGACGAGGGCCACGGTCCCGACGGCGAGCCCCATGACCAGGGGCCACATCAGGAACAGCACCGTGCCGCTCAGGGCGAGGGCCGCGACGGCGTCCGGGCCCAGCCGGCCGACCCAGAACAGGTCGATGAGGCTCTGAGCGTTCTGCAGCAGGGCGCTGGCGAACATGGGGCCGGCCAGGCGCAGGAGGCTGCGGGGCAGCGAGCCTTCGGTGAGGGGGTTGGAGTTGTGCGTTACCATTTTTCTTGGTATATCTTACCGGTGAGGTCCTGAAAGTGGCAAATCTAAACGCGAGGCGGCAATGAAGAGGCGTTGGCTGGCAATTCTCATGGCGGCAGGCGCGGCGCTGGGCTTGCGGGCGGCGGAGACGCCCGAACCGGCGGCCCCGGTGATCCGCGGGGCCCAGAAGGCGTGCTCCGTCGAGGCGGCGATCGCGAAGAAATATCCCGAGCAGCTGGTCCTCGTCACCTGCGTCGACACGAACGGCCGCCCCAACGTCATGACCGCGGGCTGGACCATGTTCTGCTCGGGCAATCCGCCCATGGTGGCGGTGGCCATCGGCAAAACGCGCTATACGCACGACCAGATCCTGGCGTCGAAGGAGTTCGTCCTGGCCATGCCGGCCGAGGGCATGAAGGAGGCCGTCGTGCTCTGCGGCACCCGGTCCGGCCGCGATACGGACAAGTTCAAGGAGGCGAAGCTGACGCCCCTGGCCGGCCTGCAGGTCAAGGCGCCGCTGGTCGACGAGTGCGTGGTCAATCTGGAATGCCGGCTGGAGGGGACGCTCGAGACCGGGAGCCATACCATTTTCGCGGGCCGCGTCGTCCAGGCCTGGGTGACCGGCGCGCAGCCGGAGCCGAAGCGCCTGTATAACCTCGGCAAGAGGGAGTTCAAGGGGTTGCCGTAAGGAGACGCATGAGGCGGAAACTGAAAATCGGGCTTGCCCTGGGGAGCGGCGGGGCGCGCGGCATGGCCCATCTGGGCGTCGTGACGGCGCTTCAGGAGGCCGGCCTGGAGGTCGCCGTGGTGACGGGGGCCAGCATGGGCGCCCTGGTCGGCATCGGCGCGGCCACGGACAAGATCGAATCGATGACCCGCTTCGCGCTGGACCTGGACTGGAGGAAGGCGCTCGGCTATTTCGTGGAGCCCCGCCTGCCGAAGTCCGGTTTGATCGCCGGCGAGCGGGTGACCGAATTCATCCGGACCTACAGCCAGGACAAGCGGATCGAGGACCTGGACATCCCCTATGCGGCGGTGGCCACGGACCTGGCCAGGGGGACGGAGGTGGTCCTTGATTCGGGGCCGGCGACCGAGGCCATCCGGGCCAGCATCGCCATTCCGGGCCTCTTCACGCCGGTGTGGCTGAACAAGCGCTTTCTCGTGGACGGGGGCCTGGTCAACCCCGTGCCCGTCGACCTGGCCCGCAAGCTCGGGGCGGATTGGGTGATCGCCGTGGATGTGACGCATTTCGAGCCGATGACCATGGACCAGGTGGTTGGGGGGAGGCGGGGAAAAACGGTTTCAGGCAAGGCGGCGGCCGCCTTGCTGCACCGGGCGGAGCATTCCTTCCTGGGTCCGATGGTGAAGGCGATGGAGAAGGCGCGGGAGCCCGGGCCGCGGCTGCTGGATGTCATGGGGCTGTCCATGCGGATCATGGAATCGCGCATTGCCGGCATGCGCCTGGAGCGGGAGCCGCCGGATTTCCTGATCCGCCCCAAGCTGAACAACGTGTTTTTCATGGACTTTCACCGCTCCCCCGAAATCGTCAAATGGGGCTACGAGGCCGGCCGCGCGGCGGCGCCGGAGATCATTAAGAAGATAGCGAATAGCTGATAGCTGATAGCGGAGAAGAATAGCTGATAGCTGATAGCGAAAAGAATAGCTGATAGCGAATAGCGGATAGCTGACCCCGAACCCTGAACCCCGAACCCTGACCCCTCTCAATACCGGCCATACCGTTGAATGGCGGCCATGATCAGGCGCATGGAGGTGAGGCGGGAGCCGTTGTTGATGGAGCCGGCGGTGGTGAAGGACAGGCCGCGCGATTCGCGGGTCATGTCGAAATCGCGAAGGAATTCCGCCACGATCTGCGGTTCGTTGTTGCGGCTGAGGGTGAACGGGGCGAGCTGGCCCTGGATGACCGCCTTGGGGAGGTAGCGGCGGATCTCGGCGGCCGGCACGGTGGGGCCCAGGTTGACGCCCGTCATGTTCAGCCGGCCCAGCAGGGGCAGCAGGTGGCCCATGGCCGAGTCGGAGTGCTGGTAGCGGGAGTCGGCGGGACCGGGGCTGTACCGCTTGAACATGGCTTCCAGCACGGGGTAGCCGAAGAATTCGTACATGTCGGGCGTGAGCAGGTAGCAGTTGTCGTCGGCGAAGGAGAAGCCGCGCGGCGCGGTTTCGGGCGTGTAGCCGCCCTCCTCGTCGAGCACCCTGGCGATGGCGAGCATCGCGTCGCGGATGGCGTTGCGGAAGCGGGCGGCCAGGTCGGGCTGGTCCATGATCAGCCACATCAGGTTCTCGACGCCGTAGATCGAGGTGGCGAAGGTGACGGGGCCGCGCTGGCCGCGGTAGCGGGGCGGCTTGAGGCCGAGGGCCAGGAGGCGGGGCTTGGCCTCGTGCCATTCGGGCGGGAGGATGAAGTCGCGCATGGCGGCGATCCGCGCCTCGACGCGGTCGAGCAGGGCGGCCAGTTCGTCGGGCGTGTTGGCCGACTGTTCCAGCCACCACGATTCCGACTGCCAGACGTTTTTCGCCTCGAACACCTCGTAGAGGGGCTTGAAGCCGGGCCACTGGTTTTCGGCGGGAGGGCCGGGCTTTTCGTTGAGCAGGCGGCGGCCCACGATTTTCTCCGACTGGTCGTTGTAGGCCTTGTTCAGCGAGAGGCGCCACGCCTCGTCGTGGCCGTAGCGCCAGTAGTCCTCGGGAACCCCCAGCTCGGCGTAGACGCATTCCCCGCTCATCAGCATGCCTAGGGGGCACTGCGGGTTGGCGCGGCTGAAGGAATCGGGGGTCGACCTGGCCTGGTCCGCCCAGAAGCGCTCCAGGTCCACGGGCGCGAGGCCTCCGTGGGCGCGGGTCTCGGCGAGGAGGGAGTCGATTTTCTTGGCGTGGTCGGGTGAGGACAAGACGGGGTCGGGCATGGGCTGCTCCGGGGTTCAGTTGTCATTCAATAATGCCGCAAATACGGGGCGCTGTAAATGTGAAAGAGCCTAATACGTTCAGAGGTAAGCTTCTCCCGCCATTCGGCCTCGAATTTCTTTGACAGGTATGCCAAAGGCCAGTTTGAGAGGGTTAATATCTTTGTTTACGAATGAACAGCCCCCGATTACGGTTTGGGCTCCGATTCGGACACCCTGCAGAATGGTTGCGCTGATGCCGATGGCGGAACCGTTACCGATACATACTCTTCCGCCAGTTGTAGCATTTGGACCAAGGCTGGAATAATCGCCCATGGTGGAGTCGTGATCCAGAGAGCATCTGGTGTTTAGGATGCATCCATGTCCGATCGTGCATTCGGGATTGATGACCGCTCCTGCCCCGACGACCGAACCGGGGCCGATCGACGCTCTTCGCGAAACGGATGAGTTTGGATGGATGGCCGTTATAAAGGGAAAGGTCGGGCAACGTGTCTGAATGGTTGTTGTGATCTTTTGTCTGACGTCATTATCGCCAACAGCCACGATGCACCCTTTTAACTGGTGAGGCGTGATAAGGTCGGATAATTGATCTTCGCGGCCGAGCACCCTGTATCCAGCGGTTATTTCGCCCGGAACACGACAAGGATCGATTAGTCCCGCAATCCGGAACAGTCCTTGCCTTTCAACAATGTCTATCACAACATTTGCGTGACCCCCGGAGCCGATAATGACGATGTTTTTCATAAGCAGCCTTATTGGTTTATTAGAGTATAAGCGAGCGTTAAGAAGAAATGCAATAGGGGCCACGGTAAAGGCGCATTTTATAAATGAAGATGACGATAGGTGTCCGTCCAGGCGACGCGATGGAGGTGGTGTAAGCACGAACAATCAGCTTGTTCGAGTTTTAAGGCAACAGAATTTAATAAAGGTAATGTTATCTGGACATTCTGAAAAACACCTCGAATTTCCCTCGTATTGGAGGCGCAGCTTGTGATACAGATTTGCTGATCGACAGGTTCTCTCAGGCGAGCGTGGCGGGTCGAATGTTTTTTCGCCAATCTTGAATAGTTCAGGGGGATGCATGAACGAAAAACTCTCCTATTTTTTGTTGTCGCTTAAAAAAACGGCCTTGCGCCAGGGGCTAGGCTGCCCCTCCTGCGGCAGTGAGGTGTCGGGATGCGAGTCTCGAAAATATTGGGTCACTACCCTCCGTCGGTGCGACCGATGTAAAATCCTGTTCAGGGCGCCCGTTACCACGGAAGATGAGAACCGGGCATATTATCAAGCCGATTACAAGGAAGGCTTTACTACCGACATGCCGGAACCCGCAGCGCTGGACGCCATGAAGCGCGCGTTGTTCAAGGGGTCGCCCAAGGATTTCCAACCTCACGTTGACTTATTCCGGGCGCTGGGGTTGAAGCCCGGGGCAGCGGTGCTGGATTTCGGCTGTTCCTGGGGCTACGGCAGTTGGCAGTTCATGCAGGCTGGTTTTGCTGTGAAGGGGTTCGAGATTTCAGAACCTCGCGGTAAGTATGCCCGTCGCATGCTCGGGGTAGAGGTGGTGAATGACTTGGAGGGGTTGGCTGGGACATTCGACCTGGTCTTTTCCTCCCACGTGCTGGAGCATGTGCCGGCTGTGGCGGCCACACTCGGTCGGATGAGGGAACTGCTCAAGCCTGGCGGGCTGTTGGTTATCCTGACGCCAAACGGATCCGCTGCATATCGGAAGCGTGAGCCGATTTTCTGGCGGAAGGCCTGGGGTCTGAAGCATCCCTATTTTCTGGATGACGGGTACTACAGGTCGTTTTTTGCGGACTGGCCTTATTATCTTGCGTCGGGACCCGCCGATCTGGAACAGGTCCGGGTTTGGGCGGCTTCGTCCGAACAACGCATGGGAGACCTGGGCTGCAGCGAACTGAGGCTGATTGCCCGCAAGACCGCCTCCGTGACGCGAGGGCAGGGCTGACTTGCCCCGCCAAAATCGGATACACAGGTTTTTTTCGGTGATAATAACGGGGGACGCGATGGCCAATCATTTACGGGTTTTTAAAACGGACAAGCGTATCAAGCTCGGCATCTGGGGGCTGGGGCGCGGCATGAGTTTTTTCAAGACCTGCGAGTCCTTGAACTTCGACGTGGTGGCGGGGTGCGACTTCAACGCCCACATGCGCGACCGGTTCAAGGCGTGCCAGCCGGGCGCGTTCGTGACGGGGGACGCGGAGGAGTTCCTGAAGCAGGATTTCGACGCCGTTCTTTTGGCGACCTTCTGTCCGGCCCATGCCGACGACGCCATCCGCTGCATGGCCGCGGGCAAACACGTGCTGTCCGAGGTCACGGCGTTCCACACCATGGCCGAGGGCGTGCGATTGGTCGAGGCGGTGGAGAAGACCGGAAAGATCTACAACCTGGCGGAAAACTACCCGTTCAGCCCGGCCAACATGTACCTGGCCCGCAAGTGGCGCGAGGGGCTTTTCGGCGAGCTGATGTATGCCGAGTACGAATACGTGCACGAGTGCCGCTCGCTGGTCTACACCTATATCGACGGCGTGCCTGTTCAGCCGGGCAACACGGTGCACAACTGGCGGAGCTGGCTCAACTTCCACTATTACTGCACCCATTCGCTCGGCCCCGTGATGGTCATCACCGGCACGCGGCCCGTGCGGGTGGAGTCGCTGCCGGGAACCCCGGGCCTGGCCGGCTACCTGATGAAGAACGAGGAGGGCATGGCGGGCGTGACGCCGTCGCTGATCCGCATGTCCAACGGCGGCCTGGTTCGCAACCTGATGGGCTGCACCACCAACGACTCCCATATGCAGCGGCTCTGGGGTACGCTCGGCGCCGCTGAGATCAACTGCGGCAAGGGGCTCCAGCTGCGCCTCGGCGCCTCGGGCGGGTCGCCCAAGCTGGAGGTTAATCCGGCGCTGGACGAGCTGGGCGCGCTGGCGGCCAAGACGGGTCATGGGGGTGGGGATTTCTGGGTGCTTTACTATTTCGCCCGCCAGATCCTGACGGGGGAGGCGGCCCCGTTCGATGTTTACGGCGCCTGCGACGTGACGATTCCCGGCCTGCTGGCCTTCCGTTCGTCCTGCGAAGGCGGGAAGCCCTACGATGTGCCCGACTTCCGGAAGAAGACCGATCGGAACGCCTGGCGCGGCGACGACTGGGCCCAGAAGCGGTATGATGTCAGGAAGGGCTGTTTCCCGGCCGGGGCGGATCCCGCGTTGACCGGGCGGTTCTCGGGCGTCATGAAGGACCTGATCCGCCTTTCGACGGCCTACCGGGCCTTTGCCGATTGGGAGCGCGTGCGGGGCGACCTGACCAACCCGGGTTCGGTTCTCGCCCTTTGCGCCAAGGTGGCCGACAACCTGGACGGCATGCTGGAGACGTATGGCTGGGCCCGGAAGATCGCGGACGCCTATCCGGCCAGCGACGGCGCCCGCGTGCTTCGCGAGATGCTGGAGGTGGGCTGCGAGGCGGAGGTGATGAAGCCCGGCTTCAAAGCGGCCCTGCGCCGCACGCTGGCGGCGCTTATCCGGAAGTACGGGGAGGCGAGCCAGTCTTTCGGAAAGGCCGAGATGTCCGCGCTCCAGCCCGCGGTCCGGGACGTGCGCCGGGCTGTCCCGCCTGGGCGGGGCGTCAAATGGATGCCGGCGCCGTGGTTTGTTGAGGCGAAGCTGATCGACATCCGGCAGGCCCACGGGGGGAAGGACGGGCTGGTGTATATTCGCGGTAAAATCAAGCAGGCCAAACCGGGGCCTGGCGAGCTCCTGGTGGGGTCGGACGGGCCTTTCCGGCTGTGGCTGAACGGCAAGCCCGTGGGGGCGGTGACGGCGAAGAGCAATCCGGCCACGCCCGACGAGTTCCGGTATCCCGTGAAGTGGAAGAAGGGCGTCAACACGGTTCTCGCCGCCCAACTGACGAACAAGGGTAACGCCTGGGGGATGCAGATCCGGGGGGCGTGAGGGGCTAGCGTTCCTATTTCAAAAACACCCACAAGGTGGGATGGGTAGGCAGGAGTGCGGCGGCATAATCGGCCAGGACCCCGTAGGGAAGCGCCGCCGGCGCGTAGACCACCATGACCGGCGTTTCCCTTTTCCGTGACGCGAGCAGCGCCTTCAAGGCGGCCGGCGAGGCGATCGGAACGTTGGTGATGGTGAGAGTGGGCTCGACGTTCTCCCGGCTCCAGGTTTCGGAGACCAGGGTGGCGGTCCCGGTGGCACCGTCGCCTGAGGCGGACAGGTCCAGTTCCCAGGGCTTGACGATCCAGGCCTCCCGGCTGCGGAATTTATCGTCCGGCAGGAACGAGCGGAAATACGGGTGCCCCTCGGCGGGCGGTTCGATCCGGGCGCCCGCCTGGTTCTCGGCCAGGTCCAGCAGGGCGCTCGTCAGCCGGACCTGGGAAAGCGGCAGCGCGCGGTCGGGCGTAAAGAAGACAAAGGGATCCTCGTGCCGGTTCGTGCAGGACTGGAACGCCTTCAGGAGTTCGCCCGCGTCCCGCGTGGAAAGGGGGCCATCCTTCAGCCCTGCAAGGGAGAAGGCCGGGGGGGCGTTCGTGTCGCCCGCCGGTGCCGCTTTCAGCGTCAAATCGCGAACCCGTCGCGATCCGTCGGTCCGTTCGGGTTGCATGATCACTTCCACGAGCTGCCCCTTGGCGAAGCGGTAGTCGGGGTTGGGGAATTGCCAGCCGTAGACCACGCTCTTGGGCGCCTGGTGGGGAACGTCGAGGATGGTGTCGGGATCGTTGTAGTCCGAGGCGATGGAGTGGGGGTCGAAGAGGTCGGCGGTCAGGGCCAGTTTGGAATCGTCGGCCGGATCGGGCGCGAAACGGGAGCCGGTGAAGACCAGTCCGGTCGCTGGAAGGGGGCCTTTGCGGGTCTTGTCCAGGATGAGCGATTCCGCGGCCGCTTCGACCGGCGCCACGGGCTCCCCGGCGATCGAGGGGGGCGTCCAGCGGAAGGTCACGAGCACGCGTTCGCCTTTGGGCCAGAAGCGGAGGGCGCCCGCATTGACCGGGTGGCCGGGGGGGAGCCCGAGGAAGATCAGGGCGTCCCGGACGTCACCCGGCTTGGCGAACGAGACCGCCAGGGCCTCGTAATCGTGGCCGCTCGCCTCGGAAATCAGGAAGAACTCCGTTTCGCGGCCTTCCAGGCCGGTGGCCTCGGCCCAGAGGCGGACCGTGCCGGCGGCGCGGTCCGCCAGGAGGCCGCGGCGGACAAGGCGGTCGCTACGGTTCGAGGCGGCGGCGGCATCCCGGGCCGTTGATGATGCGACGAACGCCAAATTGCTCATGCGCCAGGGCAGGGGGGCGTCGTCCTGCGCCAGGGCGGCCCGGCTCAGGGCAGCCAGGATCAGCAGGGAGAGTGGGAGTCGGTTCATGGCGGCATTATGCGACAGGCATCCCTTTTTGGGCAAGGATAAGCGTGCGGTGGGAAAGAGCAGTTTCGTCGCGAATCCTTGAGGCGCTCTGGTTTGGTAGGCCGGGCTCGTAGAAGCTGTGAAATAATTGATTTCGAACGGTCTGGGTAGGCCGGGCGCTATGAGCCCGGCGCGGCTACGCGACAGTTTATGTCAGGAAAGCGCCGAAAAGTGTGCGACGCCGGGCTCGTAGCGCCCGGCCTACTCCAAGCCAAATGAATCGTCACGATTTTTTCACAGCTTCATAGCGCCCGGCCCACCCAGACCATTCAAATGCGGCCGTCCTGCAATTAGGAACAAATATAGGCTTGCGGCGGACGGTTGATGCCCTTATCATTCATCAGAATTGCCGTTCTATGATTGAGGGGGCGATGAACGGGGGACTATGCGATCGACATGGCATCATGTGGTTTTGATTCTGGCAGCCGTGGTTGTTTGTTATGCATCGTGGCTGGGGCCTGAGCTCCTTTTTGAGGATCAGGTCGTGATCGAGGCCCTGCCGGCGGGCGGGGCCGGGGCGGATTATCTCCAGGCGTTGCGGACGCCGGCCGAAGACGGGAGCTGGCGCCCGCTTGCAGGAATCGGCCTGAGCGCCCAGAAGGGGGCGGTTGCGCCGGACCAGACGACCCCCTTCCGGGCGGTCAATCTGATTCTGCTGGCGCTGACCGCCCTGGCGGCCTATGCCTTCATGCGGCAGCCCGCCATGGGAACCCGCCGCGTCCCCGCCTTCCTGGCCGCTTTGATTCTGGTGGCGCACCCGGCGGCCTCGACGTTGATTTATCACGTGTGCGACGGCCGCGAGATACTTCAGGGCCTCCTGCTCATGGTGATGGGGCTGATCTTCTATATTCGGGGGGGGTGGCTGGGCGCGATCGGCGCCGCCGTTGCCTACGCGCTCGCCCTGGGGACCACGGAACAGGCGTTGTGGTTGCCGGCGGCACTGGCCGTGGCCGAGGGGGTCGGGCTTGCCGGCTGGAGGGGCCTTGAATCGGACATCGGGCGTACGTCTGTTTCCCAGCTCAAGGTGATTTCCAAGAAGGAGACCCACGCGCGTCAATGGAAGCGGCTGATACCCGTCCTGCTGGTGGGCGTCCTGTACCTGGGGTGGCGCTGGACGATCCTTGGCAAGCTGGTTTCGGCGGATTCCGTTCCCGCCCGTGCGCCTTTCACGGAGTGGCTTTATGGCTGGATGGCGCTGGCCATGCCGCGCCGGATCGTGGTTTTCCAGCCAGGCCTTTCCCTGGGTCAGATGGGGATGGGGCTCCTGCCGGCCGCGCTGCTGATGGGGGTTGTGCTCGGCCTGGTGGTGCTGGCGTTTCGGCTTTCCGGGGCGATGGCTCCGCAGCGGAGACGCGAGGAGGGGCGGCGGGTGTGGATGTGGATGGCGCTCATGATCTGTTTTTTCCCTGCGCTGACAGGGGTGCTGGACGGGCGAATCCCCTTCGACGAAGGCCGGCAGTTTCCGTTTTTCCTTCCTATCCTGGGATTGCTTGCCTGGGCGGTTTCGCGTTTCTGGCGGATGGAGATGGTCCGGCTGGAGGCCATGGTGGCGGGCATCGCCGTGGCCGTTATCCTGGGGGCGGTCAGCATGGGGAGGCGGGATTATTACAAAAACGACGCAGCTTTTGTATCTCACTGGGTGAGGGTCAACCCCCTGGCCTGGAAGAATCTGGCTCTTCGGGCTGAAGCCTGGGCGGATGCGGGCCGTTATGCGTCAGCGGAAAAGCAGGTCGAGCGGGGCCTGATGCTCAAGCCGGAGGAGCCGGCGCTGCTTGAGGTGAGGGCGTTCATCCAGGAGAAAACCGGGCGCTGGAGTGAAGCGCTTTCAACCCTTGGCCACTTGGAGGCGGGCGACCCGACCAATCTGGCCTTCCGGGTCAGGGCGGCGGATGTGCATTTCAAGGCTGGCCAATTCAAGGAGGCGGAGGCGTTGTATGCTTCGCTCCTGGAGGCCATGCCTGAGGACGCCGCCTTGAAGGAGAAGAGCGAAGCGGCAAAGAAGGCTGCGGAGCAGCCGTAGCGAACGTACGGCATGGACTCGGCCGTCCCCGGCCGTGAGTGAATGGGCCTTGGCGCAAGGCAGGGGGGGGACGGCGGGGTTTACGGCGGGGGACCGCCGAGTCCAGGTTACGGCGGGGGACCGCCGAGTCCAGGTTACGGCGGGGGACCGCCGAGTCCAGGTTACGGCGGGGGACCGCCGAGTCCAGGTTACGGCGGGGGACCGCCGAGTCCAGAAATGGTCGTTTTTTTGTATTGTGATACCAGTCGTCCTGGGATATATTAAACATGAAATTTTTGTGTCAACAGAGCGAGGGGCCGGTTTGAAGCGAGCTGCTTTTAGTGCAGTCATGATGCTGTGCATGGTGGGCCTGATGCTAATGGGCTCAGGATGCCTGTCGCTTTTTTCAGGCCGGGACCGGATGGAGTCGCCCGTTGTCCTTGAAGCCGCGGATCCTGTTGCTCAAGTGCCTGATATTCAGGAAGTTGCGGAGCAGCCTGCGCTGGATCAGCCGCTCGAGGATCCGGTTCTTCCCTGGTATAAGCGGATGTGGAGGCGGGGTGAGCCCGCGGTGGTTCCGGCTGAGATGGCCGCGGAGTCCGAAGAAACAGTTCCGGTTGAAGCGGTTCCGGCCGTGCTGGTGACGGAAACGGACGTGCAGGCCGAGCCCGTTCCGGAAGGGGTTGTGACGAATCTGCCGGCGGGGCGGCCCTGGTATATATTCTGGAGCCGCAAGCCCCGGTTAAACGCTGACGAAGAGGCGTTGGCGGCAGCCGCCAGCGCGACGAATGGGCCGGCGCTGCCATCGGGCAAGGAGATGTTTTCGGCCTCAGGCGATCCGCTGATCAAGCCGGGGTATACGCTGCGGCTTTCCGTTACGGCTGGCGGGAAGATTGAAATGGCGGAGCAGGTGAAGACGGTTTCCGACAAGGGGGACATCACGCTGCCGTTGATTGGAACGGTCGAATGCGAGGGAAAGACGGTCCAGGAACTGGCGGCCCAGCTGGAGAAGCAGTACGAGCAGTTCATTCGCGAGCCCCAGGCGGCCGTTGAGTTTGTTTATGGAGACCGGGCGGGAGAGATCTCGCCGTGGGGGTCCGTGGTGGTCCAGGGTTACGTCCGGCAGCCGGGGCGGGTGAACATTCCCCCGACCCGGGACCTGACCCTGAGCCGCGCGATTCAGTTTTCTGGCGGGGCGGAGAAGGATGCGAAGCAGGAGGCGATTGTGGTGACGCGCCGCAACAAGGATGGCACGACCAGGCAGATGATTATCAACATGGTGGAGGCGGCGAAGCGGGGCGACAGCGAGAAGGATATCACGCTGGAACATGGTGACAGGGTCTACGTGCCGCAGTCAAACTGGTGATCGTTCAGCGGGGGGTCTTTTGTGAAAATCGAAAAGATGTTTTGTTCTCGGGGATGGGCGATGGCTGCCATCGGATTGATCCTGTTTCCGATGGCCACGGGGTGGGCCTCGTTTACACCCGGCGCGGGGATTCGGGCCGGCAACGCCCGGATCAGCCCTTTCTTCGATGGGACCCTCGGTTATGACAGCAACGCCCGGCTCGCCGAGGGGGAAATCCTTCCCTTGGCCCCGGACGGGAGCTATCAGGTCCAGGACGAGGAGGTTGATGACTTTTTCACCCAATGGACGGTTGGCGCCGGCGTGAGCCGCGTCATTCAAAGCGAATGGGACCTGCGTCTTCGCGGCTACTATGAAAACCGCGCCTACCAGTCGGAATCGGATTTCGATTACGACAGCACCACGCTTGAAGGCTCGGCCCGGTTTTGGCCCGCCTCGGACAAGTATTCGCTCAGTTCGGGCGGCAAGTACCGGGAGTCGCAGGACGTTGAGCGCGTTCCGGCCAGCGCGGCGCTGACCATGCCCGGCTATGTGCCTCTTCCCTATTTGGAGGAACGCGACGACCGCCTCAAGCGCGCCACGATCGACGGGTTTTTGGAGGGCCGGTACAATCCTGGCGAGCGCACCGCCTTCGGCTTGAACGGCACGGCCTCGACCGTGGACTACGACGACGAGCGGCTTTTCGATTACTGGAATTGGACCGTCAGCGGCGACGCGGGTTATCGGTATTCGGACAAAACGTATGTGTTCGTCGAAGGCGAATACGAGCTTGTAGACGGTGACGCCTTGTCGGACGACGTCCCCGTGTATGCGCTGCGCGTGGGCTTGCGTACCAAGCCGCGCGTCAAAGTTGATTATCACGTTGCCGTGGGCGTGAAGACCTACGAACACTACACCGACACGACCGGCGAGGATCAGGAACGGAAGTGGGATTGGGATTTCGACGCCCTCATGAACTGGCGCCGGTCCGAGAAACTCAGCCTGTTCGGCAAGGCCTGGACGGATGTCAGTTCCGCCATTCAGGAGAACTCCCCCGAAAACACCCGCCGCACCTATACCGCCCAGGTTGGCGCGGATTACTCGTTCCTGCGCCGCCTGAACGCCGTGGGCGCTCTGTCCTACCGGTTGGACGCATATGACTTCACTATCGATTTTGGGAACGATCTCCAGCAGGACAAGACCGAGCTTTGGCAGGTCATGGGTCGTCTGACCCTGTCCCCGCAGGTCAACACCTTCTGGAAGGTTTTCTTGGAGTCGTCCTACGAGATCGGCGACAACGATCTGGATAATTATGATCAGTGGCTTATCTGGCTGGGTCTTTCCGCGTGGTATTAGGCAAGAGGCAAGGAGAAGGTTTCATGAAAAAGCTGTATGTTCTGTTGGCCGCGGTTGTTCTTTCCGCTGGTTGGCTCCGGGCGGCCGAACCGGTCGCCGCGGTTTCCGAGTCCGCGGCCGAGAAGGCCGCGCGCGCGGAAGTGACGAAGGTCCTGGCCATTCAGGACAACGAGAAGGCGGCTGAGCAACTGGTTACCGACCTTCGGGCCATGTACAAGGATAACGACGGTCAGGCGGCCAAGGACGGCGTGCCGGAACTGACGCTCGCCCTGCTGGTCAAGACCAATTTCGAGCGGGCCCAGGCGATCCTTCCGATGCTGTTCCTGGCATTGACTGAAGGGCTTCCCCTGCAGGCTTATGAACGGCTTGTGGCGGCGGCGCTGCTGGCCTCGGAGGCCAGCGCCTACGCGATGACCGAAGCGATTCTGAACGGACTCGAAGGGAAGAACCGGTGGATCGATGCGGTAATTGCCGTCGCCAAAGATACGCCCCGCCCGTTGCCGACCGCGCTCATGCAGTCGATCAGGGCCATTTCAGCCACCGTGCTTCCGCCCGCCGTCATTCCGCCGGGACCCTACGACGGGCAATAAGACAATCCGCGGGGGGCGGGTGTGTTTTTCTTTCTTTCTTTTCTTCTGATATTGCCCGTCTGGATGCGGGGCGGGACCCGTCTTGAATTGATGGGGCCTGCTCCCTGGCTGGCGCTGGCCGCAATCCTGGGCATGTTGTTCCGCCCGCCGCAAAACCCCCAGGAGTTGCTTGTTTCGGCCCGGGTGCGGGTATGGCATAAGCTTCTTTCGGATCCTCTTCTATATATCGGGGCGGCCTTTCTTTTTCTCCTGACATTGCAATGGTGGAACGGGCCCCGCGAGGCTGTCTTCGATGTCCCCTCCTGGCGCTGGACTTTCAGCCCTCCCCCCAAGCCGACGCTTCCCCTTTTCAGCATTGACCGCAAAGAGGCGCTTGAAATGCTGATCTGGTTCGGGCCGTTCTATGCCGCGCTGCTTGTTATAAGGAACGGATTCCTGCGTAGCCAGAAGCTCGACCTGCTCAAGTTGCTGGCGGCGAATGCCGCTTTGGCGGGCCTGTTTGGTGCGGTCCAGTATTTTTCTCATACGAAAAGCATTTACTGGCTGACTCCCCTGAAAGTCCATTTTTTCGCGGCTTTCGGATACCAGAATCACGCCGGCGCGTTTTTCATTCTGGCGGCCTTCCTGGCAACCGGCCTGGTGCTGAGGAGCCTGCTGAAAAAGGACTGGGTTGAGGACCTTTCCTGGCTGGCCCCCGTCCTGGGCCTTTGCATACTGGGCGCGTTTCTAAGCAAGAGCAGGGCGGCCCTGTTAATGGTTGGATTCCTGGTTTCGGTCGGGACAGGCTACGCCTTCATGCGCGTGGGGAAACGACACACGACCCACGGGATGGCGGCCGTGCTGGTCAGTCTGGCCGCCTTCGTGGCGGTGGTGATTTATGTGGTCACGGTAGTGCCGGGCAATCCCGTGCAGGAGGAGTTGAAAGGGACCACGCTGGAGGGGGTGGTGGCCCGGGTTGAGTTGGGCCACGATCCGCTGAAGGCGACCGCCTGGCAAGTCTGGAAGGATCACACCTGGTTCGGGGTTGGAGGGTGGGGGTTCCGCCATTTCCTGCCGCATTACCTGCCGGATCGGAAGGCCTACGCATCGGGGCAGGCGAATGTGCATAACGACCCGCTTCAGTTCCTGGCCGAATTCGGGGCGGCGGGGGCATTCCTTCTGGGCGTCACGCTCCTGGTGCTGATGGCACCCGCACTCCGCGCCATCTGGAAAATCGAACCCGCCGACAGACATGACATGCGCTCCCGATTCATGAAAATCCCGCCGCTGGGGGTGGCCTTGCTGGCAGGGCCCCTGTTGACGCTGCTGCACAGTCTGGCGGATCTGCCTTTCAGAAGTCCCGCGATACTCTGGACGTGGGGCGTCATGCTGGCCTGCGCGCCCGACTTCTGCGAGCGGACGGAGCGCCATCATCGGCGGCATCGGGTTTTGGAGGAGGCGGAGCCGGGTGAAATGGATGGAGGGGAGGACGAATAGATTTGGAGTGCGGCGGCTTGACTCCAATGCGCCCAAACGAGAGATGCAACTGGCGCATCAGCGATTTGTGTGTGTGCGGGGCCGCGATGCAAGAAGGTGGCCAGCGCCGTCCCCGGCGCGGGATCCTGTACGGTACAACAGGGTGAAAACTGGCAAATGATCACCGCTGCGATAGGCGATTTTTTCTGGAGGGTGCCGTGCTGTTTCCCGCGCCGGGGACGTCGCGGGCCACCTTGCTTCGCGCCAAGTGTAGCGTCGGGGTTAAGAAGGGCCATTTTATCAAAGTAAAGGGTTGTGATTTTCAGCCCCGTGGGTTACCATTAAGGGAATATGGCTAACGAAGAAAACGAGCGTCCGGATTCCGTTCCGCCGCAGCCGGGTGAAACCGGAGCGGAGGAATCCCAGAAGCCGGTTTATTATCGGAAGCAGCCCTATTATCATAAATCCCGCGCACGCTACGGCTCGTCGTCGTACGGCGGCGCCGGATACGGTTCGTATGGATCGAGTCACTATTACGGCGGCTACTACGGCGGGCCCTATGGCGCCCAGCCTCAGGAGGACGAAGAAGCGGCCCTGGGTTCGCTGGACCCCGCGCGGGTGCTTCGCGTCTGCCTGAAAAAGCTGCCCGTCCTCCTGAATATCGTTCTCTTGAGTGCTGTGGCCGCCTGGGCCTATTACCAGGCGCTGCCGGTCATCTACAATGCCACGAGCCTGGTGGAGATGAGCGTGCGCGGCCCCCGCATCTTGAACACGACCGCCGTTTTCGAGGAAAGCGGCTCGGGTATGCAGGCCGAGGAAATCTTCAACACCCGCCTGACCAAGCTGAAGAGCAAGGACGTTCAGGAAGTGGCCGCGGCGAAATTCCGTCGCGATTACCCCCGGATTTCCATCTCGGACGAGGAGTTAGCATATTCCATTTCAGCGATCTCCCTGAACATGCGACGCCGCACGCGTCTTGTTGAAATCGGCGCCTTCAGTTCGCGGCCCGAGCTTGCCCAGGCCCTGGTGAATGTTTATGCCGATACGGCCACTGAACATGCCGTCAACGAGAACAAGCAAATTTCTGAAAATGCCGTCTTCTGGCTGAAGTCCCAGGCTGAAGTCCAGAAAAAGCAGCTTGAAAAAGCCGATCAGGCCATCGTCGATTTTCTCTCCCAGAATCAGCTCGACACCCTGAATAGCCAGAAAATAGCCGTCAACGCCGCCCTTGAGAGCTACAATTCCGAACTGGTTTCGGTTGAAAACCAGGTGGCCCGCGCTGTGGACCTGATGAAGGCTCTCGAGGGCATCCAGACCAATCCCGAGGCCATCGGCTCCATGCCGGAAGGGGTGCCGCGGTCATCCGAAATCGCCCTCGTGATGGGCCGCCTTGAGAATGCGAAGGCGGAGCGGGACGCCCTGCTGGTCCGCTACACGGACAAGCATCCGGAAGTTCTTGAAAAGGAGAAGCAGATCTCGGCCGTCCAGCAGCAGTTCATTGACGCGGCCAAGCGGGCCCACGAAACGGCCGCCGCCAACCTGGAATTGCTCAGGAAGGCCTCCGAAACTCTTCGCTGGAAGAAGGAAGAGCAGTTGAAACTCAGCGCGGATCTCGATGTCAAAATAAAAGCCGTTAACATGAAGTTGGAGCAGTTGCAGCGCGAAAAAGACGCCAATGCCATGAGCTACCGCGGCATCCTCAACCGGATGGAGGACGCGAAGCTGGCCTCGGATGAGACGACCACGACCATCGCAATCGTCGAGAAGGCTGAACTGCCGCGTAATCCCATGAGCCGTGGCATCGTTCAGATCCTGATCGTAGGCCTTTTTCTGGGTGTTTTCATCGGCGTTATCGTGGTGCTCTTGCTGGACAAGCTGGAAGACAAGATCATCTCCCCGGCCGACATCGAGAAACGGATGCGCCTGAAGATCCTGGCTCTTCTTCCCCATGTGGCCAAGACCACCCGCGAGCAATTGGCCCTGACCGTGACGACCAAGAAGTTCAGCCAGATGACGGAGGCTTTTGCCGGCCTGCGCGCCCTGCTGGAGTCGCCCCGGTACCAGGATTTGAACCGGTGCGTCCTGGTCATCAGCACGCAGCCCGAAGAGGGCAAGACGATCACCGTCTGCAATCTGGCCCTGTCCTACGCGCAGAGCGGACTCAAGACCCTGCTGATCGACTTCGACATGCGCCGTCCCCGCATCGCCCGCATCTTCGGCGTTATTGACAAGGCCAAGGCCAGCCTTCTCCACGTCCTGGACAAAGGCGATCCCGCGCTCTTCCCCGATCTTCCCGTGGAAACGGAGTATGATCACCTGCACGTGGTGGTCAGCAAGGCGGCTGAGGAAATCAGTCCCGCCGACATCATGGGGCGCCGCTCCGTGAAGGACTTCCTCGAGTGGGCGAAGGCGAATTACGACCGCATCATCATCGACACGCCGCCCTTCGGCCTCGTCAGCGACTCGGTGGTGCTGGGCCAGATCGCCGGCGCCGTCGTCATCGTCTGCCGCCTGGGCCGCAGCCGCTACCATCCCATCATTCATGCGGTTCGCGAATTCCGCCATGCCGATTGCAAAGTGGTGGGCGCGATCATCAATGATGTGCGCTACCGCGGCGGTGAAAGCACTCAATACGACTACCGGCGGTATTAAGATCGGACCCGAGGGGGGGTGGGGGGTGGGGGGGCGATTACTCCTGAGGCCTGCCGTGAACCAAGCCAGCTGTAAATTGGACAGGGGATACCGATGATCCATGGATCAGCAAAAGTGCATAGCCAAGCCTTGGTGGACGAGGGCGCTTCGCTGGGAGAAAGAACGCGCGTATGGGCCTTTGCGCATATCCTGCCGGGGGCCGTCATCGGTAATGATTGTAACATCTGTGATCATACTTTTGTTGAGGGAAACGTGCGCTTGGCGGACAGGGTCACGGTCAAGTGCGGGGTTTATATATGGGATGGCGTGGTCGCGGAAGACGATGTTTTTATCGGCCCCTGCGTGGCATTCACCAACGATAAACGACCGCGCAGCCGCCACTATGCGGAGAACTGGCCTCAAACCCTTCTGAAAGCCGGTTGCAGCCTCGGAGCCAACGCGACCATTCTGCCCGGTATCACGATCGGCCGCTATGCCATGGTGGGTGCCGGAACAGTGGTGACGCGGGACGTTCCGGATTACGGACTGGTATACGGGAATCCCGGAAAGTTCCAGGGATGGGTCTGTCGTTGCGGGAATCGACTTTCCGAAGAAAAGAGCCGTCTTTTCAGGTGTGCCTGTGGAAAAGCTTACGCGCTCGAAGGAGATCGTATCATCCGGGAGCAAGTCTGACATGGCATTATTAGAAACATGCAAGCTGGTTGATTTACCCAAGATATCCGATCCCCGGGGCAATCTGACCTTCATTGAAGGGGAGCGCCATGTGCCCTTCGATATCAAGCGGGTATATTATCTTTACGATGTTCCCGGTGGAGCCGAGCGTGGCGGGCATGCCCATAAGGCGCTCCACCAGTTGATCATCGCCATCTCAGGGAGTTTCGACGTCATCCTGAACGATGGCGGTGAAACAAAGCGATTTCACCTCAACCGTTCCTATTATGGATTGTATGTCTGCCCCATGATTTGGCGGGAGCTTGATAATTTTTCTTCCGGTTCCGTCTGCATGGTGTTGGCGTCGAATAGGTATGAGGAATCCGACTATTTCCGTCAATACGATGCGTATAAGAAGGCCATCCAACGGGGTGAAACATGAAGGTTCCTATTTTAGAGTTGCTGCCGACCTACCGTGAACTGGAAGAGGAGATGAATGCCGTCTGGTTCCGGGTGATGAAGTCGGGCTGGTACCTGCTTGGCAAGGAAACGGAGACTTTCGAGCGGGATTTCTCCGCTTATTGCGGGGTGAAGCATGGCGCCACCGTGGCCAACGGGCTGGATGCCCTTCATCTGGCCGTCCGCGCGTACGGCATTGGCCCCGGCGATGAGGTGCTTGTCCCGGCCATGACATTCATTGCCACCTGGCTTGCGGTGTCGCAAGCCGGCGCCACACCGGTGCCGGTGGATGTGGACACCGAGACGGCCAACCTGAACCCCCGGCTCCTCGAAAAGGCCATCACACCGCGCACCAAAGCCATCATGCCGGTTCATTTGTACGGCCAGCCGGCCGACATGGATCCGATCATGGCGGTGGCCCGGCGACACGGGCTGAAGGTCATCGAAGACAGCGCCCAAGCTCACGGAGCTCTGTATAAGGGGAGGCGGACGGGCGCCCTCGGCGATGCCGCCGGCTTCAGTTTCTATCCCGGCAAGAACCTTGGGGCTTTCAGCGATGGCGGGGCGGTGCTTACCAACGATCCTGACCTGGACAGCCGGGTTCGCGGCCTGAGGAATTACGGATCCCGCGTCAAGTATCATCATGACTTCAAGGGCATCAATTCCCGCATGGATGAATTGCAGGCCGCCCTGCTCGGAATCAAGCTGAAGAAACTGGACGAGTGGAACGGGCGCCGGAAAACGCTGGCGGCCCTTTATTTGAAGGAATTGTCCGGAATTCCGGATCTGGAACTGCCAAAAATCCTCCCGGGGACGGATCCGGTCTGGCATCTTTTCGTCATCCGCCATCCCAGGCGGGACGACCTTCAGAAGGCGCTGGCCGGCGAGGGCGTGGGGACATTGATTCATTATCCGTTCCCTCCCCACCTGACCGAAGCTTATAAGGACATGGGCCTTGGGGCCGGCGCCTTTCCCGTGGCGGAGAAGTGGGCCCGAACCGTGCTGAGTCTGCCGATCGGACCCCAGGTGCGCGAGGAGGAGGCGAGGCATGTGATTCGGTCGATCAAGATGGCTCTTGCATGAGACGGTTTATTCGCTTCAGTTCTCGCTTGTGGAGACGGTCCATTTGCCGGATCCGTAGCTACTGGTTGAATAGGGTAATCCTGGGGGGCGTCCAGCGCTTTGTCTTCGAGAGCCCCAATTTCAGTTTTCTCGTGAAAAAACATGAGTCGGCCGTGATCGAAGGCGAGGGTCGGATCGTATTGCGCAGCCATTTGCAGGGCGTTGAGGCAGCATCTTTGACGATGGGTCGGAACAGCCGGTTGATCGTTCATGGGAATTTTGCTATTGGGAACGGCGTCCGCATCAGCTTGGAAGATAATGCCGTTTTAGAAATCGGCGGCTGCTTGAGAGAGCCGACTTCGGGAATCACCGCCCAGGCAATCATCTTGGTCAAGAAGCGGATCAGCATCGGATTTGATTTTATTTGCGCGTGGGAGACCTTCATTTCCGATTGTGACTGGCATGCCATTGAAGGAAGGGAATCCCAGGCGGATGTCCGGATTGGCGACCATGTGTGGGTGGCGCACGGGTGTAGTATTTTAAAGGGGTCCACCATTGGCGAGGGCTCTATTGTCGGATGCCATAGCGTCGTTCTCAAGGGGGTTTATCAACCTCATTCGCTTTTGGCGGGAAATCCTGCCCTTGAGGTGAAGCACGACCTTAACTGGCGCTACAGCCTTTAAAATCACATGACCACTTCTTATAATCAAATTTTGAAGTCGACGATTCTGGTAGGGGGGGCCCAGGTGGTCACGATTCTCGTCGGCATCGTCCGCACCAAGGTGTTAGCCGTATTGCTGGGTCCTGCCGGATATGGTTTGAGCGGGATGTACGTATCTACCCTGTCCATGATCAATACGTTGACCGGATTTGGAATAGGCAGTGCGGGAGTCCGGCAAATAGCCGAGGCGACGGGATCAGGCGATGACCTCCGGGTTTCGCGGACCATTCGCACGCTTCGGCTGGCCTCCCTGACGTCGGGTCTGCTAGGCATGGGGCTGGTTATTGTGTTAAGTCCATTTCTGGCGCGGATGACCTTCGATGACCCTCGTTATGCCGGGGGAATTGCCCTGCTGTCCGTGACCTTGCTGTTCGGAGGGATTTCAAGCGGTCAGTTGGCCCTGCTCCAGGGTCTGAGGCGACTGAAGGACCTGGCAGCCTGCAATATTTTCGGGACCGTTTTCGGCACGCTAGTCAGCGTGGGACTGGTGTGGTGGTTGAGGGAACGCGGGATTGTCTGGTTCATTGCCGCCTCTTCGGCATTTACCATCCTGACATCCTGGTGGTATGCGCGCCGGATCCGCGTGCAGCCCGTGATACTGGATTTTCACCAGTATTGGACTGAGGCCCGATCACTTCTGGGGATGGGGGGCGCCTTCCTCGTATCCGGTCTTCTGAGTTCCGTGGTGGCCTACCTGACCCGCATTCTGATCGTACGGGAACTGGGCATGGATTCTGTCGGGCTCTATGCAGCCGCCTGGACGCTGGCGTCCCTGTATGCGGGCATGGTGATCAACGCCATGGGGATGGATTTCTATCCGCGCTTGACCGCCGCCTCGTCCGATCACGGAAAAATGTGTCAACTCGTAAACGAGCAGACCGAAATGGGCCTTCTGATGTCAGCGCCCGGAGTCGTGGGCACGTTGGCGCTCGCTCCCTGGGTGTTGAAAGTATTTTACTCGGCTTCCTTTGCCTCCGCAACTCCCATAATCCAATGGATGGTGTTGGGAGTCGCGTTGCGGGTGCTTAGTTTTCCCATGGGGTATATCCTGCTGGCGAAAGGGAGGGCCCGCCTCTTCACTATTTCAGAGACCATATTTTCCCTGGCCTCCATCGGGCTTCTGATGGCCTGCATGAAGATCTGGCAACTGGAAGGAGTGGGAATAGCATTTGCCGCAATGTACTTTTTTCTGACATTTTGGATTTTTGGTTTGTCTTGGCGTGTTATAGGGTTCGCCTGGACAGGAATCGTCATGCGCCTCATTGCGGGGATGTCGATTATATGTCTCCTGGCCTTTCTGGTTGGTCGGTATTATCCCGCGATCGAGGGGCTGGTCATGGGGGCATTCCTGACGGGTCTGGCAACCGCCGGGTCTCTCTGGACCGTGCAGAAGATCATGCATATCAACATGCTGGCCGTTTTTCGAAAACGATTTTTACGAAACAATGGATAAACCTCTTCATTTTGTCCTGGTCTACACCTGCCTGTCGCTGGGGGGGATTGAAACCCTCATTCTCCGGATGACCGAATGGTTGATCCGGAAGGGGCATCGGGTGACGCTGGTGCTGGCAAGGAAAGGGGAACTGGATTCAGCTCTTCCGGAAGCGGCCAACGTGGTTTATTTGAAAAGGGAGATCCCGCACTACGCTTCGGCTCAGCGCACCCGAAAGGAATTCGATTGGCTGGCTGCGGAAGGCGCGGATGTGATGTATTCCTTCTGTTTCCGGTCCGCCTTTCTCGCCTTGTGGCTGGCGACCGGCTTGCGATGGACGAGGGCTCCGGCCTTTCTGACGGGCCTTTATCACCCCCACGATGCGCTCCTCGTGGGCGGCGGACGGCGCACCTGGATGTTTCCGCTGATTGCCGACCTGTACAGAAACCGGATCCCTTCCGGCCGGGTGCTGTTCATGAACGAAGCCTGCAGGCAGAGCAATGGCCGCGATCTGAATGTCGATTTCAAAGCCAGTTGCCTGTTCCCGATTCCTGTTTCAAGCAGCCTGGCCGGGCACTGCCGCCGGAAGCCGGAGAGAACGCGGATTGTTTCAGTGGGAAGACTCGCTGCCTTCAAGACCTACAACCTTCTGATGCCGGCGGTGGTGAAAGAGCTGGTTTTGAGAGGGCACGATGTTCGATGGGAAGTGTATGGCGACGGGGAATTGGCCGGAGCCATGCGCAGCCAGGCGCGGCTTCATAAGGTGGAAAACCGGTGCTTTTTTTCCCCACCTGTCCCCTATGAGAAGCTGGCGGAGATTTTCGCACAAGCCGGGTTTTTTGTCGGTATGGGTACGGCGGCTGTGGAGGCGGGCTTGTGTGGCGTTCCCACGGTGGTCATTCCGGCCTACAGCAAGGAGCCTGTTTGCGGAGGCTGGTGGCATACCTATTGCGGTTTTTGGATGGGTGAGGATGTGGAAGGGCCGGTCCTCTCCACTCCCGTTGTCGACCTGCTCGACCGGGGGTTGCGGCTGACGGCTGAGGCCTATGAGCAGGTGGCCAGGCTCGATGAGGAGAAAAGCCGGACGTTCCTGGAGGAGTCCGTCATGCCTCGCTTCATGGACATCGCGCTTTCCGCGGGACGCGATCAAGTGCATTATCCTGTCTTGTACCGCCTCGTCTACAGGTTATTAACATCAGCTTCGGCCATGAAGAACCGTCATGGATAAGATCGCTTTTTATGAGGAAACCGTCCCCTGGAGCCTGATTTCCGGCGGCATTAGCACTTTTGTGCGGCAGCGCGCGTTTGTGCTGGCGCGGCATGACTTCGAGGTCTGGTGGTGCAACCGGACCGATGCGGCAAGATGGGATCCGGACGTTGGAGAATGGGTGGATCGTCGGAGTTTTTCCGGTGGACGCAAGCATGCAAATCCCCCTTCGGCGGTCGCCTGGCTGGACCTGGAGGCAGGCGTTTCGCTGATCGAGTCACCGGACAATATCATCCAGTGTTGGCGGTTGAAGAATGCAAGGCACGCGGTTCAATGGCACACGAGCCCCAATCTTCGGGAGTGGCTGAACTTCGATCCTCTTTCTCCTTTGGAGCGTTTACAGCGGCACGTGGCCTGGCGCTTGAGGCGGAGGGTTTACCAGAAGGCGCATGTCCTGCTGGCTCCTTCCCTGGAGGTGGCATATCTGCAAGGAGCATATTATCGGATTCATCCCGACCGGATCGCCATTCTGCCCTATGTTTTCAGCCGCGAAGCATTTCGAGATCTTCCTCGAGCCGCGGAAAAGGGCGCAGGTTATGTGCTGGTAGCAGGAAATCTAGAGTATTTCAAGGGATTCGATCTGTTGATGAAAGGCTATGACCGATACCGCCATGCGGGAGGAAGCCTGTCCATTGTGTTTGCGGGAAGCGCCGGGGAGACCGATCCTGATCCCCATGCGCGGGCGATGCTGGATAAGCGAGACGTGAAGGATGTTATTAACCGATGGGGAAACGAATCCATCCGGTTTCTCGGGCGGATTCCTTGGCGCAAGCTGGCTGAAATCCGTGCCGCCTCGAATGCGGTGATCGTCTGTTCTCGATTCGATGCCTTCACCCTGGTGGCGGGTGAAGCAGCCATGAGCGGCTGTCCCTTGTTGTTGTCGGACCGAACGGGCTGGCACCTGCAAGCATCCATGAGCCCGGGTATGTGTCAATTCGACCCGTATGATAGCGAAGCGGTCGCTGAGGCTTTGCGGGAGGCCGAGGATGAAGGCAAACGGACTTCTTTGATCGAGGCAACCGAGAAACTGGCGAGCAGGATCAGCGGGGAAGACGTGGAAGAGCAAACGGCCAGGTTTTATAGGCAGATCATTTCCGGGATAGCGGCAGGTTCAGGATGAAACAGATCTTGTTCGTCAATACCCAGGCGCCTTTAGACCCTGCCGCGGGTGGGATCGCTTCCTATATCCGGCATCGGGCCTGGGTCCTGAGCGAAAGTATGGTCGTATGGTGGAGCGATGGAAGAAGCGCTTCCCGGTTCGACAGGGGAAAAGGAGCCTGGGAGGAGCCCTTTCCGATACAATGCCGGAATAGCGCTGTTTTTTCCCGTGCCGGCAATTGGTGGTTGCCCAGGTCACCCCTGTGGGCTTTTCTTATACGACAGGGCATTGAAAGTGTCGAGTTTCCGGACGGCGTGACAGCTCAATGGCCGGCCGAGAAACCATTCCATATTTTCATCATGTGCCATACAACCCAGGACGTCCGCCGATTTCTCAGCCGTTACCCTGTTCAATTCCGCCATTGGGTCAAGCAGGGGCTTATTAAAAGATGCATTCAAACGGCCGACCGTGTAGCCGCGTGCAGCCATGAGATCATGTGGATGACTTCTGGGTTTTATCACATCCACCCCGACCGGTTTTCAGTGTTGCCCCATTTTTTTTGCCGGGAGGCGGAAGATTTTTCACTACCGAACCTGGTTCGGGAGCCTCTATTCTTGTATGTGGGGAACATCGAGTATTTCAAGGGATTTGATTTGGTTGTCGAGGGGTACCGGCGCTATCGCAGAAGGGGGGGAGGTGCCGTTTTGGCTGTGGCGGGCTCCGATGGGTGGAAAGACAACGACAATCAAACCCGCCTGATGTTGAAGTCGGAGCCGGTGCGCCGCTTGGTCCAGGAGGAAGGCGAAAAAAGTCTTGTGTTCCTCGGGCGGTTGACCAAGCAACAGGTCGCGGAAAGACGTTCAAGGTGTCTGGCGTGCATTGTGGGCTCACGCTTTGAAGCCTTTACCATGGTGGCTGGCGAGGCATTTCTTTCTGAAACGCCTCTGATTTTATCTACGCGAACAGGTTGGCGGGCCCTGGCCGCGCACTACCGGGCCGCCCGGTTGAACGACCCGTATGATGCGGATGACATGGCCCAGGCTTTCTTTGAAATGGAAAATCCCGCCCTGCGCGAAAGCCTCGTTGCCGGGGGAAGGGATCTGGCCTCATTTTTAACGGGAGAAAAGCTTTCAAACGCAACAAAGGATTGGTATAATAGTTAACTGAGTTGAAGGGAAAAAACGGTCAGGCGGTATGAGAGTTGTCATCTTCACTAATGGTCGCTTCCATGTGCTCGACTTGGCGAGGGAATTAACCGCCTGCGGGCATGACGTGACCTTCATATCGTGCCTTCCTCCCGGGCGCGTGGAGAAGTTTGGATTTCCCGGGAATCGCCACCGGAGCCATTTCATCGGTATGCTGCCCTTGCTGCTAATGAAACGTTATGCCGGTTCCCTGGTCGTCCGGGAATGGGCGACTCGGCAAAGTATGATTTTGTTCGACCAGCGGGTTGCCCGATCAGTGCCTCCTTGTGACGTGTGCATTGGAATGGCGGGCATGTCGCTTCAGGGGGGACAGGCCGCGCAGAAAAGGTTTAAATCCTTGTATATCGTCGAGAGGGGAAGCAGGCATATCCTTTCTCAGAAGGAAATACTTGAAGCTATCCCCGGATGGCCGCCAGACCGGCCGGGGGTGCCTGCTTTCGATGTGGCGCAAAATCTAGCTGAATACGAGGCGGCCGATATAATCGCGGTTCCAGCGACTCATGTGGTGGAGAGTTTTCTGGAAAAAGGGATTGCCCGTTCAAAGCTTTTTTGTAATCCGTATGGAGTGGATTTGGAGATGTTTCCTCCAACGCGAAAGGATCCGCTAGCCCCCTCCACGGTGTTGTATGTCGGTGCATGGTCGATGCAAAAGGGGGTGGATCTCTTGTTAGCTGCATGCAAAATGCTGAAGAACGTCCGGTTGCTGCATGTCGGCTCCAAAGGAGATGGCCCGCCATTTCCGAATGAGCCGTTCTTCAGGCATGTGGATCCTGTTCCGCAGTGGGAACTCAAGGGTTTTTATGCGATGGCAGATGTTTTCGTCCAGCCTTCCAGGCAGGAAGGGCTGTCTTTGGTCCAGGCTCAATCCTTGTCTTGCGGACTGCCGCTCGTTTGTACGGACAGGACGGGCGGGGCCGATTTAAGGGAGTTTCTCCCGGATCCGTCCATGGTTACCGTTGTGCCGCATGACGACGCGCCTGCTTTGGCGCAGGGAATCACGACGGCATTGGAGAGAGCGCGTGGCATAACGGGTTTACGCGAGGGGTTGGGGAAGTCTCGGGAACTTCTTTCGTGGAAAGCGTATGGCAGCCGATATAGCAATTTCCTTGAAAGAAGGGTGAGGACAAAGCAGGTATGATCCGACTGAACATTCTTGTCACCCACCCGGTGCAGTATCAGGCGCCAGTCTGGCGCTTGTTGGCTAGTAGACCCGGACTATCCACACATGTCGGGTTTTTCAGCGAGCAAGGCGTGGTGGCGACGGTTGACCCCGGGTTCGGTCGCCAGGTGGTTTGGGATCAACCGCTTCTGGAAGGTTACGCCTTTGAGTTTATTACGCGCCGGCCTATCGCTGAACTAGATCGATTTTCAATTCCCGACCCCCGGCAATGGTTTTCAGAGAAGAAGCCGGATGTTGTTTTTTTACACGGGTATACTCAGGCTTTCGCTCGGCAGGTTGTTCGGCACAAACGGCAGTTCGGCTATAAAATCCTGTTGCATGGCGAGTTTTCGACGATGGGCCGGGGTCGGACCCCAGTCTCCCGCTTCCTGAAATACATCTATTTGAAATGGTTTTATTCACAGGTAGATCATTTTCTTCCGATTGGCAGCGATGCAACCCGCCATCTTCAACAATCGGGTATCCCCGACTCCCGTATGACAGTTGCTCCCTACTGCGTTGACGATCGGTTTTTCGAAAAACAAGCCGCGTCTTTTGATCGAAGCAGGTGCCGGGATGAACTTGGGCTTCGTGCTGACCAGGTGGCCTTTCTATTCAGCGGAAAAATGATTCCTCGAAAGAATCCGCTTCTCTTGGTGGAAGCCCTGCGGGGGTTGGCGAACGATCCCCGTGTGGCCGCCATTTTTGTGGGGGACGGTGAACTTCGAGGGCTTGTGGAGACGACGGCGAAAGCGACCCTTGGGAATCGGGCAATATTCCCGGGATTCGTTAATCAGCGCGATTTAGGGCGGTATTTCAAGGCAGCCGATGTCCTGGTGCTTCCCTCGACATTCGAAACCTGGGGGTTGGTGGTAAACGAAGCCATGCACTTCGGGCTCCCCTGCTTGGTCAGCGAGCATGTGGGCTGCCGCCTGGACCTGGTGGAAGAAGGCAGGACCGGGTTTGTTTTTCGCTCGGGCGATGCAGAAGGGCTTCGGGAGATAATGGGCCGGTTCCTTCAAAATCCCGCTTTATGTTCGACCCTCGGCGCTGAGGCGCACGCCCGTGTTCAGGGCTACACGGTGGAAAAGGCGGCCGACGCTATCGAGCGGGCCGCGCGGCTCGTGAGGTCGTCATGAACGCAAGCCCTATCCTGATCGTCGGGAATCCCGAGAGCTGGCATGTGGGAGGACATCTTTTTTCCGCCGCCCGGGAGTTGGGAGTCGACGCTTCCATCCTGGATATCCGCGAGGCCCAGAGCGCGTCAAAATGGGTTAACCGGTTCTGCTGGCGGCTTCTGGGCAAACGGCCTCCGTTGCTGGGGGCCTTCGGTGAAAAAGTGCTGGCCGCCTGCAGGGGGAAGAAGGTTGGAATATGCATAACGACCGGCATGGCCCCTCTTTCGGCCGATGTCCTGCGAAAATTGCGGGCCGCCCGGGTTAAGACCGTTAATTATTCGACAGACGATCCGTGGAATCCTTTGAACGGAGCCCGGTTTTTCTGGGAGGCGCTTCGGGAGTATGAGGCGGTGGCTACTCCCAGGCGAGCCAACATGGATGACCTGATTCGCCATGGCTGCCGGACTGTCGCATATGTGCCTTTCGCATATGCGCCGCACGTTCATTTTCCTGAACAGGCGAAAACGCCTGAAGAAGCCTCTCGTTTTCAATGCGAGGCGGCCATTGTGGGCGGCGGGGATTATGACCGCCTGCCGCATGCCCGGGCGTTGGCGGAGGCGGGCATCCGGTTGCATCTGTATGGCGGCTACTGGAACCGCGATTCGAGCCTGGCGCCTTTCTCGCGGGGTTTTGTCTACGATCGGGATCATCGGTTGGCCATTGCCGGTGGGCTTGTCCAGATCGGCATGGTCCGCAAGGCGAACAGGGACGGTCATTCCATGCGCAGTTACGAGGTGCCCGCCATGGGCGGCTGTCTCGTGACAGAGGATACCCCGGAACATCGGGAATTGTATGGAATGGAAAACGAGACGGTTCTCTATTTTAAAACGATCACCGAGATGGTAAATAAAACAAAGCAATTGATTTTGTTGCCCAGTGAAGCCAAACGCCTGAGAATGGCGCTTCACGAAAAAATTATCAACGGTTCCAACCGCTATAGGGACCGCTTGAAAACGTTGATTGACATGGGAGGGAGTTGAGCACGATGTCCATCCCGGAAAAAACTCGGAAATCGGCTCAAGACATGCGCATGTTGCTGGATCCACGCACGATTGACGGTAAAACGCGTTTGCATGGCATGATATGGGCTACGCTGACTGTCTTTCTGATCAGTGTGGTAATGATTTTTGAGTGGATTGTCAATTTCGCTGGATATTCCTACTATACGCGATTATTGGCAACTTTTGTTACAATATTATCGTGTTTGCCTTGGATACGTTATTGCGCCTTGGCGCGGTTTAAGGATTATCCATTTTTCGAGTTTCATTGTCTTTTCAATGCATTGTGTTATGGGTATGCGGGCTTCAGGCCGACCGTGCTGCGAGCCGCTTTAACTGAGGAAATGACACAAAACGGGCTGCTGGCATCCCTGCTTGCGGTCATAGGAAGTTATTTCGGCTATTATGTACTAGGCAGACTTCTAGGGGCTGGGATTCGGCCCTTTCGGACAGGTATCCAGGACTCCACGTGGAGTTGCGTTTTAGGCTTGGGTTGGTCTGTGTTCGTAATATCGCTAATTTTCGCGTTCCAATTCGTCGGGATTTCTGCAATGAATCAGTTGTATAAATTCGTTTTGTTCTTCGCCGTAACGCTTTGGGGCACCTGGTGTTTTTCTGGTATGGCCAAGAAAATCTGGAGGTTCATTTTTATTGGCGCCTTAAGCATTCCGATTGGCATGGCTTTCTTGGCAGAGGGATCAATTGGGTATATTCTTGGTGCCAGTACGCCTATTTGCGTCATCTACATGTGGTCTAATAAACGAATCATTATGTGGCCGCTGATTGTTATTTTTGCGTTTATTATTTTATTTCAACCTATTAAAAATACATATCGAAGCATCGTGCTTCATGAGGGAATGAGCCGGGATGAACAATTCCAGGTTTTTAAAGAATTATTGAAGGTGCAGCATGAAGCGGGTCAAAGTGCTCGTGAGCAGTTTGAGCGTAGCTTTTTGCGCATGAACCATCTGATGTCGCTCTCCATGGTAATGAGAGACACTCCCTCGGTGGAGCCTTATGAAAAAGGGGCGACATATTGGCCGATTTTCGTCAAATGGATTCCCAGGGTATTGTGGCCTAACAAACCCTTGGAAGATATTGGAAATAGATGGGCAAGACGTTACGGATACATCGATCAGAACGATTACATCACCTCTTTCAATCTTCCTTGGTTCGCCGAATACTATATGAACTTCGGTTGGTCTGGCATGATTCTGATTCCCATCGTAATCGGTATTATTTTTCGTTTAATTACCATCAAATTTGGAGTAAATCGTTTAACTATTTATGACTTCTCCTTCGGATACCCTGTCTTGATGGCCATTGGCGGTGGGGAAAGTAACTTCTCGATGGTGTTTGGCGGATTGATTGTGGGCGGGATTTGCATGGCTATCCTGATCCTTCCTTTTATTATATGGCTTCGTCGAAATCAATATGTGAGACTTGCCAAGTGAATATCGGCATTTACCTTCTCGGCTCTCTGGGGGACACCCTGGTCGCGGTGCCCGCCTTTTGGGCCGTGCGCCATCAGTATCCGCAGGCGAACATCATCCTTTATACGGATGTGGCTGCTGGCCGGTCTCTGGTCCGGTCGACGGACGTCCTTTCCGGTTCCGGACTGGTTGACGAAGTGGTGGAGTACGTTTCAGGCGATGCTTCCGCCGGACGGTTTCGGAAGGCGAGGGGAATCGGAAAACTCTGGCAGACTATCCGTAGCCGCCGGCTGGACCTGTTGATCTATCTCGTGCAGGGCTACCGGGATAAACCCCGGGTCACGCGGGACCTTCTCTTTTTCCGCACTTGCGGCATCCGCCGACTAATCGGATTTGAGGGCATGCCGGCGACGCCTGCGTTTCAGCCGGGGAACCTGATCCGCCAGCCGACCCAGGCGGATCAATTCCTTTTCCGCCTTGCGGCCGGAGGGCTTCCCGTGCCGCCCCCCTGTCAGGGCAAATCCGATCTGAATTTGGGGCCCGCCGATTTCGTCTGCGTCTCAACCTGGAAAAGCAAGACTCCCGACAGCGGAAACCGGCCCTGGATCGCGTTCGGGCCCGGCACGAAGATGCCCGCCAAGCAGTGGCCGATTGAACGTTTCGCTGAGGTAGGAAACCAACTGATCCGGGACTATGATGCCTGGCCAGTGATCTTTGGCGGCGCCG
>JBIIYJ010000165.1:0-11527 GCA_044346855.1 Kiritimatiellia bacterium
GGACAACCTGGTGACGCTGTTCAAGGCGAAGCCCAACAAGAGCGGGAGCCAGCATTTCGGGTCCCGCATCCAGTTTTTGCCCGATAACACGCTTCTGATGAGCGTGGGGGACGGCGGTAATCCGCCGCTGGTGATCGGCGACCGCCTGGCCCGGGAGCAGGCCCAGAACCTGGGGGTGCATCTCGGCAAAATCCTGAGGCTCACCGAAAACGGCGACCCTGCGCCCGGCAACCCTTTCATCGGGCAGGCGGGCGCCCGGCCTGAGATCTGGTCATACGGCCACCGGAATATCCAGGGGTTGACGCGCGACAGCGAGGGCCGCGTCTGGGCCACCGAGCACGGGCCGCGCGGCGGCGACGAATTGAACCTGATCCGGCGCGGAAAAAATTACGGCTGGCCCATTCAATCGTACGGGCTGGACTACCGGACCGGCGAACCGGTCGGCCAGACGTCGGTGCCGGGCGTGAAGCAGCCCAAAACGTATTGGGCGCCCTCCATCGCCCCGTCGGGCCTGGCGTTTTATACGGGTCCCGATTTTCCGCGCTGGCAGGGAAGCCTGTTCGGCGGCGGAATGGTCAGCCAGGATTTGCGCCGGCTCGGGTTGAACGCGAACGGCGCGGTCCTGCTTGAACGGCGGTATTCCATCGGCGCGCGGGTGCGGGATGTCCGCCAGGGGCCCGACGGCAAGTTGTATGCCCTCACCGACGAAGGCAACGGGAAGTTGTACCGGATTGACAGGCTATAGGTAGGCGCCCATTTCCTTGAGCTGTTTGCGGATTTCGACACCGTTCAATTCCGCGGGCGTGCAGCCTTTTTTCGAGGCGATCGCGGCGGCGAGTCCGGCCGCCTGGCCCACGGAGACGGCGGGGGGCATGACACGCATGCTGCTGTGGACGGCATGATCCACCGAAATGGGCCGGCCGCCCACGGTCAGGTTGTCGATGCCCTTCGGCACGATGCAGCCGTAGGGGATTTCGTAGAAGTCGCCCTCGGGCACGCGGAGGATTTCCGTGCCCGCGCCCGTGGGGCTGTGGATGTCGATGGGGTAGGAGACGCGGGCGATGGCGTCCGGGAACTTGGAGCATTTGAGGAAATCGTCGCGGGTGATGAAGGCGCGGCCCAGGATGCGGCGCGATTCGCGCACGCCGATATGGTGCGCCAGGGAGTGGAGGCGGGCCTTCTCGTAGCCCGGCATTTCGGCGCGCAGCCAGGCCAGAATGTCACGCACCTGGCGGCGGCCTTCGATTTCGGCCTCGGACAGCTGCACGCCATCGGTCGCGTCCTTCTGCACCACGCGGGTGGTGTTGAAGTGGATCACGTCGTCGTCGAAATAGTTGAAGATGAGGACGTTTTCGCGGGGGCAGCGGACCTTGCCGGCGGCCTTGGCGGCCAGGTAGAGTTCCTGCCGTTTGGCGCCGTCGGGGCAGCGGGTCTTGTCCACGTTCGACAGCTTGAAGCACAGCGTCATGGGCTGGCTCCAGCCGGACGGCCCGCCCTTTTCAAAGGGGCAGCCCGCGCGGGCCGCCAGGTCGCCGTCGCCGGTGGCATCCACCCAGTTTTTGGCCCGGGCCGCGGTGTAGCCGGACTTGGAGAGCAGGACCACGGCGTCGATGCGGCCGTTCTTGACGATCACGTCGGCGAGCGTGTGGTGGAAGAGCAGCTTGACGCCCGCCTCGAGGCAGAGGTCCTCGGCGGCCAGCATGGCGATGTCCTTGCTGATGGTGCGCGAGCCCTTGCCGGCGTCGGCGATGTAGCCGGCGGACAGGTCGGAGGGGAGGTAGGCTCCCATGCGCCTCACCCAGTCCACGTAGACGGGGCGGTCGAGGCCTTCCCCGCCCGCCTGGTTGCACATGAAGGGGTTGACCTCGCCCGAGGAGGCCATGCCGCCGAGGAAGCCGTAGCGTTCAATGAGGGTCACGGTGGCGCCGGCGCGGGCGGCCATGACGGCGGCGCCGAGGCCGCCGGGTCCGCCGCCGATGACGATGACATCGGACTCGGCCACGATGGGAAGCTGTTTGTTGAGAGAATAGGCAATTGTCATGGCATGCACCTTTGTTGTAGCGAACACCTTACTGAAACCGGAAGCCGGAAGCAAGCCGTCAGGCTTTCATGGCCGTGATCGAAATTGACGGGCTCCTTTCATCTTGTCATAAAAAGGGCAATGACCTATCGTATAAGAACGTTGTGAAAGAAGTCTCTTTACCCTTGGGAGCAAGCACATGCGGCGAATGATCCTGACGGCGGTTATCGGGTTCGGTTTGGGCGCGTATTTAATGCCGGCCCAGGCCGCTACGTTTGTTACGGGCGGTCCGCTGACCCTGGTCAAGGACGGGGCGTCCAAGGCGGCGATCTGGTTTTCAGAAGGCGAAGCGCAGGCGACCGGCCGGACCAAACCGGCCTCCGACCGTGACGCCGCCGAAGACCTGGCATCCTACGTCAAGCAGATGAGCGGCGCCACGCTCGAGCTGAAAACCGTTGAGAAGGACGGCAAGCCCGCGGCCGACGTCCCGGCGGTGATCGTGGGCAAGCTGGCCGTCGAAATGGGCATGGAGGCGCCTCCGGCCACCCTGTCCGGCGACGGCTACCGTATCCAGCGCAAAGGCAACCAGTTGTTCCTGGCCGGGGAAACGTTCGCGTCCACGTTCTTCGCCACGGCCCATCTGCTGGAGACGTTCGGCTGCCGCTGGTTCATTGACAACAACATCGGAACCGTGGTTCCGGAGCTGAAGACGCTGGAGGTGGGCGAGCTCAACATCGCCCAGACGCCGTCCTTCTCCAGCCGCTCCATCTGGGGCCCCAACTGGGGCGGGAACGCCCATTGGACCAAGCACAACCGCCTGGGCGGCATCGGCCTTGGATCCAGTCACAACTGGAACCGCTGGTTCTGCACCACCGATCCCAAGGACCGCGCCGAATACCTGTCCAACGTGATCGCGCGAGTCCAGGGCGGCGGCGCCGTCTCCGCCTCGATCTCCCCGCCCGACGGTGTCAATTACTGCAAGTGCGACCGCTGCAAGGCGCTGGATGTTCCCGGTTACCTTGAGCCCAGCTCCGGCACACCGGTCATCTCCGACCGCTACCAGGAATTCTATAACTACATCGGAACCGAGGTGAAGAAGGTCAATCCCAAGGCCATTCTCTGCCATTACGCTTACGCCGACTACACCCTGCCGCCCAAGCGGGTCAAGGACGGCCCCGACAACCTGTGCGTCTTCCTGGCCCCGATCCGCTTCTGCCGGGTGCACAGCCTGGCCAACACAAACTGCCCGCCCCGGCAGCGCTGCCGCCAGATGGTGCAGGACTGGGCCAAGGTCGAGTCCAAGATGGGCTGGCGCGAATACAACTACAACTTGGCCGAGATGACCGTGCCCATGTCCAAGATCAGCATCTGGAAAGACGACATTCCTTTCCTCAAGGAGCAGGGTTGCATCGGGCTGAACATCGAGTGCCTCTACGCGCCGCACATCTACGGGCCGCATACCTACCTGGTCGCCCGGCTGGCGTGGGACGCCAACGCCGACGTGGACGCGATCATGGACGATTTCTACACGACCTTCTGCGGGCCGGCCGCCGCGTTTGTGAAGTCGTATTGGAGCCGCATCGACAAGGCCTACCGCGAGACTCCGGTCCACGCCGGCAGCTTCCACGGCATTCACGCCTTCTGGACGCCGGAGCTGATCAAGGGCTGCCAGGCGGACCTGGAGGCGGCCGCCAAGGCGGTTCCGGCCGACTCCCTGTATGCCAAGCGCGTGGCCATGTTCCAGATGGGCCTGGACAACGCGAAGTACTATTCCGACTGGCGCGAGGCCGTCAACCGCTGCGATTTCGAGGCCTCCCAGGTTGTTTACGACACGTGGATGGCGCACATGGATGCCATTCATGCCGCCAAGATCCATCCGGTCGGCGAGTACAAGCGCGGCTATGCCCCCCGTTTCCTGGGCAAGGGGCAGGATTCCGGGCTGCTGCGCGTGACGGGCGGGCGCAAGCGCGTGATGCAGCTGCCGGACGAATGGGATTTCCGTTACGACGTCGACGGCATGGGCGAATCCAACGGCTGGCATAAGGCCGTTCCCGGCGGGGCGGAGTGGAAGAAGGTCAAAACCTATACCGCCACCCTGACCGAGCAGGGGATTCCGGAACAGCTCACCTGGATGTGGTACCGCACCACGATCCGCACGCCCAAGACCCTGCCCGAGGGGCCTTTGACCCTGTGGTTCATGGAGCCCGACGGCAACCAGATCAAGGTCTGGCTGAACGGCGAGCCGGCGGGCGAGGTGGCTGACATCAAGTCGCGCCAGCCGTATGACCTGGACCTGACCGGCAAGCTCAAGGCGGACACGGATTACGTGGTCACGGTCAAGCTGTGGCACCGCCGAATTTCCGAACTGATGCTGGGCGGCTTTCTCCGCCCGATCATGATCTATGCCGGAGGCATTCCGGTCCCTCCGCCTCCGCCCCCTGCGCCCGCGGCCGGAAAAAAGGGCAAGTAGACCCTTGGGAAAACCGCGCCACAACTTGCGCTAACGGCTATAAAGGCCTAAGATATTTTAATTGATAGCGTGAGGTGGCGAGAGCGCTTTCATGGGGGGGGGCTGGCGCATGAAGAAAGGGTCCCTGGTATCGTTGATGATCGTGACGGGGGCGGCCGGGGTTGCCCGGGCCGGCCTGTTCGACGGCTGGACCGCCTTGCCCCATGAGATCGAAAGCTGGGACACGGCGGGCGTGTCGTACGTCTGGGTACGGGCCGACGTCATTGCGAGCCGGATCAAGGGGAAACATCATGATGGACATCGGAAGTCGCCGCGAGCTTTTCGCGGATTCTTTTCTCGCGGATCGGCTGGACGGGGTTCGGCAGATGCTGCACCATCCGGTCCCGCAAAACACGATCCTGCAGTTTGATGCCCCCTGGGAGGGGCGCTCCTCGGCGTATGCCGTCGTTTTCCGGGATGGCGACCTTTGCCGGCTGTACTACCGGGGCGGCCCGCGCGACGAGGCGGACCGGAAGAGGCCTGACGCCGGGCGCTGCTGTTACGCAGAAAGCCGCGACGGGATCGTCTGGACGAAGCCGAACCTGGGTTTCTGCGAGTACGAGGGCGGGCGCGCCAACAACATCGTGTTCACCGGCGAGCAGGCGGGCGCGTTCGCCCCGTTCCTCGACGCCCGCCCCGGCGTTCCCCCGGAGCAGCGCTACAAGGCCCTCGGCCCCCACGGATCGGACGCTCAGCCGGGCCGCATGGGGCTGCATGCCTACGCGTCCGGGGACGGGCTGCATTGGAGCAGGCTGCAGGAGGCGCCCGTGCTGACGAAAGGCGCGTTCGACTCGCTCAACGTGGCGTTCTGGAGCGAGGCGGAAGCCTGCTACGTCTGTTATTTCCGGATCTACAGCAAGACGCAGGACTGGCGGCAATTTCTCGGACGCCGCACCATTGCGCGGGCTACGTCCGCGGATTTCGTCACCTGGAGCGAACCGGAGCGGATGGAGTTCGGCGACGTCCGGACCGACGAGCTCTACACCAATGCCACGCTTCCCTACTTCCGGGCTCCGCATCTTTACGTGGCCTTCCCGAAGCGCTACGTGCTCGGGCGGAATACACCCCTGACCAAGGAGCAGATCGCCGCGTTCGGCATTCCTCCGGGCCAGACCTTCATCTCGGAAGGGGTTTTCATGACCTCGCGGGGCGGGAACCGGTATGACCGGACATTCATGGAGGGCTTTTTCAGGCCCGGCCCGGATCCCGCCAACTGGTGTTCCCGCAACAACATGGCCGCCTGGGGCCTGCTGCAGACGGGCCCGGCTGAAATGTCCCTGTATTATTCCCAGCATTACTCGCAGCCGGATGCCCGCCTGATCCGGGCGACCCTGCGGCTAGACGGGTTCGTCTCGATGAAGGCCGGGTACGGGGGCGGCGAGCTGATCACCCGGCCCTTCGTGTTTTCCGGCTCCGAACTCGAATTGAACATGGCCACCTCCGCGGTGGGCAGCATCCGCGTCGAAATCCAGGACGCCGAGGGTAGGCCGTTCCGGGATTACGGGATCGAGGATTCCTATGACCTGTACGGCGACTCGGTCGCCAAGACGGTCAAGTGGCACGGGAGCCCGGATGTTTCTCCCCTGCAGGGCTTGCCGGTCCGGCTCCGCTTCGTCATGAAGGACGCCGACCTGTATTCATTGAAATTCAACCCGCATTGAAACGAGCAGGGAGAACGCGCATGAAGTTTACCGATGCCAAGTCACCCAGGGGAATCCGCGTGACGCAGCCGGCCGCCGGCCTCGCGTGGGCCTACCTCATCTACCCCGACCAGCCGAGCTTCCTTCGCGACGGGCGCAGCTTCGTCTTCCACAGCTCCGAGGGGCCCCAGGTGTGTTATCCCGGCGCCAGGACGAGAACCCGCAAGCTGTTCAAGGACGCGAAGGGGCGCCCCCTGGTCGTCACCTTCGACGGGCGGTACGCCTACTATGCCGAATATGGGGACAAAAAAGGCGGCAGCATGACGCTGTTCCGGAAGGACCTGGAAACCTTCCGGAGCGAAACGCTCTTCCGTGCGGAAGGGAAGCTGCCCGGCGTGAAGCTGGCCGCCTCGAAATTCCACCCCGCCACGGTTTCGTCCGACAACCGCCGCGTGGCGGCCGGCATGTTCCTCGGGGACGGCAAGACGAAGGACGCGCCCTTTGGCCTCGTGGTGCTCGACCTGGACCGCGGCGAGGCCCGCGTGGCGGCCGAGGACCGCGATTTCTTCAACATGCATCTCCAGTACTGCCGGTCGGCGGAGCCGGGGGCGGAGCACGACCTGCTGGTGCAGATGAATCACGGCTCGCACACCGACGAAACCGGCAAGGTGCTGTGCGGGCTCGGCCCGCCCTCCGAGAAGGGCGTGGACATCCACGTCGTCCGGGACGATGGAACGGACTGGCGCGACCTGCCCTGGGGACGCGACGGCCGGGAGTCCCTGATCGGCCACCAGATCTGGCGGGGCGCCACGCGGGCCGCCGCCACGGTGACCCTGGAAAATCTCGACACCTCGTACGGCTGGGCCGACGGCAGCCGGCAGGAGGTGGTGGCGGGCTGGCCGGTGAAGGCGCCGCGTAACGCGCACCGGGGGCTGCTCACGCCGGGCGGGAAGAGGGTGTTTCTTTCAAAAGGGTACAAGCATGGCCGGTTCTGCCATTTGTGCTGTGATTCGAGCGGCCTGAAGTTCGTTTTCGACACGTTTCCGGTTTTCGACGGCGAACGCGCCGGCATGCAGATCTTCATCGGCAGCGCCCGGAACGCCGACAGCCCCCTGAAATTCAAGTATATCCTGAACACGCGCATCACGTTCGGCGCCGAAGCCGGCTACCACGCCCACCCGATCCTCTCCCCCGACGGCACCCGCCTGCTGTTCAATTCAAGAGCATCGGGGGCTAAGCAATTCTATATGGTCACGGATTTTGAGTATTAAACCTTTTCCAGGGACTGTCATGAAAAAGAGCCGCGCCGATGTTCTCGAAGTCAAAACCATCAGCTCGCACCGCTCCTATCACGGCTGGCCCACTCTCGGCCGCCTGCCCTCGGGCGAGCTTCTGGTGGTGGTGTCGGCCGGCCGCGAGCGGCACGTCTGCCCCTTCGGCCAGGTTCACCTGATCCGATCGGGCGACAACGGGGAAACGTGGTCGCCGCCCGAGGTGCTGGCCAACGGGCCGCTGGACGACCGGGACGCGGGCCTCCTTGTGACGAAAAAGGGGACTGTCCTGGTCAACTGGTTCACGTCCGTGGCCTGGCTGAGGAGCCTTGAACAAGCCGAGGCCGCCGGCCCCGCCGAACTCGCGAAATGGGACGACGGCTACCGGGCGCGGTGCGAGAAGCTGCGGCACTTCATGACACCGGAGCTGATCGCGCGCGAGCTGGGCATCTGGATGCGGCGTTCCGCCGACGGCGGAAAGACGTGGACGGCAAAAGAGGCGTTTCCCTGCGGCTCCCCCCACGGGGCGACGGAGCTGGCGGACGGCCGTCTGCTGATGGTGGGCAACCGGAAGGCTGACCCGCTCCCGCCGGCCGCTGGCGCGGCCTATACTCCCCAGCTGGGCGTGGCGGAATCGGCGGACGAGGGGGTGACGTGGCGGCGGCTGGGGGATATCCCGCAGCGGCCGGGCGACCCGCTCGGCTGCTATCACGAGCCGCACGCGGTTCAGGCGGCGGACGGGCGGATCATCGTGCACATTCGCAACCACGGCGACCAGGACCGGCATCACATCCTGCAAAGCGAATCGAGCGACGGCGGAAAGACGTTCAGTGTGCCGCACAACACCGGACTCCTGGGTTTGCCGGCGCATCTGCTGCGCCTGCGCGACGGCCGGCTGCTGACCACGTACGGCTACCGGGTGCTTCCGCATGGAAACCGCGCGAGCGTCAGCGACGACAACGGCCGGAGCTGGGGCGAGCCCATGATCCTCGACGAGAAGCCCGTCGGCCGCGATTTGGGGTATCCGTCCACCGTCGAACTGAAGGATGGAAGCCTGCTTAGCGTGTGGTACGAGAAGCTGCCGGAGGCTACGCTCGCCAGCGTGCAGATGTGCCGGTGGACGGCATTTTAACCTTGAAAATCAGGAATTAATTCCGTAATTTCAAGGCCATGTTAATTCGTCGCCTTCAGGATGTCCTCTTGCAGCGTGTCTTGCAGACGCCGGTGGTCGCTTTGCTGGGATCCCGGCAAGTCGGCAAGACAACGCTGGCACGCGAGCTCAAGTTGGGGAAGCCAACCCAGTATCTGGATTTGGAGCGCCCTTCTGACCTGGCAAAGTTGGCGGATCCCGAGTTTTATCTTGGCAGGTTTGCAGACCACTTGGTGATTTTGGATGAGATCCAACGGCTCCCGAATCTGTTTCCCGTTCTTCGAAGCCTTGTGGATGAACGGCGGCGAAACGGAGAACGCGAGGCGCAGTTTCTGATCCTGGGGTCTGCGTCACCGGTTTTGCTTCAGCAAAGTTCGGAAACCCTCGCGGGGCGCATCAGTTACCTCGAATTGCATCCTTTCAATCTTACTGAAGTCGGCGGAAGCGAGAAGATAGAACGTCATTGGCTGCGGGGTGGCTATCCAAACAGTTATCTCGCTTCCGATGATGCCGCCTCCACTCAATGGTGTGACGATTTCATCACCAGTTATGTTGAGCGTTACCTTCCTCAGCTGGGAGCGGCGGCTTCTCTCCAGCAATTACGCCGGCTTTGCACCATGCTGGCTCATCAGCAGGGGTCGACTCTCAACCTCAGCAAGATCGGAGGCTCTCTCGGATTGGATGGAAAGACCGTGCGCCACTATCTGGACCTGCTGGAAGGGCTTTATCTGTTGCGTACACTCCCGGCATGGAGTCGTAACGCGGGTAAACGCCTTGTCAAGGCGCCCAAGGTCTATTGGCGCGACACAGGCCTCCTACATGCCCTTGCGGGATTATCGGGCATAGAACAGGTCCTCGGACATCCGCTCTGCGGTCACTCCTGGGAAGGCTATTGCCTGGAGCAGATCCTGACGCTTCTTCCGGTCGGAACCCGTTTCTGCCACTACCGTACTCACGCCGGAGCGGAGGTCGATCTTGTTCTGGAAGCTCGCACGGGAGAAATCACGGCTATCGAGATCAAGCGCACCCTTGCGCCGAAACTCACCCCCGGGTTCCGGGAGAGCATGGAAACGCTCGGCGCCTCCAAGGGCTACATCCTAATGCCGGAGGGCGAACCCTTTCCGCTCTCGGAATCGGTCACGGCACTGCCCTTGCTCCAGCTGCTAAAGCTCCTTGGTTGAGTCATTTTGAAAAACAAAAACAAGCCCGGAGCTGCGACATGAGACCTGACGCCCTGATGATAGGAACGCGGCGCGAGCTTTTCGTGGACGGCTGGCTGGTGGAGCGCATGACGGGAGACCTCCGGCTTCACCTGCACTCGCCCAAGCGGGAAGAGATCGTGTTTCAAGTTGGCGGGCCCCTGGAAAACGCCGCCAGCGGGGTATACAACGTGCTCGTCGAGCACGCGGGGCGCATTCTTCTTTACTACCGGGGCCACTTCCCCCTCGCCGACCGGGGCGGAGACCATTCGAACCAGCAGACCGCCCAGGTGGCATTCAGCGAGGACGGCCTCCATTTCGTCCGCCCCGAACTGGGCCTCTTCGACCTGGGCGACGGCGGCAAGAACAACGTGGTGTGGCAGGGAATCCAGGCGCATAATCTTGTGCCCTTTTTTGATGCAAATCCGGCGTGCGATCCCGATTGCCGGTTCAAGGCCGTTGGCGGCACCGGGGAAAACAACCTGTACGCCCTCGTTTCGCCGGACGGCCTCCACTGGCGGCTGGCCCGGGAGGAGCCGCTGGCCGTGCCGGGCGCGTTCGACAGCGCCAATGTGCCCTTCTGGGACCCGGCCGTCGGAAAGTACCGGCTGTTCAGCCGCTATTTCGAACCGGGGCGGGGGCGGGCGATCCAAAGCTGCACGTCGGATGATTTTATCCACTGGACTGATCCGGTTCCGCACCAGTACGACGAGGGCGCCCCGGTCGAGCAGTTCTACACCAACGCGACCCTGCCGGTTCCGGGCGCCGGGCACATTTTGCTATCGTTCCCGATGCGGTACGTGGCCGAGCGCACGACGCCCGTGGCCGATATCTCCGCCATGGATTATCCCGGCAACGGAAAGCCTGGCATGGCCGGCATGACCGACGCCGTGATGATGTCCAGCCGCGACGGCGTGCACTGGAATCGACCGTTTCCGGAGGCCTGGGTCCGCGCGGGGCTCGACGAGCGCAACTGGACGCACCGCAACAACTGCCCCGCGATCGGCCTTCTCACGCACCGTGAGACCGAGTGGTCGATGTACATCAGCGAACACTACGGCTGGCCGGACAACCGGTTGCGGCGGCTCAGCCTGCGGCCGTGGGGTTTTGCGAGCGTCCGGGCGGGGCATGCGGGCGGCGGCCTGCTCACGCGGCCGCTTGTCTTCAGCGGGCGGGAACTTCGGCTCAACCTCAGCACCTCCGCCGTCGGCTCCGTGGCCGTCGAGATCCAGCAGGCAGACGGACAGCCGGTTCCGGGATTCGCGCTCGCGGACTGCAACCTGATGTATGGCGACCAGCTCGACCGCACGGTGACCTGGAAGAACGGCGCCGACCTCGGCAGCCTGGCCGGAAAAGCCGTGCGGCTGCGGTTTGAAATGAAGGACGCCGACGTCTTTGCGTTCCGGTTTGCTGACTGAGTACTGTCCCTGTTTTGTTATATGTTAAGAAAGGTAATTCGTATGGCTCGCCTGCCTTCGATCATCGTTCATCAGGCCGGAGCGCCGGTTGTAACCGGTTGCCCGTTCCCCGCGGAGTCAGCGCCGGACGGCATTCGGTCGGCCGCCATCCGGTTTGCCGACGGAACGGACGTTGCCGCGCAGGTGACGGCGCTGACGCCGGCCATGCCGGGCGGCATGCGGTGGATGGAACTGTCGTTCCGGTCTCCCGCCGCGGGCCGCGCCGAGGTGCGGCTGAGTCCGGCACTCGCCGCGGCCGGTCATCCCGACCTGGCCACGCC
>JBIIYJ010000467.1:0-3313 GCA_044346855.1 Kiritimatiellia bacterium
GTGCTACGGAGGGCTCGACCAGCCTTTGCGCTCGGCGGCCATGTTGCAAAAGGTTGAAGCGTCGGCCCTCCTACGCCCTGCGGCCGAAGCGGCCTGGTGCTACGGAGGGCTCGACCAGCCTTTGCGCTCGGTGGCCATGTTGCAAAAGGTTGAAGCGTCGGCCCTACTTCGCGCGGCGCCCGAGGCGGGCTTGCGCTTCGAAGGGCCCGACCAACCTTCGCTCCGCGAAGGTTGGTCGGGGCGGGGGGATTTGAACCCCCGACATTCAGCTCCCAAAGCTGACGCGCTACCAGGCTGCGCTACGCCCCGTTGAAGCGATTCATCACCATACACCAACAGGGCGCGGGTTGCAAGAAACCATATGGTCGTTTAGTTTGACAGGGGAATGGCGTCCCGCTAAAGTCGTTCGTCATGATACACACACGCTTCGCCAATCGGATCAAGGCCGGCAAGCCGGCGTTCGGCTTCAACACCCAGTTCGCAGACCCGGGCCTTCTCGAAATGATCGGCCAGGACTGGGATTTCGTCTGGATCGACCTCCAGCACGGGCTCGCCGATACGCCGGACCTGGTCAACCTGATCCGGGCGTGTGACCTCACGGGGTTGACGTCCTTCATTCGCCTTCCCGCGGATGTGCCCGACCGGGTGTCATTCGCCCTCGACCTGGATGCCGGCGGGGTGATCGTCGCCCAGGTGGAGCGCGTCGAGCAGGCCCGGGCGATGGTCAACGCCGCCAAATTCCCGCCGCTCGGGAACCGCTCGTATGGCAGCCGGCGGATCATCGACCGGCACAGCCGCGACTTCGTCGAAAAGGCTAACCGCGACCAGCTCCTGATCCTCCAGATCGAAAGCCCCGAGGCCGCCGCCATCGCCGATTCCATCGCCGCCGTTCCGGGCGTGGACGGGCTGATGATCGGGCCCGACGACATGAAGCTCCGGCTCGGGCTGCCCATGTCGGCCCCGCTCTCCACCCCCGAACTGGCCAAGGCCGCCGCGTCCGTCACGGCCGCCGCCCGGGGTCACAACAAGCTGGCCTTCGGCTTTGCCGATGCCACGCCCGAGGGCATTACCGCGAGCAGCAAGGCCGGGTTCAATATGATCAACATGACCGCCGTCGCCCGGTTCGTCCAGGCCGGCAATGCCGAGATCCTCAAGGTCCGCAAGGCCTGGGAGGGCTAGCCCTTCAGAACGGCTACCCCGTAAGGCTCCAGTTTCAGGTTGTCCGAAACCATCCGGCCGCTGATCAGATCGGCGGCCTTTTTGTTGACCGGCACAAGCTGGACGCTTCCCGTGTGGTTCAGGAAGAAGGTCAACGTGCGGCCGCCCCCGGACCGGCGCGCGACTTCCACGCCGGTCGGGATGTCCTCCCGGAACGAGACGTCCGCCAGCGGCAGCAGGATGTTGCGCAGCAGGATCGTCCAGCCCTCCGCCCCCGGCAGCGTGCCGAGGTACCAGACTACGCCCTTGCCGTGCGCGCGGAAGGTCATGGCCGGCCAGCCTTCCATGTGACCGCCCCGGTTCACGCCGGCAACCTGGGCGCCGCTCCTGGGCATGACGTGCTCGCGGATGCGGGCGGCCTTGATGGCATAGCCCGCCGCCTCCACCGTGAAAGCCGCGTCCTTGGGGACGATGTCGTACTCGTCCACCTCCACGCCGGCCAGCTTGCCGAACGGCCCGGGCAAAGGCTCCATGAGGTTGACGTTGTCCAGGGTCTTCACGCCGCTGCGCGCGGTCAGCACCAGGTGGCCGCCGTTCTTCACATAGGCGTCCAGCTTCTTCACCAGCTTCGGATCGGCCAGGGTCAGCGGGGGGCAGAGGATCAGCTTGTAGGAACCGAGCTTCTCGTAGCGGTCGCCGAACGCGCCAAAGGAGGCGCCCAGCGGCGCGAGGCCGTTGGCCATGCTGTTGAGCTGCTCCTCGAACTGGACCGGCGCCGAACCGTTCTGCTTCTGGATGTCGGCGGCCCAGAACTGGTCGTAGTTGATATAGAGGCCGACCTCGGCTTCGGGCTCTGTACCTAATATAGACTTTTCAAGCTTTTTGAACTGCTTGCCCGTGTCCGCCACTTCCTGGTAGCGCCGGCGGGGGACGTTGTCGTGGTTCAGGATGCCGTGCCAGTACTGCTCCTGTCCGGAGATGCTGGTGCGCCACCGGAAATAGCTGATGCCGTCGGCGCCGCGCGCCACGGCCTGCCAGGCGAGAAGCGCGGTCTGGCCGGGCGCCGTCTGGCCGTTGTAGGCGTCCCACCCGCCGGGTCCCGACTGCTCCTCCATGACAATGAAGTTCCGCCGCTGGATGCCCCACATGATCGCGTGCGACAGCGCGACGGATCCGATATGGGAGGCGGTTTCGTACCCGGGATAGTTGTCCCAGGAGAGGAAGTCCAGATCCTCGAAAATCTCGAAGTAGTCGAGCCCGTGGTACTGGCCCATGGCGTTGTGGGTGACCGGCTTGGCCGGCGCATGGCGGCGGATCAGGTCGATCTGCCGGGCCTGGTGCTCCACGTCCAGCCAGGAGGCGAAGCGCTTGGCGTCCAGGCTGTGCGACGGGCTGGCCATCGAATGGAAAGCGGGCCAGTCGATCTCGTCGAACGCGGTGTAGCAGGCGCCCCAGAACCAGGTGCCCCAGGCCTTGTTCAGCGCCTCGACGGTGCGGTATTTGCGTTTCAGCCACTCCTGGAAACGCTTGAGGCACAGTCCGCAGCGGCAGTGGTTGCCGCCGAACTCGTTGTCGGTCTGGAAGGCGATCACGCGCCGGTCGCGGCCGTAGTGGCGGGCGACCTGCTCGGTGATGCGCATGGCCAGGCGGTCGAAGTCGGGGTCGCTCAGGCAGTAGTCCTTGCGGACGCCGAAGCGCTTGCGGCGGCCGTGGTCGTCCATCCCCATGACGCCCGGGTAGCGATGGGCCATCCAGGCGGGAATGGTGGCGGTCGGCGTGCCGATGATGGTCTTGATCCCCGCCTTGTCCAGGATGGCGATGGCGTCGTCCAGCCAGGTGAAATCGAAGCGGCCCTCCTCGGGCTCGAAGAAGCACCAGGCGAATTCGGCCACGCGGACCGCGTTGAAGCCGGCGGCTTTCATGAGCCGGGCGTCGCGCGCCCATAGTTTGCGGTCCCAATGCTCGGGATAATAGGCGGCGCCGTAAAGAAACGACTTGGGCAGGCTGGGCATGGCGATCTCCTCGGATGATCGGGACAAGATACGAGGATGGGCGGGGCGTGTAAAGGCGGAAGCGCGCGCAGGGAGGATGAAAAGGAAGGGGGGGCTAATGGTATGACGGATGGAGAGGCGGGGGGGAAAGGGGCTAGAAGGAG
>JBIIYJ010000166.1:0-11440 GCA_044346855.1 Kiritimatiellia bacterium
TCTCTTTCGTCTTCACGAGTTTCACTCCCGCCCCACCGCGGTCCCTCCCGGGAAGTGTCACCCTCTTTTACGCAAGTCCCACGCTCATTATCTGGTCGCTAACGCAACCCGCCGAGGTGAAGGATTAGGTGAAATCTGGCGGGAAACTACGGGAAATGTCGGGAAACTGCGGGATATTGGGGGGCGTCAGGAAAGGCTCGAAAAGCCAGTAAAACCTCGAAAACCTTGTGTAATAAGGGGGTTTTGAAGGTTGCCACCTCAAGGATGGCGGAGAGGGAGGGATTCGAACCCTCGGTACAGGTTTAAGCCCGTACGGCGGTTTAGCAAACCACTGCTTTCGGCCACTCAGCCACCTCTCCAGGGACTGATGTCAGGTCTGACAAACAGACCAGTACCTTATCATTCCGCCTCCCCGGGGGACAAGCATTATCTCCGCCCCCCTCTAAGCGCGCGTTACGGGCGGAGAACCGGCACGGCCAGCAGCCCGTAGTCGTCGAGCGGGAACCAGAGGCCGTCCGATGGATCGCCCCAGGCACGGCCAAGACTCGGCCAGAGCCCCCCGGCCGCCTCGCTCCCCCCGCACGGCGTCAGCTGCGCGGGATCCGCCGCATCGAACAGCGCAATCCGGCCCGAGCTCTCCTGCACCGCCAGGAGCGAGCCGAAACAGTTGATTTCCGAGGCCGCCGTCGTGAGCGGCGCCGAGCCCGTCCGCTCGAACCGGCCGGCGGCTGACAGCGCCCAGGCCTCGAGAGAGGGAATCCGGTCCTCGTCCAGGCTGGCCCGGCCAACGAACGCCACGCCTTCCTCATTCACCCGTACCGGCCGGGGCCACGCCCGCGGGAGCAGCATGTGGTCCACCAGATAGGCATGCACGCCGTCATACGCGCAAACGGCCAGAGCCTCGTTCTCCTCGGCCGCATCGGGGATGAACGCGCGTCGCGAACCCACCGTGTAAACCAGCGCGCCGTCCGGCGACACGCCAGCCAGCTGGCCGGGAAGCCGGACCGGCCGCCGAGCCGTGGGAAAGGCCGGTTCCGCATAATCGATCACGTCCATGAACTCCCCTACCCGCCACTCGCCGTAGACATTGCCGGGCGCGCCCGTGCCCGCCATCACGAGGCCGGCGGCGGCGCCTTTGCCCGGAAGCGCAACCGGCTTCGACTGTTCATGACTCAGGTAGATCCGGCCCTGCGCGGTAAACGGCGCGCTGAAGCCCCACGAATGCTCCGGGGAATACGAAAACCCGGAAACGAACGCCGGGCTGGCAGGCTCGGCCACGTTCACCGCCAGCAACTGGACGCCGCCCTGATACCACCAGGGGCAGGGGCGGAAGGAGACGCCGGCGTCCATCGCAACAGGACCGCTCAACGTTGCCGGATTGACAGTGGTCAGGACATCAAAGAGGGGCATGATGCCGTAGCCGGTCGAGCGGCTGACCCACACCAGCAGGTCCGCCGATGGCCAGACGGCCTCGAATTCCCCGTAGCCTGTTCCGCCGGCCGGAACTTCAACCTGGCCGGCGAGGCCCAGAGCTGGCAGGGCGGTGAGATCCACCACCGTCATCACAAGGTTGGTCTCCCACCCGGGGCGCTGCAGGAGATGGAGATAGCCGCCGCGAACCGCGGCGCCGACCACCGGGTCGAGGCCCAGCTCACGGCTGGCCAGAATGATGTCCGGCTTCGCCTTGGCGGCCACGCGCAGGACCGCCTGCCCGTTGCGGGACCAGGACGAGGCGTCTTCCAACTGCAGGAGGTAATCGCCGGACGCCAGGACGCGGTTCACGGTGCGCGACAGCTCCAGCACGGCCGTCACCACGGGCTCGTCACGGTCCGCCACATCCACGCTCAACAACTCCCTTCCGGAGAGGACAACCAGCCGGTCGCGATGAAGCAGGGTCCGCCGGATCGGGCGGCGGCCGCTGATCACGCCCCGCTCCGCGAGGGTCGACTCGCCCAGATCAACGAGGCTGACCCGGGAGGCGTAGACGCCGTTGCTCCAGCCCTCGAAAGGAATCAGGATCAGCCCCTCGTCGGGAAACACGGAAAACGCCTTTTCGTCCCAGTTCGCCTCGCTCCACGAGAAATCACCCCCCAGGCGGACGCGGGATGCCAGCTTCGCCTTGGCCGGATCGCCCACATCAAAGAGCGAGACAGCGGTCTTTCCATCCTCCACCCCCACCGTCACGAGACGGTTGCCGAGCGGGTGGATGTAGGTGGACCAGCCCGGGACCTCCACCGAGCCGGCCACGGCGGGATGGGCCGGGTCCGCCAGGTCCACGATCCACAGTGGGTCGACCTGCTCGAAGGTGACGGCATAGGCGCGGGAGCCGTCGAACCGGGTGGCGAACAGGCGCTCGCCCGGCGCGAGCTCCAGCCGCCCCAAGGGCACGGGGTTCGTGGGTTCGGCCAGGGAAAAGGTTTCCAGCGTCGTGAGCCATGATCCCGGCTCGGACTCGTCCCCGGGCGGGGGCGCTTGGAAAGACTCGGAAAAGGCTGAGAATACGGTCCCGGACAGGTTCATCTTGAACTTGTCGCCGATGCGGCCCGCCGCCGGGAACGTCGCCAACTCGGCCAGGGTTCCGTCGGCCGCGGTGATGTCGAGGACCTTCAGCGTCGTCGAATCGCCCTCCCCGGCTCCCTGCAGGGCCAGGAAAAGGAAACGGTCCGTGGCCATTACGGCCGTTCCTTCGCCAACATACCATTTTTCGGAACGCGCGACCGGGGCGGCCGGCGCGGAGAGGTCGACGGACACCACAGCCGTGCCGACCTGCCATTCCGTGACGCCGGGCGCGGCCACTTCGACGCAGCGCTGCAGGGCGACATAGAGGGCCGAGCCCACCAGCCGGCTTTCGGTGATCGCGCCCTCGAGCGGCAGGGAGGCGACGAGCGCCGGGGCGGCGCCGGATACGTCGACGATCAGGAGCCGGCTTTGGTCGTAGGCGGCGGGCTCGCGCGCGAGCAGGGCCACGCGGGTGGAATCGAGAACATACATCTGCTCGCCCACGGCGGGCAGGCTCAGCTCCCCGCGGAGCGCCGGGGCGTCGGGACTGCTCAGGTCGATCACCTGCAAGCCCCGGTACTGGTTGAAAACGTAAAGGGTGTCGCCGGTCTTCTTCCAGATGTCCGACTCGCTGACCTGCCGCGACTGGGGCGAGGGCACGCCGGAGTCGAGCTCCGGGTTCCCGTCGCCGCGCAGCGCATACGCGATGCCCAGGCCGGGTCCGGCCCGCCACAGGCTGGACTGGCGGCGGGGGAAGGCGCGCGGGCCGGCGAAGAACGAGAGGGGGTAGGAGGACTTGCGCTCCCCGCGCACCCGCCAGACCAGGCCGGTGTTTGAGAGCGCCATCTGGAAGGCGACTTTGGCCGGGACGGGCTTGGCGCGGAGGACCGCGCGGGGAACCCAGGCGCCAAGACCCGGGGCCTTGCGGCTTTCCAGTGTGACCGACTGCCAGCCGCCGGGGACGCGGACGGTGATGACCAGGTTTGTGCCCTTCGCGATCCGGGAAATGCGGGGCTGCGCCGGCGGCTCCTTCCCAAAACCCGTGCCAGCGGCGCCTGCAAGCACCAGCAGGATAATCCAAAATCGGGACAGACGAAAAAGGCTCTTGTTCATGCGCTCTCCTGGATGAAAACGGGGCATATACGAAATCATATTAGAATGACCCTGCGCAGGTCAAGTCAATACCGCCGCAGCGCATTGCAGTGTCTCGGTGATCGACAGATCTTCAATTTGGAGTGCGGCGGCTTGACGCCGCTTTCTGCGATGCGGCTGCCCTGCGCGCTTGTCGATATGCCTCCTGAGCGTGTCGGCTTGAAGCGGGCCCCAGTCGTTTAATGTCGCGTCCAGTCGGCGCCAGCAAAGCGGCGTCAAGCCGCCGCACTCCAAATCGGCTTCGCGCCAGACTGGCAAAATCCCGACTGTACTGCAATGCGCCCGTCATTATTCCGGATGGGCGAAGCACGGGGTTTTTCCGGGGGCTTTTCAACTGGCGGACCGGGCCGGCGGATGCTAGATTGTCGCGCATGGCAACCATGACTCTGGACTGGATGAGCGAAGCCTGCGACCTGCCGGCCGAACCGGCAACCGGCACCTTCATCACGCGCCTCACCTCGGCCGTGATGTCCAACATCAACATCTACTGCGAACAGCCCTACACCTCCCCCGACGGCCGCCGCATCGCCATCCTCCGCTCGCCCTACGCCGACCCCCGCATGCCGCCCTCCGAGCTGTGCGTCATCGACCTCCAGACCCTCCGCCTCGCCCTGGTCGAGCGCGAGGTGCAGAGCATCTTCGTCGCCACCGCCGGCTACAGCGGCCTCCTCCACTACCTCGACGGCCAGCGGCGCCTCGTCCGCTTCAACCTCGCCACGCTGGAGCGCGACATCCTCTTCCCCTGGACCCTCCCCGCGAAGATGGTGCTCGATACCTCCACCCCCGACGGCCGCTACCTCATCGGCGCCCTGCCGGAGCCCGACTTCCACACCGCCCTCGTCCGCGTGGACCTCCGGGACGGCTCCATCGAAACCCTCTACCGCTGTCCCGAAATTCTCTGCCACGTCCAGGCCAACCCCGTCCACGGCCGCACCCTGCTGGTCCAGCACAACCGGGGCCAGTCCCGCAACCACGAGTGGATCCCCCGCAAAACGGAGACCCCGTTCAAGGGCGCCACCCACTTCATCCTCGACCTCGAAACCGGCACGCCCCGCCCCCTCGCCATCGGCGAGCCCTTCACCTCCGGCACCACCGGCCACTCCTCCTGGCTCGCCGGCACGGACCGGATCGGCGTCAGCGTCTCCTACGGCTGGAAGGACGTCCGCACCCCCGGCGCGCTCGACGCCCGCTTCCCCGGCGGCAACTTCTTCACCGTGGGGCCGGACGACCCCGCCCCGCGCGGCTTCCCGGCGCCCGATCACCGCTTCAACCACGTCAACGTCTCCCGCGACGGCCGCTACTTCGTCTGCGACTGCTACTGCCGCGGCCTGCCCGGCCGCATCGAGCTCGTCGTCGGCAACATCGCCACCGGGAAATCGGCCGTCCTCCTCGCCGACTGCGGAGCCCAGGGCGGCGGGGCCGCCTGCTCCCACCCCCACCCCTACCTGACCGCCGACAACCGCCGCGTCATCTTCAACGCCGACCGCTACAGCGTCTGCCACGTCCACGCGGCCCACGTGACCCCCGACTTCCTCGCCTCGCTCGACTAAAAAGGACTCTCCCCATGTGGACAACAGCCGAATGGCACGGACAGGCCCTCGCGGGCGCGAAAGCGGATCCAGCCCAGGTCCGCAACATGGTGGAACTGCGCCTCGAATTGCTGCGCGACCGCGGCTCCGCCTCCCTGGACGAGTCCAGCCGCGACCTGCTCCGCTTTCACCGGGAGCGGCATTCGGCTGTCCCCGATTTGAGCCGCTATCCCGAATTGCGCGGAATGCGCGAGCTGCTGCTGGCGGAAAACCGCGGCTACCAGGAGGGGGCCGGGCTGACCGACCTCGAGCTTGCGGCCTACATCTCCGGCTACGCCTACTATCACCGGTTCATCGCGTCCAAGCCCGCCCCGGCGGCATCCCCCCTCGGAAAGGCCAACTGCAGCTGGATCTTCTTTCCCGCCAGCGACCGCGGCCCGCTGGCCGCCAACAACCTGGACTCCACGCCGCGCCAGCTTTTTTCCAGGCCATGCTGGCCCGCCCACAACGAGCACGTCTTCATGGGCGGCGTCTCCTCGGGCCTGTTCATGGACGAGCTGTCCCCCGAGCTGTTCCCCGCGCCGGTCTACCGCCTCGTGAGCCGCTATTGCCGGAGCGCGGATGAAACGGTCGACCTGCTGACCCGCTACACCCTGTTCTGGGGGCCCGGCAACCTGCTCGTCGCCGACCGCAACCGGCGCACGGCCATGATCGAAAAAAGCGCCTGCCGCATCGGCGTGCGCTGGTCGCCCGACGGCTTCGGCTTCGTGACCGCCATGACGGCCGAGGAGCCCGGCATGCACGCCTACGTGGCGGGGCGGCGGGCCGCCTCCGTGGCCGCCCGCGGCCTGCCGGCCGGAAACCTGGACGAATGCTACTGGGCCAAGCAGGACGCGCGTCGTGAACTGATGAACGGCCTGATGGACGAGGCGCGGCGGCGGCCGACCTTCGAGGCCATGCGCCGGTTCATCCAGTTCCGCGATCCCGTCCGCGGCAACGTGTGCGGATTCGGCGAACCGGTCGCCCCCGGCGGGCCGGCGTCCGAATACACCATCCGCACCGTCATCTGGGAACTGCGCGAACGCCGCGCCCGCTGGTGGGCGCAGGACGGCGACACGCCCTCCTGGGAGCGCCCCATGCCGGATGAAACCTTTCCCGACGAATCCGCCTGGGACGGATCAACCTAAGGATATGCGAACGACAATCTCCGTCCGGACCGGATAGGGAAGCCGCGCGCCGCCTGCCACAGTGGCGGGCATGACCACGACAGGCACCACCGATCAAACCGCCGTGGCCGGACAGGAGCGCGACCGGGAACTGGCCATCGAGCGCAGGGAATGGCTCGAATCGCTGGATTACGTCATCCGGCAAGGCCAGCCGGACCGGGTGCGCAGCCTGCTCCAGGCCCTCCAGGAACGCGCCTCCACCTCCGGCATCCAGCTTCCCGCCGGCGTCAACACGCCCTACAGGAACACGATCCCCCCCGAGGCCCAGGCGCCCTACCCCGGCAACCGCGCGCTCGAGCGGCGCATCAGCAGCATCGTGCGCTGGAACGCCATGGCCATGGTCGTGCGCGCCAACCGCGCGGAGGAAGGCATCGGCGGCCACATCTCCACCTTCGCCTCGCAGGCCAAGCTGTACGAGGTCGGCTTCAACCACTTCTTCCGGGGACCCGCGATCAACGGGGGCGACCACGTCTACTTCCAGGGCCACGCCTCGCCCGGCAACTACGCCCGCGCCTTTCTCGAAAACCGGATCTCCGTCGAGGAGCTCAAGAACTTCCGGCACGAATGCCACCCCGGCCCGGGGCTGCCCTCCTACCCCCACCCGTTCCTGAAACCGGACTTCTGGCAATTCCCCACCGTCTCCATGGGGCTCGGCCCCATCCAGGCTATCTACGACGCCCGCTTCCAGCACTACCTGGCCGACCGCGGCCTCGTCCCCGCCACGGACCGCAAGGTGTGGTGCTTCGTCGGGGACGGCGAAACGGACGAGCCCGAAGCTCTGGGCGCGGTCGGGTTCGCGGGCCGCGAGAAGCTCGACAACCTCATCTTCGTGATTAACTGCAACCTGCAACGGCTCGACGGACCGGTACGCGGCAACGGCAACATCGTGCAGGAGCTGGAGTCGATTTTCCGCGGCGCGCGCTGGAACGTCATCAAGGTGCTGTGGGGAACGGAGTTCGACCGGGTCCTGGCCCGCGACGCGGACGGCCTCCTGCTCCGGGCCCTGGGCGAGCTGGTGGACGGCGAGCACCAGAACCTTACCGTGCGCGGGGGCGCCTACGTCCGTTCCCATTTTTTCGGCAAGGACCCGCGGCTGCTCAAGATGGTCGAGGACCTGTCCGACGAGCAGCTCGGCCGCATGCGGCTGGGCGGCCACGACCCCGAGAAAATTCACGCCGCCTACAAGGCCGCGGTCGCGCACAAGGGCCAGCCCACCGTCATCCTGGCCCGCACGATCAAGGGCTACGGGCTCGGCGAGGCCGCCGAGGGACGCAACATCACCCACCAGCAGAAAAAGCTGAACGAGGACGAACTGCGCGAATTCCGCACCCGCTTCTCCGTGCCGGTCTCGGACTCAGAGATCGCCGACCTCCCGTTCTACAAGCCCGCCGGGAACAGCCCCGAGATGATCTACCTCCACGAGCGGCGCAAGGCGCTGGGCGGCTTCCTGCCCTCCCGCCGCCCCTCCTGCCCGCCCCTCCCGCCGCCCGACGACTCGCTGTTCGCGGAATTCAACGAGGGGAGCGGCGACCGCCCGGTGGCCACCACCATGGCCTTCGGCCGCCTGCTCGCCAAGCTGCTCAAGGATCCCGGCCTCGGCCGCCTGGTGGTGCCCATCATCCCCGACGAGGCGCGCACCTTCGGGCTCGACTCCCTGTTCCGCCAGATCGGCATCTACTCCCACACCGGCCAGCTCTACGAGCCCATCGACAAGGCCAACCTGCTCTATTACCGCGAGGCGCGCGACGGCCAGCTCCTGGAGGAGGGCATCACCGAGGCCGGCTCCCTCGCCAGCTTCATCGCCGCCGGAACGGCCTATTCAAGCCACCAGCTGAACATGATCCCCTTCTTCATGTTCTACTCCATGTTCGGCCTCCAGCGCGTGGGCGACCTGGCCTGGGCGGCGGGCGACATCCGGGCTCGGGGCTTCCTGATCGGCGGCACGTCCGGCCGCACCACTCTGGCCGGCGAGGGGCTGCAGCACTGCGACGGCAACAGCCACGTGCTGGCCTACCCGCACCCGAGCCTGCGGGCCTACGACCCCGCCTACGCCTACGAGCTCGCGGCGATCGTCCAGGAGGGAATCCGCCGCATGTTCACGGAGCAGCGCGACGAACTCTATTACCTGACCATCATGAACGAGAGCTACCTCCAGCCGCCCATGCCCGGCGACGTCCGGGAAGGCATCCTCCGCGGGTTGTACCGATTAAAGGTGCCGCTTGACGGCTCGAAAAAGGATGTCAAGGTCCACCTGTTCGGCAGCGGGGCCATCCTCAACCAGGCGGTGGCGGCGCAGACCCTCCTCCAGGAGCGGTTCGGCGTGCGCTCGGACGTCTGGAGCGTGACCAGCTACAAGGAGCTGCACCGCGATGCGCTGGCCGCGGAGCGCTGGAACCGGCTGCACCCGGCCGAAAAGCCCCGCCTCCCCTACCTCCGCCAGGCGCTCGGCCCAGCCAAGGGCGTGTTCGTGGCCGCCACCGACTACCTCAAGCTGCTGCCCCAGTCGATCGCCTCCTGGCTGCCCGGCCGGCTGACCTCGCTCGGGACCGACGGCTTCGGCCGCAGCGACGGCCGCGAGCACCTTCGCGCCTTTTTCGAGGTCAATGCCCCCCACATCGCGCTGGCGGCCCTGCATGCGCTGGCCCAGGAGGGCGGCTACGACCCGGCGAAGCTGGCCGCCGCGGTCCGCCTGCTGGAAATCGAGCCCGACAAACCCGACCCGGCGGGCGTCTGACAGAAAGGCATCCTCCATGTCTCAGGAATTCAAAGTCCCGGAATTGGGCGAGAACATCCACTCTGGCACCGTCACCAAGGTGCTGATCACCGAAGGCGGCAAGGTGGCCCGCGACCAGGGCGTTGTTGAACTTGAAACGGGAAAGGCCGTCCTGGAAATTCCCTCCACCGTGGAAGGACTCGTGGAAAAGATCCTGGTCAAGGCTGGCGACGAGGTCATGGTGGGCCAGCCGCTGTTCCGCGTGAAAACGGAAGGCGCTGCCGAAGGCGAAGGCGCTGCCGAAAAACCGGCCGAAGCGCCGAAAGCCAAACCCGTGAGACTCTCCTCCCAGGCCGAGGCGGCCGCCCCCGAAATCGTTCCCGGCCCCCTGCCCGAATCCGCTCCGCCTCCGGCCGCCCCCCCGCCCGGCGAAGCCTCCGCCCGGCCGTCTTCCGAACCGCTGCCCGCCGCCCCGTCCGTCCGCCGGCTCGCCCGCGAACTGGGCGTGGAGCTGGCCGGAATCGCCGGGACGGGCCCGAACGGCCGCCTCCTCGAGGCCGACGTCCGGGCCAAAGCCAAGCCGGAAGCCCGGCCGGAAGAGCGAAAAGAGGGACAAATGCCGCCGGCCGCCCTCCCCGATTTTCCCCGCCAGGGAGAGGTCCGCCGCGAGGCCATGAGCCCGGTTCGCCGCGCGACCGCCCAGCACATGGCCAAGGCCTGGGCCCTCATCCCGCATGCCGTCCAGTTCGCGCGGGCGGACGTGACCGCGATCGAAGCCCTGCGGCTGCGGCACAAGGATGAGGTGGAGAAGGCCGGCGGCCGCCTGAGCCTGACGATCATCCTGCTCAAGGCCGTGGCCGGCGCGCTGAAGGCTTTCCCCCGCTTCAACGCCAGCGTCGACATGGAACGGCGCGAGCTCATCTATAAGCGATTCATCAACCTCGGCGTGGCCATGGACACGGAGCGCGGCCTGCTGGTGCCGGTCATCCGCGATGCGGACCGCAAGAACCTGACCGAGCTGGCGATCGACCTGGCGCGGCTGACGGACCGGGCCCGCCTAGGCAAGCTCGCGGCCGACGACCTGCAGGGCGGCACCTTCACGATCACCAACGCCGGAGCCCTTGGCGGCGACGCGCTGATCCCCATCGTCAACTGGCCGGAAGCCGCCATTCTGGCGGTGGGCCGCGCCCGACTCGAGGCGGTTCCGGAAGGCGACGGGTTCAAGGCGCGGTCCCTGATGCCGCTGACCCTCTCCTACGACCACCGGATCAACGATGGGGCGGACGCCGTCCGCTTCCTGCGCTGGCTCACCGAGTCGCTCGAGGAACCCATCCGCCTGGTGCTGAAAGGATAAGCCATGCCTCCGCCCGAAAGCTGCGATCTGCTGGTCATCGGCGCCGGCCCCGGCGGTTATCCGGCCGCCTTCCGCGCCGCCGAACTGGGACTCTCCGTCACGCTGGTCGACCCTGAGGCGGACCCCGGAGGCGTCTGCCTCTACCGCGGATGCGTCCCCTCCAAGGCACTCCTTCATGTGGCCGACTTCCTCCATCAGGTCGAGCAGGCGCCCGTCTGGGGGGTAACACTCGGCAAGCCGGCCATCGACGTGAATCGCCTGCGCGAATGGAAACAGGAAGTCGTGATACAGATGACGCGCGGCCTGGGCCAGATCGTCCGCGCGCGGAAAATCCGTTATGTCCGGGGCCTGGCCAAGCTGCTCGATCCGCACACGGCGCGCATCACCCCGAATGAAGGCGCCCCGTTCGACCAACCCTTCGGCCAGGCCATCGTGGCCACCGGTTCCCAGCCGGCCCTGATTCCCGGCGCGCCGGCCTCCCCGAACATCATGAGCTCCAGCGAAGCGCTCGATCCAACCGATGTTCCCCCGCGCCTGCTGGTCATCGGGGGCGGTTATATCGGCATCGAGCTCGGGCAGGTATACGCCTCGCTGGGCTCCCGGGTCACGCTCGTGGAAATGATGCCGGCCATCCTGCCCGAGGCCGACCGGGAACTGGTGCGGCACCTCGAGAAACGCCTTCGCGCCCAGATGGAAGCGGTGCTGACCGGCACGAAGGTGAAGAGCATGGCCGTGACTCCGGAAGGGATCCGGGTGGAACTGGAAGGCGCCTCTGCGGGCGACGGGCTGTTCGACAAGGTGCTGGTGGCCGTTGGCCGCAAGCCGCTGACCCGCGAGGTCGGGCTCGAAAAGACAGCCGCCCGCATCACCCCGGGGGGCTTCGTGGATGTCGATGGCCAGCGGCGGACGGCGGAGCCCTCGATTTTTGCCGTCGGGGACATCACGGGCGAGCCGATGCTGGCCCACA
>JBIIYJ010000167.1:0-11410 GCA_044346855.1 Kiritimatiellia bacterium
GAGTATCTGACAGAAGCGGGAGACAATCCCTTCCGGGACTGGCTTCACTCCCTGAAAGATATTCAAGCACGAGCCAGGATACGGGTCAGGCTCAATCGGGTTCGCCTTGGAAACTTCGGAGACTGCAAGCCCGTAGGGGAAGGCGTCATGGAACTCCGAATGGACTTTGGTCCGGGGTACCGTGCCTATTTCGGGCAAAATGCAGATGTCTTGGTCATCTTGCTATGCGGCGGAGACAAACGAACGCAGGCGAGGGACATCGAGAAGGCAAAACTATTTTGGCACTCCTATAAGCGGAGAACATCATGAGCAAAACGACAACCAGTTACAAAGAGGGGCTTATTCGGGACCTGACTGATCCCGAAGAGGCTGCTGCCTATCTTAACGCCGCTCTTGAAGAGGGGTCTCAGGAAGCTTTTTTATTGGCGCTTCGCGACATAGCCGAATCTAAAGGAATGGCTCGCATTTCCAGAAAAGCCCACCTGAACCGGGAAAGCATGTATCGGATGCTCTCCGGAAAAGGTAATCCTCAACTTTCCAGCCTGGCTTCGATTCTAAAAAGCGCCGGCTTGCGTCTGGCGGTCGAAGTCAAGGAGACAAAAGTGGCGTAGCCTGAAACTCCATCATGAAGTCATCTATCTTTTCATTAATATTTTCAAAGGGAGCGGCATAGGGCCTATTTCCTATTTCATTGTTTCAAAATTAAGCCGGTTGGAGATGGAACTGTTGTTTAGGTCAAAAAACGAATGCACCCCGTCCTCAAGGATTTTCCTGTCTTTCCGGCTGTAGGCCTTGTACTGGAGGATGGCATCATACCTGGGCGGTTTGCCGGCTTTTTCCATCTCCTCGCGCGTGGCGCCGGATGTATCAAAGGCGATCGAAAGGGTTGTGACTTCCCGGTCCTCCCCATACGCGACGACCGCTGCGAATCCCGCGAAGGTCGTGCTCAGGCCCTTCGGCTTTGCCTCCCTGCCAAGTTGAAAGGTTAGGGAGGACCAGGCCTCATTTCGAACTTCCCAGGCCCTGTAATCCGCCGAGGCCTGAAGCCGGTTCCAGGGCGCAAATCCTTCCGGCAGGCGGATCCCGAATGAAGTTCCTTCAAAAAGATACAATGTCTTATCGCTCTCGATGGGAATCAAATGATCACGCACGAGGATATTCGTCGCGCCGTGAGCCTTGAGCAAGGGAATCGCGTAAGGCTCCCATATGTGCGCGCAATCCAGGGGCGTCATCCGTACCCCCGATCCGCCATTGACAGCCGCGCCCGCCTTCAGCAATCGCTCCAGGATGGCGACAGGAGCCTTTGCCAGGACGGCATAATTCAGGACGCCGCCCGCCATACGGTCCCCGGCCGTCACGTCCGCCCCCCGCTCGATTAGAAGATCAACCAGATCAGGGTTCCCCGAAAAGACGCCCGCGTCCAGCAGGCTCCGACCCCGGTCATTCCACATTTCAACGCCGCCCCGCCGGCCGACCATCCACCTGACCGTCTCGACGCGTCCACTCCTCGCGGCGAATTCTATCAGGGGCGTGCCCACCTGGCGGCATGAGGGACAGCCGAACAGCTTGTCGTCAAGATTGAAGCCCGAAGGTATGCGTTTCAGGATGCGGCTCGGCGTCCATTCGAGATCGAAACCCGTTACCGCGTCGAGCCGCTGAACGCACCGCAGGGCCTTGGCGTCGGGTCCGACCTTGAACGCGTGCACCGCCGCGTGATAAAGCGCCCATTGGGCCATCATCACGACTGCGGGCAGGACCAGGCCGCAAAGCAACACGACACTCAATCCCAGCGCCGCATAATCGCGGACACGGCGTGGCGGCAGCTTGGACCGCCCGGGAGACGGCCTGCGTTTAACAATGAACCACATGACGGCAAGTCCCAGGAGGCCTGCCCACCAGGATACAAAAACAGGAACGCGGGTCAGCCAGTCGTATCCAGCATGATCAGCAATGTGAAAGCGGGTTTCGCCGATCAGCTGCCAGGCCAGCCAGGCTCCAGGCGGAAACGTGATTGCGGCGGCGGCTATCTTGCGGTCGGGCGCGAGTCCGGCAACAATCACCATCCACAAAAAGCCGCAGATCAGTCCGCCGGCGGTGGGCGTCCAGAAGCTGGCATTCACCCAGAAAAAGGAGGAGGTTTGAAGATACCGCTGCTTGATGAGCGATAACGTGCACGGAACCACAACCAGGAGGACCAGCAAGGCGGTTGAAATGAAAAACCACCGGGCCCACCAGGTTGGGTCAATTCGCCTCATTGCGCGATAGGATAGCCGAAATTCGAAAAAGGGAAAAGAAAAGACGAGGGTTCGGGAATAAAGTGACCAGTAATCAGTGATCGGTCAATGAGGTCATTGCGGTCAGTAAGGTCCACTGACCACTGACCACCCGATCACCGATCACTGTTCACTGATCACTGATCACTGTTAACTGACCCCTACGCTTCCGCCACATAGCGGCGGAGGTTTTCGAGGCCGACGGTCATGCCCTTGATGGGATCCTCCATGCCCTCGAACTCGATGGACAGCACGCCGTCATAGCCGGCCCGCTTCATGATGCCCAGGCACTGCGCGATCGGCACATCGCCGTGGCCGATGATGGACCCGCGGAGGAAATTCCCCGCGCGCGAGCGGAACCAGCCCGCGCCCGGATTCGGCGCCGTGCCCGGCTTGACATGAAAGTCCTTCGCGTGCACGTGGCAGGCATACGGCATCACCCGGCCCAGGGCCAGCTGCGGCGCCTCGTCCGCGCACAGGAAATTGCCCATATCCACCAGCAGCCCGAAGTTCGGATGATTCACCGCGTTGGCCAGCTTCTCCACCCGCTCGCTGTCCTGGCAGAAAAACCCGTGGTTCTCCACCATCGTCCGGATGCCCAGGTCGGCCGCGAACTCCGTGATCGCCCGGCAGCCCTTCGCCAGCGTGGGAAGCGCGTCGTCGAACCCGTGGGGCCCCTTGAACGGCGCCACGAACCCGCGGGTCGCGTCGTGCCGCATGCCCGGCGCGCCCAGGATCTTCGCCACCCGCACCTCGTCCTTCAGCCGCTCGACCTCCGCCTTCCAGTCGCCGCCGCTGCCGTTCAGGAAATCCGCCCCGATCGTGTAATTGGCCACCGGGATCCCGACCCGGTCGCACTCGGCCTTCAGCCGGGGGGCGAACTGGAGCGGCGTCTCGCCCTTGGGGCACGCCAGCGTTGAAAATTCCAGCACGTCGAACCCGATCTCCTTGGCCTTGGCGATGACCTCGATCTGGGTCATCTGTCCCTTGCCGACCAACTGACTGAAGCTGTACGAGCTGACGCCGAGTTTCATGACGCTGTTCCTTTCCGACCGGGTTAAAAGCGCTGAATATGACATAGTGCCCGCCCCTCGCGCAATCAGCATTTTCCATTCCGACAGAATGCTTTTCTTTCGCCGCGTGTTCGTATAAATTGAGCGGCATGCCACCCGAGAGGATGCCAACCTTGCTGAACACGCCCGCGGAGGCCGCGGCCTGGCGCCGCGGCCTGCCGGCGGCGCCCGGGGCCGTGACGGTCGTGGCCGGCACCTTCGAGATCCTCCAGCCCGGCAACCTCGCCGCCCTCAACCTGGCCTCCGCGCCGGGAACCGCCCTCGTGGTCGTGGTCGAGGACGACGGCGCCGCCCCCTCCCAGGCCGCCCGGGGCGGCTCCGCCTACCCCCTCGCCGACCGCCTCGCCTTCGCCTCCTTCCTCCGCCACCCCGCCGCCCTCGCCCCCGGCCGCCCCGCCGAGGCGGAAGCCCTCCTCCGGGCCCTCGCCCCCTACACCTGGGCCGGCTGCCCCCTTCCCGGCGATGGCCCCGCGGCCCTGGCGGCGGCCCGGCTGTCGGCCCATAAAAAGGAACTCCCGTTCCTCCCCGGCTGCCGGACCGCCGACATCCAGGCCGCGGCCCGCGACGGCCGGACCCCGGTGGCGGTCCCGGCCCCGTTCGCCGACGAGGCGGCGCCCCTGCCCGCCGGCCCCCCGCCCGCGGCCACGGTGAACGGCTGCTTCGACATCCTCCACATCGGCCACCTGCGGTTCCTCGACCAGGCCGCCAGGCTGGCCGGGCCCGTGACGCTGCTGATCAACAGCGACGCCTCGATCCGCCGCTACAAGGGGCCGACCCGCCCCGTCTTCCCCTTCGCCTTCCGCCGGGCCGCGCTCCTGGCGCTGCGCTCCGTGGCGGAGGTCTACGCCTTCGACGAGGACGAGCCGCTGGCCCTGCTGGCCCGCCTGAAGCCGCCCCTTCACATCAAGGGCGGCTCGCGCGAGCCCGAGCGGGTGCGCCACGAGGAAGAGCTGCTCGCCCGCTGGGGAGGGCGGGTGGCGTTCTGCCCGCTCGTCGACGGTTACAGCACGTCCGCCTATCTAACCCGAACCCGGAGTCCGAACCGGACATGATCACCAGCGAAAAACTACTGTGGGGCATCCTCGGCACGGGCCGCATCGGCCAGGTGTTCGCCAAGGCTTTGGCCGTTTCCGGCACCGGCTCTTTGGCTGCGGTCGGAAGCCGGCGGCAGGAATCGGCCGACGCCTTCGGGGCCGCCTGGCCGGGCATCCGCTGCCACGGCTCCTACGAGGCGCTGCTCGACGACCCCGGCGTCACGGCCGTCTACATCGCCACGCCCCACCCCCAGCATGCGGCCTGGGCCATCCGCGCGGCCGAGGCCGGCAAGCACATCCTCTGCGAAAAGCCGCTCACGCTCAATTACGCCGAGGCCATGGCCGTCATCGAGGCCGCCCGCCGCAACGACGTCTTCCTCATGGAAGGCTTCATGTACCGCTGCCACCCCCAGATCGCCCGGGTGCGCGACCTGATCTGGCAGAAGGCCATCGGCGAGGTCAGCCTCATCCGCGCCACCTACGGCTTCCGCGCCAACGTCAACCCCGACTCCCGCATCTTCAGCAACGCCCTCGGCGGGGGCGGCATCCTCGACCTGGGCTGCTACTGCGTCTCCCTCGCCCGCCTCGTCGCCGGCGTCGCCCGCCAGCACGAATTCGCCGAGCCGATCGACGTGGCCGGCTCCGGCGTCATCGGCGCCACCCGGGTCGACGAGCTGGCGGTCGCCACCATGCGCTTCCCCGGCGACATCTGCGCCCAGCTCACCTGCGGCATCCGCCTGGCCCAGGAGAACGACGTCACGATCTACGGCACCGAGGGCTGGCTCCGCATGCTCAAGCCCTGGGCCGCCGAGGGCGACCCGCGCGTCCTCGAGCTGCGCCGCTACGACGAGAAGGAGACCCGGGTCATCCCGGTCCACTCCGACCGCCCGCTCTTCACGATCGAGGCGGACACCGTGGCCTCCTTCCTGCGCTCCCGCCAGGCCCCGGCCATGAAGTGGGACGACACCCTCGGCAACATGCGCGCCATGGACCGCTGGCGCCAGGCGATCCGGATGGAATACGACGCCGAAAAGCCGGAGCACATGCGCCTGCCCGTGCACGGCCGCCCCCTGCGCGTCCGCAAGGGCGCCTTCATCCCCAGCCGCCGGCTCCCGGGCCTGGACAAGGACGTCTCCCAGCTCGTCATGGGCACCATGAGCCTGAACCAGCCCGCCGTCGCCTTCTCGCTCTACGACGAGTTCATCGAGCGCGGCGGCAACGCCTTCGACACGGCGTTCGTCTACGGCGGCGGAAAATCGGAACAGATCCTGGGCCACTGGATCGCCCGCCGCGGCATCCGCGACCGCATCGTGCTGGCCACCAAGGGCGCCCACCCCCCCTTCTGCTCGCCGGAGTGGACCACCCGCCAGCTCGTGGAGAGCCTCGACCGGCTCCAGACGGACCACGTGGAGATCTACATGCTGCACCGCGACAACATCGAGGTGCCGGTCGGCGAGTTCATCGAAGTTCTCAACGAGCACCAGCGGGCCGGCCGCATCGGCGTCTTCGGCGCCTCCAACTGGAACCTGACCCGCGTGGACGCCGCCAACGCCTACGCCCGCGCCCGAGGCCTCAACGGGTTCGCCGTGATCAGCAACCAGTTCAGCCTGGCCCGCCTCCTGGAGCCGCCCTGGGAGGGCACGGTCTCCTCCTCCGACCCCAATTCGCGCCTCTGGTTCGCCCGCACCGGCCTGCCGCTGCTGCCCTGGTCCAGCCAGGCCTCGGGCTTCTTCGCCCGCGCCGACCCGGAGGACCGGAGCGACCCGAACCTGGTCCGCTGCTGGTACAGCGAGGACAACTTCGAGCGGCTCGCGCGCGCCAAGACGCTGGCGGCCCGCCACGGGGTCACCGCCATCCAGATCGCGCTGGCCTACGTGCTCGGGCAGCCGAACACCACCCTTCCCCTCATCGGCCCGCTCTCCCTGCCCGAACTGCGCAGCTCCTGCGAGTCCGTCTTCCTCCGCCTCAGCCCCCGGGAGCTGGCCTGGCTGAATCTCGAAGCGGATACGCCATGACCCTGCTCGCCCTCGAAGCCTCCGCCGGCGTGGAAAGCGCCGCGCTCTGGAAGGACGGCCGCCTCCTGGACACCCGCTCCTGGACGGGCGGCCGCAACCACGCGCGCCCCCTTTTCGACGCCCTCCGCGCCATGCTGGCCGACACGGCCACCGCGGCCGGCGCCATCGACACCTACGCCGTCGGCCTCGGCCCCGGCTCGTTCGCCGGCCTCCGCATGGCCATCTCCTGCGCCCAGGGCATGGCCCTGCCCGGCGCCGCGACCGTCTACGGCCTCCCCAGCGCCGAGGCCGCCGCCGCCGAAGCCGCCCGCGAAACCGGCTGCGACTCCGTCCTCGTCTGCGGCGACGGCCGCCGCCAGCGCATCTGGTCGGGCCTCTTCCGCCTCCAGGACGGGCTCGTCTCCCTGGACGGCGAATTCCACCTCGACCCGCCGGCCGACCTCCCCGCCCGCCTCCCCGCCGGCGCGGCGCTTTGCACGGCAGACTGGGACCCGCTGGCCGGCCTGCTCGCCCCGGTCGCCGCGCAAGCCGGCGGCCGCCTGGTGGAACGCCCGGTCATCCCCTCCGCCATCGTCCTGGGCGAACTGGCCGCCGAACGCCTGCGCCGCGGCCTGCCCTCCCTCCCCCTCTCGCCCCTTTACCTGCACCCGCCCGTCTTCGTTCCCCCGTCCTTCATTGAACCCAATCAGGAGACTCCATGACCCCGCGCGTCTTTGTCGGCTTCGGTTTCGGCGCCATCCAGTCCGGCCTCTTCCTCGACGAGGCGTTCCGCTCGGGCCGCTTTACCCGGCTCGTGGTGGCGGAGGTGGTGGACGACGTGGTCCGCGCCGTCCGCGCCGACAAGGGCTCCTATGCCGTCAACGTGGCAACGCAGTCGGGCATCGAGCGCCATATCGTGAAAGGCGTGGAGATCTTCAACCCCAACGTCGCGGCCGACCGCGCCGCGCTCGTCGCGGCCGTCGCGGAGGCCTCCGAGCTGGCCACCGCCCTGCCAAGCGTGAAGTTTTTCGAGGCGGGCGGAGCCGCGTCCGTGGCCGCCGTGCTCGGGGAGGGCATCGCGCGCAAGGTGGCCGATCCGGCCCTGCCCGCCGCCGTCGTCTACACGGCCGAAAACAACAACCACGCGGCCGAGATCCTGCACGAGTGCCTGCTCCGGAAAATCGACGAGGATCCCGAAACGATCGGCGCGCGCTGCCAGCTGCTCAACACGGTCATCGGCAAGATGAGCGGCGTGGTGACCGATCCCGCCCAGATCCGCGAGCAGGACCTGGCGCCGGCCACCTCGGGGTCGGGCCGCGCCTTTCTCGTGGAGGCCTTCAACCGCATCCTCATCACCCGCATCGCGCTGCCGGACTTCCGCCGCGGCATCGGCGTTTTCGAGGAGAAGGACGACCTGCTGCCGTTCGAGGAAGCCAAGCTGTACGGCCACAACGCGACCCACGCCCTGATCGGCTACCTCGGCTGGCTGCGCGGCTTCGCCACCATGGCGGAGGCGGGCACGGACGAGCGCATCCTCGCGGTCGCGCGCAAGGCGTTCCTGGAGGAGTCGGGCCTCGCGCTGCAGGCGAAATACAAGGGGCTCGACCCCCTGTTCACCGCCGCGGGCTGGAAGGCGTATGTCAAGGACCTGCTGGTCCGCATGGCCAATCCCCATCTTCGGGACGCCGTGGACCGCATCATCCGGGATCCCCGCCGCAAGCTGGGGTGGCACGACCGCCTGGTCGGGACCATGCGCCTGGCGCGCACCCGCGGGATCGAGGCCAGGGGGTATGCCAGCGGCGCGGCCGCGGCCGTGCGCCTGCTGAAGAAGGAAGAGAACCTGCCCACCCCGGCGCTGCTGCAGTCCGTGTGGAAGGAAGCCGCGCCGGATCCCGCCGAAGCGCGGGACATGCTGGCGTTGATCGAGGAGGCGGACAAGACGCTGCCGGCCTGAGCCGGCGACTGGAGCCAACGGTCGGGATCGAACCGACGACCTGCGCATTACGAATGCGCTGCTCTACCAACTGAGCTACGTTGGCTTCAACAAATCAGACTAAACAAGATACACGGACCGCTGGAAAAGTCAAGCGTCTAGCCAGTTTCAGTGATAGGTGAAGAAGGGTTCGGGGTTCGGGGTTCAGGGTTCGGGAAGATATGCCAATGTATTCTGGAGGGGGGAGCTACTGCGACACCGCAATGCACCAGGTTTGCCTAAGCTCCAGACCCACCCCGCGCAACCAGGCGCTCACGGCGGAGGACCGCCGACTCCATGAACGTCGGGCCCGCATCCACCCCCCTCTTCTGTAGACGCGGGCGCTGACCGCGTTCCGGGTTCAGCGTTCGCTCCACCAGCGGTCCTTCGGGGTCCCCTCTTCTTCAACCTGAACCCCGAACCCTGACCCCTAAGCTTAGACAGCCCCGCGCAACCAGGCGCTCACGGCGGAGGACCGCCGACTCCATGAACGTCATTATGGGGCGCTTCACGGCATCGCGAAACCCGCCGGACGCCGGCCTGCCCGCGGTCAACGCCCGCGGCTACAGAAGAACCGCCGCCGCCCCGCGCAACCAGGCGCTCACGGCGGAGGACCGCCGACTCCATGAACGTCATTATGGGGCGCTTAACGGGAACCCCTCGCGCGCCGCCCGAGGCCGCTTCGGCCAGGGCGCGCGATGGCAAGTCAGTTGCGGCGTTTCGATCAGCGGAAACGGCCGAGCCGATTTTGAGCCTCAGCCGGGCTTTGGCTGGGTGAACTGGCCTTCCGGGCCGTGAACCCTAAGCCAAAGCCCGGATCAGGCCAAAAGCGGCCGGCCGTTTACGCCGAAACGCCGCAACGGCACCGCGTAACCGTCACCCACCCCGCGCAACCAGGCGCTCACGGCGGGGGACCGCCGACTCCAGGCAACTACGCCGGCCGCGGCGCCGGCCGCCGCAAGATGCGGATCAGCATCATCTCGAGGACCCACTGCTCTTCCGCCACGCCCGTCACCAGCATCCGATGGGCCTCCAGCAGCCGCCGCTGGATCCGCAAAATCTCGTTCTTCTTGAACGCCGACGCCTGCCGCACCCGCTGGTTCACGATAAACCCCGGCAACGTCCGCGGATCCTTTCCCAGGATCTGCCCCACCTGCAGCGCCATCTCCTCCGGCAGCTCCCACGGCGACGCCCGCCCGGCCCCGCCCGTCCGCAGCCAGCCCCGGTCCATCGCCTCACGGTACACCAGGAACTCCTTGAACCGGGCCTCCAGGATCGCCATGATGTAAACCCCGGCCGTCTTCTGATCCAGCAGCCGATTCAACACCCGCAACGACTTCACCAAATCCCGCTGCGCCATGGCGTCCGCCAGATCCCACGGCTGGCTGCCCCGGATCGGACAGACCAGCTCTTCCACGTCGGCCAGCTCCAGTTTCTTGCGGTCGCCCAGATAAACCCGCAGCTTCTCCACCTCGTTGCGGATCTGGAGCGTGTCGCAACCCTCGCGCTCGGCCAGCGCCGTCACCACGTCGTCACTTGCCGACAGCCCGGCATCCCGCAGCGCGGCCTTGATGATCTCCGCCGCCTGCTGGTCGATCTCGTAGCTCTTCTCGGTGACCGAAAATTCGCGCGCCTCACCCGCCTTCTCGCAGGCCTTGTAGAACGCCGACCGCTTGTCCAGCGCCGCGGCCGTGACCAGGAAATGCACGCCCGGGGGCAGCCCCTTCTTGACGAGCTCGGTCAGGCGGTCGAGGCAATCCTTGACCTCCTGCCCGCGCGTGGCCCGGCCCGAGGCGCCCAAAAACGCCGCGCCCTTCAGCCAAACCACCTTAGACCCGCCCAGAAAGGGCGCGGTGTCCAGCGACCCGAGGCAGCTCCGCAGAACCTGCGCGGCCGCGCTGCCCGATTCCACCAGGCCGTCGATCGTGTCGAGCCCGAAAACCCGGTTCTCCTCGGGCACGAGTTTCGCCACATAGTCGCGGGCCGTGGTCTCCACCCAGTAGGTGTCGTTGCCGAAGCAGACCAGAATCGTGGGATCCGTTTTTTTGGGTGCCGCCATAATCCTTCCCGGTCGCGCGTCGCCGCGCTTCCATTTGGCCGGCGATCATAGTATCCTCTTTGCAGAAAGCGCTCAATGACGAATTCCCTCCACCTGACCCTGCACCAGACCCGCCGGCTGCGCGGCATTCCGCCCGCCGCCGTCAAGGCCCTGCTCCGCCGCCTGCTGGAGCTGGCGGAGCCGGCCGATCCCGGCAAATGGGAGCGGCTGGACGTGGTCTTCACCGGCAACGCGGGCATCCGGCCCTACAAGCTGGCCTCGTTCGGCCTGGACGAGGTGACCGACGTCATCACCATGACCTACGCGCCCGCGCCCGGCCTTCCCGGCTGGAGCGGCGAGATCATCGTCAACGCCGAGCGGGCCGTCGAACTGGGGCCCCGCTTCGGGGGCGCGGGCCGGGAGCTGGCGCTCTACCTGGCCCACGGGATCGACCACCTGACGGGCGGGGTGGACGACACCCCCGCACAGCGCCGGCGCATGCGGCGGCGCGAGCTGGGCTGGCTGGCCCGGCTGGCGGGCGAAGGACTGCTGGAGCCGCTGGCGCCGTTCGGAGCGGCCGCGCCATGATCGTGAAGACCGACGGCGTGATCCTGCGCATCCTGCCCTACTCGCGCACCTCCCTCATGGCGGACTGCCTGACCCGCGAGCTCGGGCGGATCTGGCTGCTCGCCAAGGGCGCCTACCGCCCGCGCAGCATCTTCATGGGCCAGATCGACCTTTTCTACACCTGCGAAGTCCTGGTCTACCAGCGCGCCTCGCGGGTGCTGGTGCTGAAGGAATGCGCGGCGCTGGCCACGCGCGATCTCTTCCGGTCCGACTGGCGGGCCGCGGCCTGCGCGTCCTACTTTTGCGACTTCACCAGCCAGGTGACGCCGCCCTGCATCCCGCACGACGACCTGTTCGCGCTGCTGGAAGACGCGCTCGACGCGCTCCTGGCGAAAGGCGCCTCGCCTTCCCTCATGGGCTGGTATGAACTGGCGGCGTTAAAGGCGCTGGGGCTGGGTC
>JBIIYJ010000468.1:0-3287 GCA_044346855.1 Kiritimatiellia bacterium
GTTTTTAATCCAGGGCACGCGCACGCGGGCCATCTCGGCCAGCTCGTCGGCGTTCTCAACGATGAACGGAAAGATCGCGTCATACAGCCTGGCGAAGCCGTCGGGGTAGCCGATCTCCCAGCCGGAATACTGGATCTTGCCATAGCGACCGGCGGTGAAGGTGAAGCGGATGGAACGGCTGAAGACGTTGCCCAGCCCGTTGGTGATCTGCGCGCTCCAGTCGAGGGCCGGGTACCAGTCCGCCGCCCGGATCAGCAGCTGGGCGGCCTCCAGAGCCTTCCTCGGGTCGCCGGTCTCGAGGCAGTCCTGGTCCAGATCCTTGACCGGCCAGTGCCCGCGCTCCGGGGTGTTCCAGCTGGCGTAGGAGTCGCCCCACGCCTTGCGGAAGGCCTCGACCCGCCCCACCCGGCCGGTCGGGTCGAGCTTCGGCTCCAGGCCGGGCGGCGGGCCGCCCTTCGTCTTGCGCAGTTGCGCCAGCTCGGCCTCGGTGGTGAGGTAGCGGCCCTTCTTGAACCCCTTCTTCAGGGTGTTCCCCAATTCGTCGCGCAATTCAAGCCGGTCCACCAGCAGGGGCGCGCCGGACGCGGCCGTGGTCGAGAACACGATGGTATAGTCGCCTGCCTCGTGGGCGGGAAACAGCATGCGGGCGGTGTCGTAATAGGTGTTGAGGTAGTTGACGGGCATGGACCAGTCGCCCACGGCTTTGCCTCCGGGGCCCGTGACGGTCATCCGGGCCGACAGGGGCCACTCGGGCGTTCCATTGGCGACGGGATCGGCCTTCGCGACCCGGGCGATGGCCAGGAGCTTGTAGACGGACGGCTCCAGCCGGAGGGTCCAGGTCAGCGAGCCGGCGCCGGGTTTCAGTTCCACGGCCTTGCCTCCGCCGGCCGCGGGCCCGAAGGGGGGCTGATCGTCCAACACCGCGGCTCCGCCCCCGGGGGCGGCCTTTTCGGCCTCGATTTCGGCGATCCGGGGCGTTTCCTTGACGGACATGACCTGCGTGTCCCACCAGCCCCAGAGGGTGGACTGGAGGAGCCATCCGACAACCGTCGCGAGAATCAGGCGTTTCATGATCATTCCTTTCAAGCCACCGGCACCTGGTACTGGTTCACTAGCACCTGCCGGAGTTCGCCGACAGGGAGGGCGCGAGGCGTGGTCCCGGCGCGAGCCGCGAGCGCGGCCGCCACGCCCGCCGCCTGGCCCATCAGCATGACCTTGTAGCGCGTGCGGTTGACGGGCGGCTGGATGATGGCGGCGCGGCCGGCCATGAGCAGCCCCTCGACCCCGCGGGGCAGCAATTGGCGATAGGGGAAGTCGAAGCCATCCATCGTGAAGTCGCCTTCCTTCACCTCGTCCCCCCACGTGTGGAAAATCGCATCGTCGAAGCGGGTCCCGGCCTTGACGTCCTCTTTCGTAAGGACGTAATCGCAGAGTGGGCTGCGGCCCCCGCGGTTATGGAAATAGGGAGCGATCATGTGCAGATGGGACTGCTCGAAGCCGGGAATGTGGTGACGCCAGAACTGGGCGGTTTCGAAGATGTACTTCCGGCTGCCGACCTCGAGTTCCGTGCGCAGCGCGGCGTCGCCGCAATCCATCTCGCTTCCCCACAAGCCGACCTGCGCGCCCACGATGCCCCGCTTGGGGGGATAAAAGCCGTGGTCCACGGAAATGGCCGCCCGCCCTGCGATGCGGCCGACGATGCGGTATTCGCCCTCGTTCCACGCCCTTTTCAACTTCGCGATCATGGGATTCAGCGAGCTGATGTACCACGGCATGCCGTTATCCTTGAAGGCCGCCTTCCCCCACTCCACGTCCTTCGGATCCGGGGGCGGCGCGTTCTTGATGAAATCCAGGTAGCGGACCTCGTCCACGCCGCCGATGGCGAAATAGCAGCCGGGATGAAAATAGACGTGGCCGTCATCCATGGGACAGCCGGCCAAGAACGCTACGTCCGCGTCGCCGGTCGCGTCGATGACCGCTTTCGCCCGGATCGCCTGGCTCCCGCTCTTGGTCTCCACCACCAGGCCGTTGACGAGCGGGCCGTCCCGCAACACACCACTCACGCAGGCGTTGAGGATGAGATGGACGTTGTTCTCCTCCATGAGCTTGAGCCAGACATAGGAGACAACCTGCGAGTCGTAGAAATAATCGTGCCCCAGCTGGCCGCCGACATAGGCGCCGCACCGGGTGAGGAATTCGCCGACAAGGCCCTTGAGCCCGCCGGCCATGGCGTCGGGGTTGACCAGCGCAAGATGAACCACGCCGCCGGAAAACATCCCGGGCCCCATGTTACCGCCGAGGGTGCCGTAGCGCTCCACCAGCGTCACGCTCGCGCCGTTGCGCGCGGCCGCCACGGCCGCCATGCAGCCCGCGATGCCTCCGCCGGCAATCACGACATCCACTTCACGGATCACCGGAACCTGGCGCGTCACGGTAACGGTCGGCGGGCTTTTTTTCGAATTCAAATCTGCAGCCATGTCGCGTCCCTCCAGACTAATTGAATTATTGCACAGTAATAAGCCCAATGGTTTTATACCGTCAAGTGAATAGTGGATTCATTGCCGTGACAGAGCCAGTTCAATTGCACCTGCGGCGGATGTGGCCAGCCAGCCGTCGTTCGTTCGCATATCAGCCCCGGTCCCGCGGACGACGCGCACCGCGAATCTGCGGCCTTCATACACGAAATCGAGGCGGCCGGAAGCGGCTCCCGTTTGCGAGCACCGGGCCGGGTCGGCCCCCCGAAGCTGGAGCCCCCATTCCCGGCCCTCGCTGAGGGCGGACAGGCCCGACTCGTCAAGCCGCAGAGTCATCTTCCCCCCGCCCTGCAGCGGCCAGTCGATGCGCAGCTCCGCGGGCGACGATTCCACGACGACCGGCTCGCCCCCGGCAAGGGGCGTCACGGCGCCGTCCGGCCCGATCCCGGCGAACCGGAGACCCGCCCGTTCCTTCCCCAGCGTCCACAGGTTGCCGTCCACCACCGGCAGGGTGTCGTACAGGCAGTTGGGCGTCAGGACCGGCTCCGTCAGGTACCGCTCGGGAACCGTCTCGTCGAACAGGTGAATGTCCCGGATCCACAGCCCGCCGTTCTCCCACAGCAGGTTGACGCGGTAATGGCGCGTGTCGAACCAGACGCTCTTTCGGCCCTCGTTCTTCCAGTCGGTCAGGGCCATGAAGGCGGAAGGCGGAGTCACCGGCCAGCGCGCCTTGAACCAGGCGCCCGTGGTCTCCAGCGTTTCCACGCGGATCAGTCCCTCCCCGCGCAGCTTGGCCAGCAGGTTGTACTGGTC
>JBIIYJ010000470.1:0-3285 GCA_044346855.1 Kiritimatiellia bacterium
TGGTCATCGCCTCGCTGTTCCTGGGCCGCTGGCCGGTCATGACGCTGGCATTCGGAAGCACCATGGCCTGGTGGTTTTTCATCCTCCCCCAGCGGTTTTCCCTCCGCATCCACCGGCTGGAAGACGCTCTCATGCTGGCGCTGTTCTTTGTCGCGGCCCTCGTCAGCGGCCACATCGCCTCCGTCCTGCGGGCCCGCGAACGGGGCGGCCTGGAAGGGGAGCGGACGGCCCGCACCCTGTACGACCTCCTGCGGGGGCTGAACGAAAACCTCGATTTCGAGCGCGGCGGCCTGGAAAGCGCCGTCGCCAAGATCGAGGCGGTCTTCCATTCCTCCGCCGCCCTGCTCCGCCCCTCGCCCGACGGCAAAACCCTGGCGGCCCACCCCGCCGGCCGGTTCACGCCGTCCCCCTCCGACCTGGTCCTGGCGGCCTGGTCGCTGCAGAACCGCAAATGGGCCGGAAGGCTCACGGAGAATTTCCCGGAATCCCCCACCACCTTTGTCCCTCTTTTCTCAAGCGGCCGGCCGCGGGGCGTCCTTTCCATCCAGCTCCCCGAGGGCGAAACGTGGGAAACGCTGCAGCGGGAACTCATGGAGTCGATGACCGCTCTGGTGGCGCAGATGATGGAGCGGGAGGAAAACGCGGAGCAGGCCCGGCTGGCCAACATCGCGGTCGAGTCGCAGAAGATGCAGCGCGCCCTTCTGGATAATTTCCAGCACGAGATGCACACCCCGATTTCCGTGCTCTCAAGCGCCCTCCAGCATCTACACCACGACCGGCAGATCACGCCGGAGTCCCGGATGATCCTCCAGGAGGCGACCATCGCCGTGGAGCGGCTGAACCTGGTGGTCAAGGACATGACCGATCTCGCCCAGATCGAATGCGGGACGCTGAGCCCCTCGCTGGAGTGGTGCGATACGGCCGACTTCCTTCAGGAATGGCTGGATGCGAAGGAAGGCGTCCTCGCGGAGAATCGCATCCGCCTGATCCTTCCCGAAAAGCCGGTTTACATCCGCATCGACACCCGCTTGCTCAACACGGCCCTGGACAATCTCTTCCATAACGCCCTGCGCCATGCTCCGGCGGGCTCCCCCGTCGAAATCGGCGCCGTCGCGGAGGGCGACCGGCTGCGCATCGAAGTAGCCGACAACGGCCCCGGTATCCAGGCCGAACATCGGGAGCGCATCTTCGAACGCTTCTTCCGGGGGCCCGAGGAACTGCCGGGCGGCATGGGCCTGGGCTTGCCGGTCGCCCGCCAATTCACGGAACTGATGGGCGGATCCCTGACCGTCGCGTCCGAGCCCGGCAAAGGCGCGATTTTCACCATGACGTTCCCATGCGCGACCCAGCTCAGCCTGGCGGAGGGCCCGACTCCATGAATCCAGCCATGACCGTGCTTATCATCGACGACGAAAGCCAGATCCGCAAACTTCTTCACATCACGCTGAGCGGGGCGGGCTATCGGGTCCTGGAGGCCGACACTGGAAACCTGGGCTTGAATCAGGCCGCCACGGGCCGGCCGGACGTGATCATTCTCGACCTGGGCCTGCCGGATTTGGATGGCGTCGACGTGGTCCGCCGTCTGCGGGAATGGTGCCAGACCCCGGTCCTGATCCTGTCCGTCCGCGATGCCTCGGACCAGAAGGTCGCCGCCCTCGAAGCCGGCGCGGACGACTACCTCACCAAGCCTTTCGACGGCATGGAACTCATCGCCCGGCTGCGCGCCCTGGTCCGGCGCGCCCCGGCCGAAAGCGGGGATCCGGTATTCGTCTGCGGCCAGCTTCAAATCGACTATCTTCTCCGTTCGGTCCACATCCACGGGACCGAGGTGCATCTAACCCAGACGGAATACGCCCTGCTCTCGCTCCTGGCTCATCATGCCGGCCGCGTCCTCACCCACGACCACATCCTCCGCTCCATCTGGGGCCCCAAGGCGGCCGAACAGCGCCAATACCTGCGCGTCCACCTGGCGAACCTGCGCTCGAAGCTTGAAGGGTCGGTCAAAATCAAAACCGAGGCCGGCGTGGGCTACAGGCTAATTCGGGATTCCGATCTGTAAGCAGGCCGTCCTCATCCGCGGCAAGCGCAGCATCATCGGAACAGAAGGATCTCCCCGTCGTCCTTGCCGAGGGTCAGCGTCAGGCGCGCGCGGCCCTCCGCCCAGTCGAACGGCACCGCCGAGCCGCGGCCGGACACGACCTCCTTCGGGCGGCGCGGGAGAACGATCTCCACGCCCAGGTTCCCGACCGCTCCGGCGCGGCAGTTGGCCAGCACAAGCATCGTGTAATCGGTCCCGTCGAGCACCGTCCACAACACCCGGGCGCTGGACAGCGTGACATGCGGAGCCACGCCGGCGGACGTCGCGCCAAGCGCAACCAGTCGCCGCGCGCCGGCCGCCCAGTCCTGATCCGGCGCATCGGGTCCGTAGGCCCCGCCGCTCACGGCCAGGGTGGAATTGGCGAACAGAAAAGCGGACCCCTTCCCGAATCCATGACGAATCAGAGCCGGAGCCCCGGTGTCGGCATACACCGCCAGCACGTCGGCACCGGCGGTTTTCCAGGACGGCCGGATCGGATAGGCGTCGAACGCGACTTCCGGCAAGGCCCCGTTTCCAGTCGTCCGGATCCGGTTGGTCACGCTGAGCCCGCCCGCGGTCCGGTCCGGCTCGACCGGGGCCCCCCGCGAGGCCAGCCCGAACACCTCGTCGAACCGCGTGGTCGCCACGTCATACTCCTCCCGCATCAGCCCCGCGTGAGAGGCCCAGAGGACGCCGCCGGCCTTCACCCACTCCTTGATCCGCTCCTGCGCGCGGCTGTCCACATGGGGGTCGGTCACGTACAGCGCCTTGTAGCGGGAAAGCGCGCCGTCCTCGATGATCTCCTCCTCGCCCACCAGTTCAACCGGCACGCCCGCGTCCAGGAGGGCGGCGAAAAGGTTCTGGCGCTCGTTCAAGGGCCGCGAGGGCGCGAGCGAAGTCGACAGGAAAGGCGAATTGATTTCCGACGTGTTGGCGATCAGCAGCGCCGCCTCCGCCGGCCTGGCGGCCGCGCCCAGCAGCTCCTTCTCGAACCGGCCCGTCCAGGCCAGGCTGTCGGCCCAGGCGCGGATCGTCAGTTCGCTCTCCGCCCACGCGGGCCCGATCACGCGCAGCGGCCCGTACAGGTACGACAGGAAGACCCGGCCGCCGTTGGCCAGGCTCATCAGGTAGCGCTGGCGCGGCGCGCGGTCGGCCACGATCAGGGCCCCCTGCTTTTGTCCCTTTTTCCGGGCCGCCGCCGCGAGCAG
>JBIIYJ010000469.1:0-3285 GCA_044346855.1 Kiritimatiellia bacterium
GGCTGGGCCACAGGGTCGTGGCGCTTCCCGATGCCGAGGCGGGCACGCTCAAGGATCTGCACCGGCGCGATCCCGCCGATTTCACCCGGGCCGGCATCACCTCGCTCCTCGGCCTGCTGGAACCGGGCGAGGAATGCGGCGTCTCGCTGGCCTGGGGCCGCCGCTACGCCGAGCGTCTGGCCAAAGCCGTGCGCGAGCAGGGTGTGACCGCCGCCTGGCTGTACGACGACGAGACCGCGGGCTACATGCTGTATTACCTGGCCGAACTGGGCATCCGGGTGCCGGCCGACCTGACCCTGCTGGGCTTCGACGGGCTGCCGATCGGCGAGGCCTTCTGTCCGCCCCTGACCACGATTCAGGTTCCGGTCAGCCGGATGGTGGAGCGGGTTTACGATATCCTCACCTCGGCCCCGGAGGTGACGGGCCTGACGCACGTGTTCGAGCCCGTCCTGCTCCAGCGGCGGAGCCACGGCGCCCCTTCCCACACCTGACCCCCGGGACCGCCATGCCCCTCACCTCGATCTGCGTCTATTCCGGCTCCAGCTGGGGCGCCCGGCCCGCCTATTCGACGGCCGCCCGCGAGCTCGGCAGCGCCCTGGCCGCCCGCGGGATCCGGCTGATCTACGGCGGCGGCTCCGTGGGCCTGATGAACGAAGTGGCGGAGAGCGTGCTGGGCTCTGGCGGCGTGGTCTGGGGGGTGATCCCCGAACACCTGACGGGAAAAAACGTCCAGCACATGGGCATCACCCGCACCTTCGTGACCCGCTCCATGCACGAGCGCAAGCAGATGATGTTCGACCTGGCGGACGCCTTCATCGCGCTCCCCGGCGGGCTGGGCACGCTCGACGAGATGTTCGAGGTCCTGACCTGGGGCCAGCTCAACCTGCACGTCAAGCCCTGCGGCTTTTTGAATGTGGAGGGCTATTTCGATCCGCTGCTGGCCTTTCTCGACCATGCGATGACCGAGCAGTTCATCTCGCGGGACCACCGGTCCATGATCATGACCGGCACGACGCCGGCCGACCTGTTCAACCAGTTTTCCACCTATCAGCCGACGGATCTCCAGAAGTGGATCCGCACCCTGGCCCCGCCGGGCGATAAAGAATAGCGGATAGCGAATAGCGAATAGCGAAATTATGCGTGGCAGCCCCCTACCGGCCTCCAGAGAAGACTTCCCACGGTGGAACACGGCGAACGGAAGACACGGTTCCAACATCCGCGAGTTGTTCCCTTCGGGCATAATCGCGATGTCCAAACGAAGTAGCGAATGAGTTTCTTTGTGGGGCGGCCCTGTAGTAGACGCGGCGTCACTACAGGGCAAGCCCCACACCCCCGATTCTTTCTTCTTCCGGGGACGCGGGTAGTCACCCTGTAGCGACGCTTCGTCTACTACAGGGCTCTTCCGGGGGCGCGGGGCTTGCCCTGTAGTGACGCTTCGTCTACTACAGGGCCGCCCCGCCCTTCTTCTCTTCTCTGAACCGTGTTCCACCGTGTCGGCCGTTCGCCGTGTTCCACCGTGGTAATCTTCTCTTCCCTATTCCGCCCCGAGGGGCGCGAAGGCGATGGTGCCCTGGAGGGGATGGGCGCAGACGCAGCCCGAGCTGCTCTCCACCTGGACAGCCACGCCCCCCGCCGGCACGATGTTGATCAGGCAGCCCGGCCGCATGCCGATGAACGACATCACCCGCATCCCCGTCTTGACGTCCGTGATGGCGGTGACGCCGTCCCGGAAAAACAGAAGCTCCGCGGAAGCCGCGATCTGGCCGCAGGCTCCCAGATTGACCATGGTCCAGGGAATGGGCTTTTTCGATCCGGGCTTCATGACGGGGGCGCCCGTCTGCAGGTCAAACGCCCTGGGCCGCGCCACGATCCGATCCTTGACCACCACGGGGCGGACCCGGTTCCCGATGGGTTCGTTCCAGAGCAAGGCCCCGTCCGCCGCCGATAGCGCCACCGCCCGGCGCGCGTCCTCGGTGCCCTTGGGCTTTCCGTAGGCCGAATAGGTGCCGCTGAGCAGCACCACGCCGCGCTTGGCGATCAGGTTCAGGCTGGAAGCCCACCCCCCGCAGCCCGCCAGGTCCACATCGCGGGCCCAGAGCTCCCGCCCCGTCGCCAGGTCGAGGGCCACCACCGTCCGGACCGTCGCCTCCGGGGGCGGGGCTTCGCCGCGCCGCTCGGCCGCCTTGGCCCGCGCCTGCGCCGCCAGGGGATCGGCAGGAGCCTCAGTCTTTTTGCCCGCCCGATTCTCAACAAAGAAAAGGCGCCCGCCGCAAACCGCCAGCGTGCTGTTGCGGACAGGCCCCCCGTCCCGCCGCCAGGCCAGCCGGCCGGTGGTCGTATCATATGCAAAAACGATATCGCTAAATTGGGGACTGGACAGGACGCTTCCCGCCAGGCGGTCGCCCTCCACGGCGACGTAGGCCCAGGGCCGCCCCGCCGCGCCGGGAGCGTCAAGCGTCTGCACCGTGGCGCCCGTGGCCAGGTCCAGCCGCAGGCACCGGTTGCTGACGGCGACGAACAGCCCGGCCCGGCTGACGGCCAGGTTGCCGCAGTCGTTCTGGATCTGGATCCGCTGCGCGCCGGGCACCTCGCGTTCCCAATACGGAACCCCGTTGTAGGCGTCGAAGCACAGCAGCAGCGGCCGCCCCTCGCGGTAGCGCAGCCCCTGGCAATACACGCGCCCGTCCAGGCTGAGGGGCGCCTCGCTGCGCAGGTGGCGGTCCTGCATCTTGTCGGGGCCCGGCTCGCCGTACCAGAGCACCTCGGGCTTGCCGCGCAGGAACTCGTCGTCCGACGACCCGGAATTGCCGGCGTCGGCATACTGGTGGGTCCAGTCGCGCGCCCCCGGCAGCGGCCCGCGGACGAGCTTGACCCACCCCGCCTCCCCCGCGAGCTGCCCGGCGGGCGCCGCGCCCGCCCTGGCCCAGCCGTCGCCGGGCGCCGCGGCCGGGGCGGCGTAAAGCACTCCCCCGCACGGCTTGAGGCATTTCAGGACGGCCTTGGAAGACACGCCGGCCGGGGCCCCGTCCCGGACCACGATCAAATTCGCGAAATAGGTCGGATACGGCAGTCCGTTGGTGGACTCCGGCGACACCCCGTCCACGAGCACCCGCACGCCGTAGACTCCGGCGGCGGCCAGCGCGGCGCGCGCCGCGGCGGCCTTCGCCGGATCGGGCTCGACGGCATGAACCAGCAGCCCGGTCCGCCGCGCCAGCTCCCAGGCGAGCCGGGGCGCCTCCCGCCCCAGCACCAGCCCGAATCCCCTGCCGGGCCCCGCCTCCTTCG
>JBIIYJ010000168.1:0-11386 GCA_044346855.1 Kiritimatiellia bacterium
CGGAGCCCGCGCTGGACTGATCGCCGGACAGGGCGGGCGGCGCAAGCACCGCCCCTACATCAGGCGCGGAGGGAAAGCGATTGGACAGGGCGGGCGGCGCAAGCACCGCCCCTACATCAGGCGCGGGGAAGTCGGCCACGAAACGGTAGGAGAGCTTACGTTCGTTGAGTAGCACGACGGCGGCATTGGCGCCTTCCTCGTGCGACTCGCCGGTCACGGCCCCGGCGTAGACCGACGCCTGGGAGTAGGGGAGCAGGGCGTGCGGGGGCGCCAGCCGGGCGTGGCGGAGCAGCCGGCCCAGACCGCTGCGGATCTCGTGCTGCTGCCGCCCGATTTCGCGGAACGGTTTCTGCGGGGTCAGGTCCAGGTGCACGAGGGACGTGGTCCCGTGCGCCGTCAGCCGCTTGTGCAGCAGGTAGCCCCACCAGGCGAGGATGTGATAGTGCCGGAAGAGCGTTTCCCAGGGCTGCACCGGATTGGCCCAGCCGTAGCCCAGCCAGACGCCGACCACATCGCCCTCCTTGAGAAAGCTGCGCACCCAGTCGCTGCGCAAGCCGCCATATGTCATGGTGAAGCGGCTGGCCCGGATCATCGTGAAATAATTGATGCCAACGCCAACGCCCGGGGCGTAGGCTCCGCTGTCGCCCACCTTGAGCCGCGGCGAAATGGCGGCCGCCACCTCGGTTGCGATTTCATACCGGCGGTTGACCCGCCCGTCCATGAAGAGCCGGAAGTCGATCCAGGCCGAAGGATTGTCCGGCCGACGCCGAGCCTCCTCCAGCAGGACCGGCCGGGCCTCGTCGAACGACGCCAACGCCGTCTCCCATTGGGCATTGAGGGCGTCAACGGAGCCATACCGCTCCGCCAGGCTGCGGCGCCAAACCTGGAGCGTGGGTTCTGACCAATCGAATTCCCCGCCCAGCCGGAACTCGTCGCTCATGTTGACGTAGGCGTTCCCCAGCTCCTCGAATTCCCGCTTGAGCTGAACCGCGAGCTTCTCGCGAAGCGGGCGCTCGTCCACGATCGGCGGGTTGAGCTTGTTGTCGCATTCCCGCTTCCAGGGAAAGCCGGCGCCCTGCAGCCCGTAGCGCAGGTAGGTGAAATCCAGGCCCGCTTCACGCTCGGCCCAGGGTTGCATCATGCGCGTGCCGTACCAGTCGTGTTCGCCCCCGGCGGCCGTCAGGAAGGCCATTTCGCTTTCGGCTACGTCGCCCGCCTTCCAGGCCTGGACCGGTTCCGCGCGTTCGGCGACGATCCGGTCCCCGTCCCACAGCCGCACGGAGACGGCGCCTTCGTGCGAGACCGGCACGAACGCGATGCCGGTGAACGGGACTACCGTCCGCCCGGCCAGCGGCTCACGCCGGCTCCAGACGATCCGGTCGAACGCCCCGTTCCGCCACGCGAGTTCCACCTCGGCGCCCGCCAGCGACGCCGCCTCGGCGGAGAGGGTCACAGTCACCGTGCCGGGCACGGGTTGCCGGCGGCCTTCGATTTCGATCTTATCGATCGTCCGCTCGCCTGCCGGCGCTTGGCAGGTCGCCGCGAAATCGAGCACCGGCCGCTCATGACCGGCGCGCAGGATCAGTCCGGCCCCGCCTTCAACGGCCGCCGGTTGTCCGACGGGTCCCTCCAGCAGCCAGGCGTGCAGGACATATTCATTGGCCTGCAGGGCGGCGAGCGTGACTGCCAGGGTGTGCTCGCCCGCCTGCAAATCAACGTTCGCCTGGCCGCGCCGGGCCAGAAGGCGGTCGGCCGAGACGATCTCGTATTCCAGGCAGGCGCGGCGCGGGGCTGCGCTCGCATACCGGACCTCCAACTGATCCCCCGACAGGTCCAGGCCGCGAAGGGTCGTGTCCGGTTCGGCCTTGGCGGCATGGCGGATGAGCTGTAGGTACTGGGCGAAATGGTATTCCCAGTCGGGCAGTTCGGTGCGGCCCCGGTAGCGGGGCAGCAGGTCGTTGCGCGGCGCCTCGTCGCCCCAGGGGCCGAGCACGGGGCAGTCGAGCTGCTTGTCGAGCATCACGATCCGGCCCTCGCCGGCGCGGAAGGGGCGGATCGTGCCCATGGGGCTGGGCGCGATGCCGGAGTCGAACAGCGCTTTCAGCGGGGCCGCCAGGTCGATCGCTTCCGGTTCCGCGTCGAAGGCCAGCCGGCCCGGCCAGATGCCGTGGCAGTGGGCTTCGTCCCGGCCGACCAGCACCAGGCCGCCGCCCCGGATCGCGTAGCGCCAGAGGTCCTCGATCAATTCGGCGGGCGCGTCCTCGTACCGGATGCCCGCCGTGAGAATGCAATCGGGCTTGAAGCGCCTGATTTTCCGGCGGGCCCGCTCGACTTCAGCCCGACCGTAGGGGCCGGTGCGCATGTCGCCCGTTCCCCACACCTGGACAAAGTCCCACTCGAAATCGCCCCGGCGGGCGAGGTCGCGGAACACGGCCATGTTGAAGCTGACCTCGCCGATGAAGAACACCTTGAGCCGTTTCCCCGCGGCGGGCGCCAGCCAGGGGACCATCGGGAACGCGACCTTGCGGTCGCAGGTCCGGGTGTGGGGACGCAGCGGCCTGTCGCCGACCGTCTGTCCCCAGAATCGACTACCTTCCAGCCGGGGCAGGGCGCGCCGGTAAAGCATGCGGGGAACGCCCACGGTCACCGGCCGCTCGAGGCGGAGGCTGTCTGCGCCGGAGGTGACGGTGGCGGCCAGCACCAGGGTGTCCGCCGTTTCGAACGGCACGTCGAACTCGATCGCGGCGGCGCGGCCCGGAGCCAGCTCGATCTGTTGCGGCGGAGCGGCGGGAGCCGGCTTGCCCCCGGCGCCGGCGGGGCGGCAGGTCAGGCTGACGCGCGCCGTGCGGGCCTCGCAGGCCGTGAGGCGCACCGTCACGCGCCGGGTCTGCCCGGGTTCCACGTTCGCATCGTCCAGCTCCAGCGCGCCCGCCAGGTCGGCGGTGACGCCGTCAACCCGCGGCAGACCGCGCAGGAGGCCGACCGTGTAGCGGTAGCGCCGGACCCCGCCGGGCGGGACCGTGACCGCGAGGGCGCCGAAGCCCAGCGTGAAGCCGGGGAATTTGCCGAGCCAGTTCCAGATCGAGTCCACCTGCGAGTCGGGTGCGGCGAGGGCGAGGCCGTCATGGGGGGGGAGGTGCGACACGGCGGCGGTCCAGCCGCCCGCGGCGCGCGGCACGATGACGGAGTGGGACGCGGGCTCGTGCCAGAGGGCGGTCGTCCTGATCACGCCGGTGGGGGTGGGGGCGAAGACGGCGCAGTCCTGTTCGGGAATGCGGACCCCGCTGGATATCCAGAACGCGAGGGGCAGGTCCGTCGACCCTTCGTTGAAGAAGGCCAGGTCCACCTCCACCTGGGGGCGGCCCGGTTTCAGACGGCAGGTTTTTTCCAGGCGAACCGGGTGGAGCGCGGGGGCGGGATAGCCGCTGAAGAGAGCCGTGGCCGCGCCGGTTTCGTCGACCCGCAACGCCTTGAGTTCGAATGGCACGGGGAGGGCGTCCACCCGGCCTTCTGCGATGGGCTGGCCGGCCAGGATCTCGAAAAGCGCGGGGTGGACCCGTGTTCCATAGCCCTGGCAGAGGGCGAGATCCTTTTCCGTGGCCTTGTCGATCATGGACCAGGCGCTGCCGGAGCGGGCGGGATCCAGCCGGAGGCGCAGCCAGTCGTTTTCAAGTTCCACCATGCCGTCGGCAAGGGAACGGACGGACGAAACGGAAGAAGTCACAGGCCGGCTCCAGTTTTTTTCATGATCACAAAGACGCCGACTTCGCGCGGATCGCCGGTCATCAGGTTCCACGGGATAGTCGGCACGGGCAGGACAACCGGCTTGCCGTCGAAGACGCCCTCGGCCAGGGGCTTGCCGTGGAAGTCGAAAGGCGCCAGGACGCAATAGGCTTCGCCTGTCCTGAGGAAGGCGCCCAGATCCGCGGTGACGGTGGCGCCGGGCGGCCAGGCGGCCACGGCGAGGTTGGCGCGGCGCGGGTCGTACAGGTTCGGCCGGAGCATGGCGATCGGCCGGGTATTTTCATCGGGCGCGGGGATCAGGGTGTTGCGCTCCGCGGGGCCGGGGCAGCTTCCGCGGATGACGATGTTGCTTTCGCAGATCTGCCCTGTTTTGTCGCCGATGTTCACGGTGTAACCGAAGATCAGATTGTGGCGGAAGACGATATTCCGGCTGTTCGGTCCGCCCAGCAGCGCGTAGGTGCGGCCGGTTGCCTCTTTCCGCGGCGCGATGAGGATATTGCCTTCCACCGTGTAGTCGTTGACCATGCGGTCGATCTTCGACCCGTATAACTGCAGGGGCAGGCTGAAGTTGCCGCCGATGATGGTGTCGGTGATGAGGCGGGGCGTTCCGCTTTCGTTCTGCGTGTAGATGGCGGGGCCGTGGGGGCGGTCGGCGCCGGGGAAGCCGTTGTCGTAGATGACGCAGCCGTGCACCTCGCCGCTGACGGCGGTTTTCCAGAAGCCGAAGCCCATGGCGTTGTTGTGCGAGAGGCAGTTGATGACCCGGAGGTCGGTTCCGCTGGCGAGGTTCAGCACGCCGGTCGGAACCGGGAACGGGGTCTTCTCGCCTTGAGGGACGGGTTTGGCGGGCCGCCAGTTGTCCCCGATTTGAAAGTCGAGCTCCCAGAGCCAGAGGTGATCGGCCCGCAGTTCGAAGCCGCCGTCGATGATGGCGTGGGCGCCGGGGCGGGGGCGGAGGTGGAGGGGTTTGCCGGGTGCGCCGGAAAGCGAAACGGGGAAGCCGTTGCCGCCCCCCTGGCGGACGGGATAAACGTAGCGGCCGTCGGCCAGCCAGATGACGCTGCCCGGCTCCACCGGATGGGCGCCTTTCAGGACCGAGGCAAGGTCCCAGGGCTGCGCCTGGGTTCCGGGGTGGGCGGGGCTGCCGTTGGTGGCGACGAAGTATTCCCGGGCGCCCGGGACGCGGGGGACGCGGGGCGACCACAGGGTGGGGTCCAGCGGGGGCGCCTCGGGGGCGGCGGAAAGCAGGCCGGCAAGAAGCGCGGGCAGCAGGGCGAGGCTGAGCTTCATGGCGTTACGTCCTCGAGGCTGACGGTGACGGCGGGATTGCGGCAGGGCAGGCCGCGAGATACATGCATCAGCCGCTTGAGCGGTTCCACGACAACTCCGGAGGTGGTCATGCCCCCGTTGGCCCGGGCGTCGCTGCATATGCTGTTGGGATAGTTGGTGTGGTCGCCCAGGGCCGCGAAGGCGGAAAGGCCCGTGAGGCGGCCCGACTCGGCCTCGAGCCGCTCGAATAAGCGCTTCTGGCGGTGGATTGAACCGTCGAGCCCGTAGATCGGCGGGGCTTCGACGTCGGTCAGGGGCGGGCCGGACATCACATGGTTGGTGTGGCTGTAGAGTCCGTTGACGGGGGGCAGGAACGCATAGCCGGGTTTGCCGGCCTCGAGACCCAGGATGCCGCCGTGCTCGTCGGCGATGGCGCAATGGAAGCCGTCCAGGACGCCGTGGTCGAGGGTCAGCTTTCTGGCGTCCTCCACGGTCGGGCAGGCGTGCACCAGGAGGCCCCAGGCGTCGTAGGGCAGTTTTCCGCCCGGATTGCCGCAACTGATGGAGTTGCGGAAGATCGAGCAGCCGCCCGAGACGAAGCCGTGGCCGAAGAGCCAGCCGGGGTAGGTGAGGGTCAGCATGTCGAACCCTTCCGTGGTGCGGAGCGCCAGGACCAGGAACTGATCGATGCGCTCGCGGCCCGTGTCCTTCGTCTGGCCGGATAAGGGGGAACCGGACAGGGTATGCCGCGGGTGGACGGCGAACGAGGTGCAGCCCTCGGCCTGGCCCGGGCCGGCCGAAAAGACGCTGAACAGCTGTTCCTCCGGGATGCCGGCCCCTTTCGCCAGCCCCCGGTGCAGGTCGAGCAGGGCCGGCGCATGGCGTTCAAACAAACGGACGATCAGCCGATTCCGAAGCACTGGCACGCTTCCGGCTTCGGGCTGTTTGGAACGCGCCCGCAGCTCCGGACTCCAGCGTTCGCCCAGCTGGCGGCCGCAATCGAACGCTGTTCCCTTCACGCGTACGACCGGAACGGGGCCGAACGACTGAAACGGGTGCTCCAAGGGGTGGCGCTCGGTCATGCTATTTCCAGTATGTTCTTTTGTTGACAGATCGGTGGAACAACTTGAATATACCGGTATTAAATCAAACTGTATCGGGATATATCAATGATGAATTCCACAACGCCGATTTGTTCCGTCGTCGTCCTGAACCTCATTCTTGCCGTCACCGGGGAGGCGTTGGAAAATCCCCGCGCCATGCGCGACCTGCCCGGGCCCCGTTGCAAGGTCCGGTCGTTCAACCTGAATGCGATCCGGTCCTGCCTGGACGGGCAGTGGCAGGGGATTGTGGCCGCCACCGATGGAAAGGTCTATTTCGCCGCCTCGACCCATTCGGGGCGCGAGGGCGGCTCCGTTTTCCGCTACGAGCCGGGGGCCGGCAAACTTGACCTGCTCATTCCCGACGTCACCGTGGCTTGCGGCGAAGTGCCGGCGGTCAATCCGCAGGGCAAGATGCACAGCGACTTCATCGAGCACAAGGGCTGGGTCTATTTCGCCACGCATTTCAGCAGCGAGTTTCCCGGCGCCCACCAGACCTACACCGGCGCCCACGTCCTGGGGCTGGAGATGGCGTCCGGCCGGTTCCGCGACTTCGGCGCCGTCCATCCCGGCTACACGATCTATTCCGGAATCGGCGTCGACCGCGGCCGCGACCGGATCTTCGCCATCACCGAGCCAATCACCGAGGAGCAGGCCGCGGCCACGAACGGCGGGACCCACATCTACGCCATCGACATCAAGTCCGGCGAGAAACGCGACCTGGGTCTGCTCAACAAGGCGGTGCATGATTCCGCATCGACCTTTTTCGTGGATGCCGCGGGCGACTGCTGGTTCTCGCTGCGCAGCGAGACGGGCTCGCTCCGCCGGGTGAACGGCGCGACCCTGGCAGTCGACTGGTTCAAGGATGCGCTTCCCGTGTCGCCCGACGCCGTCCCGTGGGAGGATTCGAACGCCATGATGTGGAGCCGGCCCATCGGCGACGGCAGCCGCTGCGTGTTCCTGAAAAGCGATCGCTGGCTGTGGCAGTTCGACTCCGCCCGTCCGCTCACGAACGCCTTCACCCGCCTGGCGGAGGTCGGTCCGGCCGGACTGGGGACGGCTCTGGGCGGGGACCGGGTCTATTTTGTCAGGAGCGCGGATCCCAAGCCCCGCTCCGGCCGGTATTTCGACAAGCGGGACGACCATCATCTCTACAGCGTCCCGGTCAAGGGAGGGGTGGTGACGGACCACGGGCTGATCGAGGACGCCGAGGGCCGCCGGCCCTGGCGGATCCACTCCCTGGCGGCCGATGAGGCCGGCCGTGTTTTCATGACAGGCGACTGGTATTGCAAGACGGAGACGGAGGGCATGAAGCGCTATGCCGGGGAGAAAGACGGCAAGCCGGTTTTCGAGCAGCTTCGCCGCGGCCTCTTTTTTGCGGCCTGGGATCCGGCAGCCAAGTAGCCTCTTGACGTTCAGGGTTTAATCAGGTGAGGACGGTAAACATGACAACGATACGGGTTTTGAAGGCCTTTGCGGTGGCGGGTCTGCTGGTTGCGGAGTCCGCCTCCGCCCGGACGCCGCTGGTTGACGAGTGGATCTCCGAGTTCACCGGGTCGGCTCTCTATCCCAGCCAGCTAGGGGAGGCGGGCTGGCCCGGCATGGTGTCCAACCAGGCCGCCTCGTCCCCGTGGGGGTCCCCCGAGCGCATCCCGTATCCGGGCTCGGTGGAGCACGTGCGCGTGGAGCTGCAGCGCTATATTCCCACGGTTCCGCTTTACAACGCCAAGACCCTTCTGAAGAATTTCCCGGCGACCGGGCTGCCCGGCCTCGCGCCCGACCGGATCCGCGACTACGCCGAGCCCATCTATTCTGTCCCTAAATACGATCCTGCCAAGCCGACCGGGCTGTTCAACAAGCCGGTCAAGGTTGTCGCCTGGGACAAGAGCCATCCGCCGATCGAGCTGGCGCTCGGCAGCCTGAAGCCCGGCACCTACGTCATCCGCCTCATCGCGGCGACTCCCACGGAAAACGTCGAGCGCATGAGCAAGCGGCTGGTGATCAGCTGCGACATCGACGACGGTTCCGCGGGCGAGGTCAACCATTACCGGAAGCGGTGCGCGGCTTTGGACGAGTTCTATTCCATCGTCGAGTTCTTCTTCCACGCGCCCGCCGCCCGGGCGTACACGGCCAAGCTTTGGATCGATCCGTCCACTGTCCTGCCCGTCGTGCTGTTGAGCAACATTGACCTGCACGACAAGCTCGGGCAGGTGGCGCGCAAGGCCGGCAAGACCAGCGCCTCGTTTTACGATGCCGACAAGCGGCTCGCGGAGTGGAAGGCGAACGGGACCTACAAGCCCGACGCCCGCACGTCCGAGCAGCGGCTCGAGGCCGACCTCAAGGCGTGGCAGGACGCCATGCCGCTCAACGCCCAGCCGCGGGGCGGGGGGGACGGCCAGGGCGGCTGGCTGGCTTATTCGAGCGGGGGCAATGCCCTGGTTCCGCCCGGCGTCGAGGATGACGGGATGGGCATCGACTTCTACGGCAAGGATCTGCCCTGGAATCGGCCGGCCGCCGAGTTGGCTGCGCTGCTCGATCCAGCGAAAAACAATAAAGCCTACTGGTTGAAGTCGACTCTCGCCATTGCCAAGTCGGATCCGGGGCTGACGCGCCTCACGGCCTATCCCTATGCCGACAAGATGCAGCAGTTGTTCGGGAAGCCGTTCGATGCGATCCGTCTCGCCAAGGCCTACCACGAGACGGGTGACGAGGCGAAAGCCCGGGAGGCGGCCGTCCGCCTGGCCCGGCTGGGCCTGCAGAACACCACGGCTGGATTCCGCCAGACCATGCGGGTCTACGACATGATTCCGGGAACGGTTCACGGGGATGCGGCCTTCCGCTGCCGGTACAAGGAGATGTATTACGACGCCCGCGGGGCCTACGACTCGGAGGAAGCGTGCTTCGTGAACAGCTACGACTACCTGTTTCCTTATATCAAGGACAACGAGGAGCTGGCCTCCTCGCTCGGGCGGTTCATCCCCTGGATCAAGACGCCGGCCGACGCCCGCCGGTTCTACGAGACCTATATCCTCCAGTATTACGCCCACCAGGTCATGACCTACAACGCCTTCCTCGGCAACCCCACGCCCGGATGGATGGCCAACGTCATGGCGGTGCAGCAGGATCCAGCGATCATCAAGCCCTGGGCGGACTGGCTGTTCCATTATGCCTGGACCTACCCCAATCGGCCCATGGGGGTGGACGAGATCGCCGTCAACGCCATCACCCGGGACGGGACGAACAAGAAGGGCTCGACTTTCTACACCTGGGGCGGCAGCGAGTTGAGCACTGTGCTGGCCTGTCTTGACATCTGCCGGAAGGCGGGGTTGAAGCTGCCCGTGGACATGAGCGATCCCGAGCGGTTCCCGAAGGCCTACTGGGGCAAACGGTTCAAGTATGACATCTCGGTGGCCGGCGGGTATGCCTTCTATATCGGCGACGTGAGCGGTCCGAGCCGGCCGCGGCTCCAGGATCTGGGCTATTCGCTTCGCGCGACTCCGGACGCCATTCCGAATAATCCCTCGCGCGTGTTGAGCGCCTGGGGGGGCATCCTGGAGACCGGTCGCGAGAACGCCGACTTCCGGCTGAGGCGCGCGGCGGCCGTGCGCGTGGGATCGGGGTACGGTCATGCCCATAACGATCCCTTCGACCTGCAGATCTGGGCGCGGGGCGTTCCGATGTGCGGTGATGGCGGGGCCCGGTCCGGCTACGCCACGCCCGACACCGGTTGGATCGGCAGCCACAACACCGTGGTTTCCGACCTGCCGGGCGGCGGGCAGCAGTGGGTTTCGTCCTTCGCTCCCCTGGCGGGCGCCCAGTACCTCAAGGCCTCCGTCCTCAGCGCCGGGCTGTACGAGCGCCAGGTGGCGCTGGTGGACGCCGATGCGACCAACAGCTATGTCGTGGACGTCTTCCGCGTCAAGGGCGGGAGCGCGCCTGCCTACGCCTTCCACGGCATGCCTGCCGACCAGTTCGAGGTGGACGCCAAAGACCGGCATCCGGCCGAGGTCGAGCGATTCATCACGGACGCCACCAAGTGGGCGGGGACCTGTCCCGACACCCTGACGGCTACCTGGCGCATGCGGCGCGACCCGGAGCGCGTCGCCTGGACCAACAAGACCGAGGCGGGCGAACTGAACGTGCCCGGCGCGGAGCGCATGGCCATGGGTCCGGACTTCACCGATCAGGAGGCGCGCAAGTTCATCCGCCTGCGCCTTTTCGGCCGCGCGGGCGATAACGCCAGCGGCGCCCGTTCGGTGTGCCTGCAGGGGTCGCCCCACACCACCGAAACCCTGTACGTCCGGCCGCGCCAGTGGGAGGCGAAAGAAACGGTGTTTGTGGCGGTTTATGAGCCGTTCGCCGGCGAAGGTTTCATCCGGTCGGCCCGCCTTCTGACGCCGGCGGGGGCGCTAACGAACACGGCGTCGGCTGTGGCGGTGGAAGTGACGCTGGCGAACGGCCGGCGCGATATCGTCTGCCTCGCCCCGCGCGACGCCCCGGCGGTCGCGGTTGATGGATTGACCGCCCAAGGCGAGTTCGCGTTTGCCTCGTTCGACGAGCGCGGCGTCCGGGAGGCGGCCCTGGCCGGCGGAACCCGGCTGGAAGCCAAGGGGCTGACGCTGACCACGGAGAAGGCGGCCTACGAGGGGACCATCAAGGCCATCGATTATCTCAAGCGCACCGCAACGCTGAGCCAGCCGTTGCCGCCCGAGGCCTCGAACGCCGTGATCCAGGTGGGCTCGCCTGCGTATCCGACGAGTTTCACCCTGTCCCGGGCCGCTGGTTCTGAGGTGACGTTCCTCAAGGGAATGGATTTTGCCATGTCGCGGGTGGTGGAGTATGGCACGAACGGGTTGCCGGTCGTGCAGAGCGCCATTCCTGTGATTCCCGGGATGACGGTAACGGATGACGATTTCAAGACCTTCTGGCGTTTTGCGCCCGAGGCGTCGGCTTCCGCGCTTTCGCTGACGGGTGGTCCCGCGCCGAAGGACGTCCTCAAGCCTGGCGATGCCGTTCGCGTCTGGGAAATCGGCCCCGGCGATTCGTATCGCCTTCCGGTGCAAATCAAGGTAGAAAGGCAGGCGGACGGCACGTTGCGGGCAACCGGAAATGCGACTTCGGCGGTGGGGCGGTGATTCTGCATTTTTATGGCTCTTTCCGCATAGTTGTGGGTGATTGAATGAGACATCGGAGTCCGAATCTGTTTTGATGTTGTTACTAGGCAATATCAAGCAGAGAGGAAACCGATGTCTCATGGAGATACAAGCACAGCG
>JBIIYJ010000016.1:0-33949 GCA_044346855.1 Kiritimatiellia bacterium
ACAGCGCGCCGGAATGTCTCTCGATATCGCCCGCGGTTTCGAACGCGGTGACGCTCGTCAACACGACATTGCGCGGAGGTTTCGGCTCAGCCCTCTACAAGCACGGCCTCGGGACGGTGGCGCTGACTAACTGCCTGATCCATTCCTTCACCAATCATGCGATCCATGTGACGACGGGCAGCGTGGTTCTCGCAAACGTGACGCTCGCCAACAATAGCGGGTGGGGCGTGACCAATACCACCAACTCGGTGGTCGTTCTAAACAGCATTCTCTGGGGCAATGCAAGCGGCGGGATCACCGGCCCCGTGTCAGCCGGGTACACCTGTTCACAGGAAGCCCAGGCGGGTGATTGGAACATGGTGGCGAATCCGTTGTTTGTCGATGAGCCCGCCGGGAATTTTCGCCTGCGCAAGGCCAGCCCGTGCGTCAATACGGGGCTGAAGGAGGATTGGATGAGCACCGCATTCGATCTGGACGGACAGCCCCGCGTGATCGGCTTCAAGGTCGACAGGGGCGTCTATGAGATGACGAGTCCGCCGGCCAGCGGAACGGTGATCATGGTCCGGTAAGCGGATCCCGGCAATGTCTTACGGACGGGGAGTCGCACCCTTGTCTGAGGGTATGAATTTCCGGCGCAGGTAATCGGTCAGGGAATCCGCCAGGCTGCACATCACGGGCACCTGCACAAGCGTCAGAAGGGTGGCGGTGCCCAGGCCGAAGATGACGGCCACGGCCATGGGCGCCCACCAGGCGCTTGACTCGGCGCCCGCCACGAAGGTGAAGGGCCAGGTGTGGATCTCCACGCTCCACCCGATCGCCATCGGGATGAGCCCCAGGATGGTCGTGATGGCCGTCAGGAGCACCGGACGCAACCGCAGGCGGCCCGCCGCGATGATCGACTCGTGAGCCGACATACCCTTGTCCCGCAGCAGTTCCATGCAGTCCACCAGCACGATGGAATTGTTCACCACCACGCCCGCCAGGCTGATGACCCCGACGCCGGTCATGATGACCCCGAACCGAAGGTTGCAGATCAGCAGGCCGGCCATGACGCCCACGAGGGACAGGATGACCGAGACCATGATGATGAGAGGGTAGAGCACCGAGTTGAACTGGATGACCAGGATCAGGAAGATCAGGCCCAGGGCCACCAAAAACGCCTTCGAAAGAAAAGCCCCCGACTCCTCCACGTCCTTGTTGTCACCCGCATACTTGAGGGTGTAGCCGTTGGGCAGGGGCTGGTCCTTGAGACGGTCCCGGATGTCGGCCAGGATACGGTCGACCCCGCGGTCGCCGCCCTTGTCGCCATTGAGCGTGATGACCCGCTTCTGATCCTTCCGGTTGATGACGCCGCGCCCGCCCGTGTAGACGGCTGTGCCGAGCGAGGACAGAGGAACGGTCCGCCCTGACGGAAGCGGGACGAAAACCTGCTTGAACAGGTCCGCGCTGCTCCGCCGGTCCCGGGGAAGGCGCAGGGTGATGTCGTACTGTTCTTCCCCGACCCGGAATTTGCTGAATTCGGCGCCGTAGATGGACGCGCGCAGGAAGTTGCCGATGGCGCCCGTATCGAGGCCGAAGAGCGCGGCTTTCGCGCGGTCCACGCGGAACTGGATCTCGGGGCGGGCCTCCTCGAAGTCGTCCTGCAGGTCGACCAGGCCCGGAACCGTGATGATTTTGCGCTTGATGCCCTGCACAAGGTCCTGCAGCACCTCGAAATCCTCGCCCGCCACTTCGATGCTGATGGGGGAGCCGGTCGACGGTCCTTCCTTTTCGCGATCGACCCGGATCTCCACGCCCGGGACAACGCCGATCCGCTCGCGGATCTTGTCGATGGTGGCCAGGCTGTCTTCCGACCGGTCCTTGGCATCCACGAATTCCACGAAGATAGCGCCCATGTGGGTTCCTGAAGAGCCGCCGAACCCGGCCGAGGGAATGGCCCCGGCGGTGGTGACGAAAAACTTGATGTCCTTGAAGTCCTTCAGGAGCGTTTCGATCCGGGCCAGCAGCGCGTCCGTCTTCTCAAGGTGAGCGCCTTCCGGGAACGTGACGGCAACCACGCCCCGGCGCGGCGATACCTCGGGGAAGAGTTCCACCCCGGCGCCGTAGCGCCCGTAGAGCAGGAAACTCAGGATGAAGACAAGAAGGCCGAAGCCCACGATTTTCAGCCGATTCCGGAGGGCGGCGCGCAGGAGGCGCTCGTAGAGCCCGACGAACCTGGCATAGCGCCCTTCGGGCTCGTCCGTGTTCCGGGGCCCGCGCTTGTCAGCGCGGATGAAAACCGAGCAGAGGGCCGGGTTGATGATCAGGGCGACGGCTAGCGAGGCCAGCAGGGAGATGACGAGCGTCTTGGGGAGGAAGGACATGAACTGCCCGATGACGTCGGGCCAGTAGAAGAGCGGGGCGAACGCCACCACCGTGGTGAGGGTGGAGGTGATGACGGGCCAGGCGACTTCCGAGGCGCCCTGGCGGGCCGCCTGGACGGCGTCCAGACCCTCGGACCGGAGCCGGAAGGTATTCTCCACGATAACGATGGCGTTGTCCACCAGCATGCCGACCGCCATGACGAGGCTGAAGAGCACGATCATGTTGAGCGGCTGCCCCAGGAGGGCCAGGATCAGGAAGCCCAGCAGCATGGAGAGCGGGATGGCGACGCCCACGAGGAGGCTGTTCCGCCGGCCCATGAAGAACAGCAGGATCAGCACCACCAGCACGAAGCCGCTGGCAATGTTGTTTTCCAGTTCGTCCACCATCATGCGGATGTCGCGGGCCTGGTTCTCCGTCACCGTCACAGCAAGGCCCGGGGGCAGGGGATAGGTGTCGAGGATTTTGAGTGTCTCGTCGATCACCCGGATCGAGTTTTCGCCGTTCCTTTTTTTGACATCAAGCGAGACGCAGACACCTCCGTTCACCCGGGAGAGGGTGGCGCGGTCCTTGAACGTGTCGACCGCGTCGGCCACGTCGGACAGGTAGATTGAGCGGCCGTCCCGCCGCGCGACGATGAGGTTGCGCATGTCGTAGGCATGCTTGAATTCGCCGGGAATTCGGACCTGGAACTTGCCCCGGGGCATCTCGATGTTGCCCGCGGAAATCGTCTTGTTTTCCTCGCCGATCTTGGCCATCACGTCGCCGAGGGTCAGCCCGTAGCCCTGGAGGCGGGCCGGATCGATCTCGATGCGGATCTCCCGCTCCTGGTCGCCGTAGATGGAGACCTGCCGGACGCCCCTCAGCAGTTCGATCCGCTCCTGCATATCCTCGGCGATCGCCTTGAGGCGCGGGATGCTGTCGTCCCCGGAGACGCTGAACCGGAGGATCGGGATGTCCGTGCTGAAGTTGATTCCCTGCACGATGGGTTCGTCCAGGTCCTGGGGCAGGTCGATCCGGGCCAGGTCGATCTTGTCCTTGACCCGCTGGAGGGCGCTGTCGATGTCCTCGCTGGGCAGGAATTCGATGCTGATGGAGGCGATGCCTTCCGCTGAGGTGGATTTGATCTCCTTGACGTTTTCCAGGTCGTTTAGCTGCTTCTCCATCGGGATCGCGACGAGGTTTTCTATCTCCTCGGGCGCGACGCCCTCGTACGGGGCCGAGATGAATATAAAGGGGATGGTGATGTCGGGAGTGCCCTCGCGGGGCAGGGTGACGTAGCTGATGGCCCCGCCGATCACGAGAAGGACGATCAGGACAAACGCCGAGACGCGTTTTTGAATGGCGAAGTGGGTGATGATCATGGCGCGGTCCCGTCAGCCTCCGGCTGGATGGCAATGACCGTGCCGTCGCTGAGCGCACGGTTACCCTCGATGATCATGGCGTCGCCGGGCGTCAGTCCGTCCTCGATGATGGCGTTTTCGCCCAGCAGGCCGCCCAGCTTGACCATGCGGCGGATGGCCTTGCCGTCAAGCGCGATGTAGACGACGTGGACGTCCTTGTGAGGGACAACCGCGCCGAGGGGCGCGAGGATGGCATTCTCATACAAGCGCCGGACAACGGAGATGCGGGCGATCATGCCGGGCCTGAGGTTTTCGTCCTCATTGGGGACGGTCAGTTCCACGCGGAAAGCGTTGTTTTCGGGGGAGGCGGCTTTCGCCATGAAGGTAACAGTCCCGGTCCGCGTGAGCGCACCCTCGTCGAGCGAAAAGGCGAGGGGCATGCCGTTCGTCAGGGCCCGGACGTCGCGCTCGGGCAGGTCGAACTGCACCTTGATGGGGTTCAGGCGGACAAACCGGTAGGCTTCGGCCCCTTCGGGAGCGAATTCGCCCTCCGACAGGAAGCGCTGGTCGATCCAGCCGTCGGCAGGGCTGCGCAGCAGGCATTTTTCAACCTGGGCTTTAGCCTCCTTGACCGTCTCCTGCGCCAGATCCCGTCGGGTTTGCAGCCGGTCCAGTTCCGAAACGGCCACGGCGCCGCTGCGGGACAGTTCCCGCCAGCGTGCAAGGTCGCGCTCGGCTTCCGCCAGGTCCAATGCCGCCTTTCGGGCCGCCGTTTCCCAGAGGACGCTGTCGAGTTCGAGAAGCAGGTCGTTCGCCTTCACGCGCGCGCCTTCGTCCACGAGAACCTTGCGCACCAGGCCGGGCTTCTCGGTCGCCAGGACGGCCTGCTCGTCCGGAATCAGCCGGCCCGTCAGCTCGATGATGTCGGGCAGGGAGGCGGCGCTTACCGTCCGCACGCGGACCGCGACGGGCGCTTCGGGAATGACCGTCAGAACCTCGGGCGGTTTTTTGGTCATCACCAGAAGCGCGATAAGCGCGATGAGGGCCAGCAGGATCAGGGGGAACAGGAGGGAGCGGAACGTCGGTTTTCTCATGGGGCCTCGGGGGGCGGGATGGGTTCGGTCAGCAGACCGCACGCATACAGGATCTCGGTTTCGGCCACGGCCTTGAGCCGCTGGGCGCGGAAGAGGGTCAGGCGCGCCGTGCTGAGCGCGAGATTGCTTTCGGTGAATTCAAGGTAAGTGGCCAGCCCCTGGTCCTGACGCACCCCCGCGATCGCCTGCGCCTGCTCGGCGAGGGAGACGTTTTCACGCGCGCCTTCCAGCGCCTCGATGGCGTGGCGCCAGGTGAGCCACGCCTGCCGGACCTGGAGGCGGATGTCGTTCTTCAATTCGCTGAAATCCGTGCTGCTCTTTTCCCATTCGGCCGTTTTCTGCCGCACCAGGGCCGAGCGCAAGCCGCCGTCAAAGGGCTTCCAACTCATCCGCACCCCGGCCATCCAGCTCCACTCCCAGGCGTCTTCGGCGGGCTGGTAGAAATCGGGGTTGTTCCCATTGTAGGAAACGAAGCCGTGAAGCTCGGGAATGCGTCCGCTTTTTTCGACTTCGATATCGGCCAGGTGCAGGTCCACCCGCCGCGCCAGGACGGCCAGTTCGGGCCGTTTTTCAAGGGCCAGGGCGGTCAGCGCGTCCAGCGCCGGGTCGAGCGCCGGATAGGCGGGTTCCCCCGCGAGCTCGAAATCGGGGCCGTCGAGGTGAAGCAGGTTGGCGAAGGATGCCTTCGCCAGTTCGTGGCGGTTGCGGGCCTCGATCCAGTTGGGGATCTCGTTGGCCAGCCGGACCCGGGCGCTCAGCATCTCGAATTCGGAGAGGACGCCCTGGGCGAACTTCTGCTCGGTCTGGGCCAGCAGCAGCCGCAACTGGGCCACGGACTGGGTCGCAACCAGGGCGGTCTCGGAGGTCAGCCGCACCTGGTGGAAGCCGCGGTGTATGTCCCGCGTCAGCGTAGCCGCGGCTGCCCGCGTGGCATAGCTCGAGGCGTCGCGGTAGAGGCGGGCGGCATCGAGGGCGGTCCTGATTTTCCCGCCGGCGTAGAGCAGCTGGGTCGCTTCCGCGTTGACCGAATAGTTGTCGAGCCGGGCGGATTCGCCGTCCTCGAAGGTCGATGGCGGATCTCCCAGCCGGTGGTAGCTGGCGTTGAGCCCGGCCTGGGGAATGACCTGGGAGCGGACCTGGCCGATCTTCGTTTCGGCAATCGCCTCGTCCAGGCGGGCGTTGTGGAGTGTGGCGGCGCGTTCGTGCCCGATCCTCAGGCAGTCGTCGAGCGTATAGACCGGGGGTGCGCCGGCGGCGGAGTGCAGGGCGACCGTGACGGTGAGCAACAGGATGGAAAGGCGGCTCATGAAAATGGATGTTCCGGGTTGCGCCGGTTTCAGGGCCGGCATTAATCGCTAATATGTATCAAGCGGGGGCCTACGCTGTCAAAGATGATCTGTTTCACGAGGCGGATTTTCCATTGAATGTCCCATAATCTTAATCTTAATCCTAATCCAACGCTGCCCTGCGCTAAATGTCGTGGGCTTTTCGCAGCTAAAGTGCATCAAAACAGGATTACGATTAAGATTAGGATTAAGATTACGAGACGATTTGTTGCATATTTTGCTTGCGGATGTGCGGACTCCCTGCCGGGCTGTTTTCATGTTCCGAAAATCATATTATTACAAGCGCGAGATTCTTGTACACTTTTTAGTCGTCAAGTGATATGAATAAACAGGGTGTTGTCTTCGATTCGGCCCGCGAGGCAAAATGGGTTGGCTGTAAAGGAGTGCAGATGAGCCGTCTTATCGCCATTATGTTTTGCTGCCTGGTGGCAAGCCTGGCCCGGGCTGACGGCTGCTACATCCCGCAACGGGCCGTCTTGAAGATTCCCGAAATCCCGGCTCAGCGGGCGTTTATTTCATGGAAAGACGGGACGGAAACGCTCATCATTTCGTCTGCACTGGATTCCGAATCGCAGAAACTCGGATGGGTCATTCCTCTTCCCGCCGTTCCGGACCTGCTGGAAAAGGAGACTCCAGGTGCCCTCAAGAGCCTGCAGTTTACGCTGCAACCGATAATAACCCACGAGCTTTATCCCGGGATAATCGCCGCTATCATTTTTACTTTTCTCCTGAACTTTCTCCTGGCTACGTGGCTTTTCAAGCGTCATAGGTTTGCTGATCTGGTCACAGTCCTGGCGATCCTGTTTATTTTGAGCGGCTTGATGCTTCCCTCCCTTGGAAGCGCGAGGGGGATCGTGAGACCTGGATCAGATTCCGTCCGCATCGAAAAGACGGCCGCCGTGGGAGCTTACGATGTCTCGGTGCTGCGTGCGAAAAGCGCTAGTGACCTGAACGACTGGCTGGCGCAAAACGGGTTGTCCGAACTTCCCGTTGCGGCTGAAGCCATTGTAACCGATTATATTACGAATAATTGGGTATTCGCCGCCATCGTCCTGGCCCGCGAACAGCCCGGGCTCAATGCGCCTCATCCGATCAGGATGTCCTTCCGGACGGCGGAGGCCGTCTATCCCATGAAATTGACGGCCATCGCAGGCGGGCAGACGGAACTTGAGCTATATGTAGTTGCCGACAAACGAGCCGTGAACGACCTGTTCAAAGTCACCTATTGTGACACGTTCAAGCAACAACTGGATGCCGACGATCGCGAGTATGAGACGGGCCAGTTTTATTCAGGGGCCGGCACGAAAGCGATTATCGGCCATCCCGCCATTGTCAGGCTGATGTGGGATGATTGCATTCTGTCGAAGATGACCGCGACTTTGCCATCCGGCAGCATGACGGATGACATCCGGTTTCGTTGGAAACCGCCCAAGGTCATTCGTGAGCATTTCTATACACGGGCGGGGGCCCGTGAGACGACCGCCGTCAATTTTGTTGACGGCTTTGGCCTGTTCTATTTCATGGCCATGATCGTGTACCGAAAACGGATTCGAGAGGCGGGAGGAATAGCATGGCTTTTCGGGAAACGGCTCATCCCGGCGTTCGGCGTTATCGCCCTGGCATCCTTTGTGCATTTTTCGCTTTTACCAAAATTGGACGCATCTGAGATACGCGTGACCCGCGGTAGAATCTACGACTACCACGCCGTCAAGACGCTGCAGTTACAAATCGAGTCGCTTTTGATGGATCATCCCTATGTTTTACGAGGGACCGTACAAGAGATCGAAAAGTTCCTGTTGTCCAACCTCAAAAACGATCTTCGTTCCCGTCACGCGAAGAGGGCGGATAAGCTGCGAAACGAAATTACCGGTGGGGAACTCGTGAACGAGGACTCGCCCGGGAATTTCACGGTTGAAATGAGGGGAACGAACGTTGTCGTTCTCCTTTTTGAGGCGAACGGTCGGGCGCGTATCATTTCTATTCCAAGTTTAACGATGCCTTCGAAATAAAATGACCAACTACCCTGCCATTTTCAGGTCGCTGATCGTTCGGGTGATCATTGCCGCCCCTTTTTTCTATATGGGGCTGACCCGGGGGGCCTCGGCTTACAGTCCGTTTTACATTCTAGGCGGGGCCATCATCCTGGCCTCGGCCCTGGCTGCGCTTGCCGCCGAGGCATTCGGTAACATGCTGGAGTCGAGGGGGCATTTTGAGGACACACCCACTCCGATGTACAGCATTCCCCAGGCCCGCCGGGCCAGCGGCCTGTACGATGAGGCAATGGAGGCCTACGAAGCGATTCTCCAGGAGTTTCCCGAGGAGCGCCGGGCCTATGTCGAGATGATCGACATCTGCATCGTCAACCTCAAGGATCCCGAATGGGCCATGCGGGTCTACCAGCGGGGTATGGAGGCGCTCAAGTCGGAGCCCGATAAGAATGCTCTCGAGACCATGTATGGCGCCATCCTTACGCGCCTGCATGAGGAAATGACCGAAGCGGATAGGCATAAGCCCGTGTTGAAGATGCCGGAGCACACAGGCATCATTGAGGAAAAACCGGCAAAGAAAGTTGTCCGACAGCTGGGGGGGAACAGGGTTCAGGGTTCGGGGTTCGGGGAAAAGAGTGATCAGTAATCAGTGATCGGTGATCAGTAATCAGCTACCAGTTCGACCCGTCTGACTAGTCCGACTGGTCCGACCGGTCCGACTTGTCTGACCTGAACCCCGAACCCTGAACCCTCTTCTCTTCCACAGTCCCCGGTCACGAATCCAGATCGTTCGGATCCTTGAGGCTTCCCGGGTTGTCCTTGATCACGCTGTTGCGATGGCCGCCCAGGTCGCGGATCAGTTCCTTCATCGCGCCCTTGAAGAGCGAGTTGCCGGTGATGACGGAATCGACCAGCCCTTTCAGGACCATGCCGGTCGAGGGATTGTTGCACCAGAGGATGTGCAGGACGTTACCCGAGAAGACCAGGCCCTGGGTTCCTTCGAAGCGGACGTGGCAGTCGCGTTCCGGCGTGCCGGCCATGTCGCGTCCGCTGTTTCGGAAGGTGTTGCCGGTGATGGCGATGGCGCGGACGTTGCCCTCGAGGAATTCGATGGCCGGGCCGAATTCGGAGCAGAAGAGGTTGCCGGTGATCTGCAGGTGCTGGCCGTAGTAGCGGTTGATGGAAAGGCCGGTGTGCTTGTTGTGTTCGATGCGGTTGCCGGTGACGGTGACGGAGTTGTTGAGCGCCAGCCCGCAGCGGCCGTTGGCGGTGAAGAAGCTGTCGCTGATCCACCCGTCGAAGGCGTTGCCGGCGTCGAGGCCGTCCTGGCCGTTTTCCATGAACAGGCTGCGGCGGATGGACCAGACGTGCGCCTCGCCCATGGCCATGCCGCAGCCGCTGAATTTTTCGACGCGGCAGTTGTCGATGACGATGTTCTGCTCGCCGCCGGTTCCGCGGCTGGTGTAGATACCGTGCATGCCGGCGCCCATTTTGCGGCCGGAAAGGGTAAGTCCCGTCAGGCGAACCGAGACCTTGCCGTTCAGATCGATCAGTCGGGGCTGGTGTTCCCTGAGAGGGGAGAGGATGGTCCCGGGGCCGGACTGGTAGCCCCAGGCGCCGTTCCCGGCGAGGGTCATGCGGGAGGGCGGGTAGACGGTGTCGGTCAGGTAGTGGCCAGGGGGGAAGAAGAGGACGCCGTCGTTCGGGGGCAGGGCCGAGAGGGCCTTGCGGATGGCCAGGGTGTCATCGGTCCGGCCGTCGCCGGCCGCACCGTGGTCCCGGACGTTCACCAATCCTGTTGCAGCTAGAATGTCCATGGCTGTCCCGTTTGGAATGGCTTTTATGCCAGGCACTTTTTAATCGAATCCGCCATGCCGGCTATGAACACGGCTTCCGAGAACTGTTCCGCCTGGGCGCGGATGGCCTCGGGGTTCCAGTCCGTGGCTTCCGCCCGGTCGATGGCGTCGAGCAGCGAGGCTTCGGTTTGTTCCTTAAATAGAATTCCGCTGACGCCGTTCTTCACCGTTTCGAGGGCGCCCCCGGCCGCCAGCGCCACCACCGGCCGGCCGCATGCCTGGGCTTCCACGGGCACGATGCCGAAATCCTCCTCGCCCGGGAAGACCAGGAGGCGGCAGCGGCGGTACAACTCGAGAATGGAATCGTCCGGCAGCCGTCCCAGGAACTCCACGTTTGGGCCGGCCAGGGCTTTGAGCCGGTCTGACTCCCCGCCGATGCCTACGATCTTCAATTTCCGTCCGGTCCTGGTGTAGGCGCGAACGGCCAGGTCGAGCCGCTTGTACGGAACCAGCGCCGAGACGATCAAATCGAAATCACCCGGCGGCTTGCCGTCCGGGGTCCAGTGCGCGGTATCGACCGGCGGGTAGACCAGGTCCGAATCACGGCCGTAGAAGCGCGTGATTCGATCCTGCACGTGGCGGCTGATGCCGACGAAGCGGTCCACGTTCCGGTTGGCGCGGCGGTCCCAGGCGCGCAGCAGGGCCAGCAGGGGCGCGGCGCCGGCGCGGCGGAGGCGGCCGCCGAAATAGACGTCGAAAAAGAGCCAGGCGTAACGCATCGGGGTGAAGCAGTAGCAGAGGTGGCGGCCCCCGGCCGGGCGGTTTAGGCCCTTAATGACGCAATGGCTGGAGGTGATGAGGAGGTCCGCAGCCGGGGTGTGAAGCGTGCGCAGGGCCAGCGGGAAGAGGGGGAGCAGGCGTCGGTAATGGTGCTGGATATTCGGTATGCGCTGCAGGCACGAGGTGTGGACGGGATGGCGGTTGATGCGGCTTGAGATGGCCGGCGGGTGGTGGAGCAGCGTCAGGATGGGGGCGTCTGGAAAGCCGTCGCAGAGCAGTTCCAGTACGCGCTCCCCGCCGCGCATGCCGGTCAGCCAGTCGTGGCCCAGCACGGTGCGGGTGGTTTTCCAGGAGGGTGGATAGGGGTTGGGCGGGGAATGAGGTGTCATGGTTCCTGGGGGAGAGCGGCGGCGTTTTTGTAGATTTCCAGGGTTCGGGCGGCGGTCCGCTCCCAGGTGAACTGGGCTGCGCGGGCGAGGCCGGCGCGGGACAACCGGGAGGCCAGTTCCGGGTCCGACACCAGGTCCCGCATGCCGCGGGCCAGGCCGTCGACATCATCCGGGTCAACGGTCAGGGCGGCGTTACCCGCGATCTCCTTCAGCGCGGGGGCCGTGCTGCAGAGTACGGGGGTGCCGCAGGCCATGGCCTCCACCACGGGCAGGCCGAAGCCTTCGCAGCGGGAGGGCAGGGCCAGCAGGTCGGCTTCCCGGTACTGGCGCAGCAGGTCGTCATCCGACAGGTAACCCGTCCACACGACGGCCTGTTCGAGGCCCAGTTCCCGCACGAGGGCGGGCGCCTGGGGGTAGCGTTCGTCGCGCGGGCCCGCGATGACGAGGCGCAGGGGGAAGGGGAGCGCGGCCCGGGCCTTGGCGAAGGCGCGCACCAGGCCCTCGAGGTTCTTGTAGGGATCGGCGCGGCCGACGTACAGGCAGGTCCGCACAGCGGCCAGGTCGGCCGGATCGGGGCGGGGGCGGGGGCCGGCCGGAGGGGGGGTGAAGCGGGGGGAGACCCCGTTTGGCACGGCGCGGACGCGGTAGGCGTCTTCGGGGGGGATGGCCAGGGCGCGGAGGCAGTCGGCGCGGGAGGCCTCGCTGACGGCGATGATGAAGTCGGCCCGTCGCGCGACCTCGGCCATGAGCCATTTGTAGAGGAAGAAGAGGCGCGACTTGCGCGAGCGCGGAGCGTGATCGGGGAACAGCAGGGGGATCACGTCGTGGATGGTGACGACCGCGCGGACGCGGCCGGCGCGGCGGCGGGGAAAGGCGGCGAGGGGGATCATGTAATTGGGGGAATGGAACACGTCGAAGCCCGCGCGCCTGAGCAGCACCGGCAGGACGAGCTGTCCCTGCGGGGAGAACACGCCCCAGGGGACCACCTGGAGGGCGACGTTGGCGCGACCGGCCAGCCCCGCCTCCCCGGCCGTTCTGTCCCGAATTTCGGGACTGCTGAATAACACGGTGTAATCGCTGTCGGTATCCAGGCGGACCAGGGCCCGCAGCAGTTCGCGGGTGTAGGCGCCGATCCCCGAGATCTGGGGGAAGATCCAGCGGGCGTCGATGGCGATTTTCATATGGCGGCCACCTTCCGGTAAAGCGACCAGGTCTGGCGGGCGGTCTCCTCCCAGGTGTAGAGGGCCGCCTGCCGGCGGCCGGCGACCGCCCGTTCCCGGCGCCGTTCCGGGTCGGCCAGCAGCCCGCGGATGGCCGTGCGCCACGCGTCGGGATCGACGGGTTCGAGGATCACGGCAGCTTCGCCGAGCACTTCGCGGAGCGATCCGCCGGGCGAAGAGACGACCGGGGTTCCGCAGGCCATGGCCTCGAGGGGCGGGAAGCCGAAGCCCTCGTAGTGGGAGGCGCAGAGGAAGAGGTCGGCCCCGGAGTAGAGGGCGGGCAGGTCGGCCTCCGGCACGAAGCGGAGCTGCCGGATGCGGTGGGCCGCCGGGGAGCGGGCGATCCGCTCGAGAATGGGGCCGACCTTCCAGCCCGGCGCGCCGGCCAGGACCAGTTCGCCTTCGTAATGGGGCAGGCTTTCGAACACCTCGACCAGGAACTCGATGTTCTTGCGGGGCTCCAGCGTGCCGACGCTGAGGAGGTAGGGGCGGAAGAGGCCGTAGCTCTTCCGGAGGCGGGCCACCGCCTCGGCTGGGGCGGGCTTCAGGTGCGGGGCCACGGCGAGGTGGATGGCGTGGACGCGGGCCGGGTCGGCGCCCAGCAGGGAGGCGATTTCGCCCGCGCTGAAATGGGAAATGGTAAGGATGGCGTCGGCCCGCGCGACGGTGCGGGGGATGGTTTTTTCCAGGTAGCGGCGGTTCTTGTCCTCGGCGAACTGGGGGAAGCGGAGGAAGCTGACGTCGTGGATGGTGACGAGGCTCCGTCCGCGGCGCAGCGGGGGAAGGAAGAAGTTCGGGAAATGGAAGAGATCATGGGCGCCGGCGAAGGCGTCGAAGGGGGGCCAGCGCAGGTGCGTCCAGGATTTCTGGACCAGGGCGCCGGGCAGGAGGCGGCAGGCGCGGGCCTTGACGCCGTCGGGCAGGGGCGGCGGCCCCTGGCGGCGGAAGTCGAAGTAGAAGCAGGTCAGCGCGTCGGCCGGTCCGGCCAGCGCCGGCAGGTGCTCGGCCAGGGAGCGTGTGTAGCGTCCGACCCCCGCTCCGGGGCCGATGGCGGACTGGATATCCAGGCAGATTTTCATAGGCGTGTCGGGTTGCTATTATCACCGGAACCCGTTAGAGTACAAGCCAGAAGACGAAAGAAGCAAAAGCGGGGGCGCGGGGACCATGAGCGACGAGACGGACAACGAGGAGGCGGACGCGGATCCGGCCGCTGGAATTCCCGGGGAGCCGCCTTCCCTGGAAGAGCCGGTTCCGGCGGGCGAGCGCCTTCCCCCGGGCCTGTACGTGGTGGGAACGCCGATCGGGAACATGGGCGACATCACCGTGCGGGCGCTGGAGACCCTCAAGTCGGTCCAGGTGGTTCTGACGGAGGACACCCGCCACACGGGCATCCTGCTTTCCCGGTACGGCATCCGGGTTCATTTGATGAGCTGCCACAAGTTCAACGAAGCCTCGCGCGTGGACGAGATCGTCGCCCGGATCGGGGGCGGCCAGGCCGTGGCGCTGGTGACGAACGCGGGGATGCCGGCGGTCTCGGACCCCGGCTCGCGCGTGGTGGCGGGCTGCCGCAAGGCGGGGCTGAAGGTGACGGTGCTGCCGGGGGCTTCGGCGGTGACGGCGGCGATCGCTCTTTCCGGCCTTGGCTGGGGGGGCGGATTCGTTTTCGAGGGGTTTCTTCCCCGTAAGTCAGGCCAGCGCCGGCGCAAGCTGGAGGCGCTGGCGTTGAGCGACCTGCCGGTCGTGCTGTACGAGTCGCCTTTCCGCCTCCTGGCCCTGCTGGAGGAATTGGGGGTGGTTTTCGGTCCGGACCGGCTGCTGTTCGTGGGGCGCGAGCTGACGAAAAAGTTCGAGGAGGCCCGGACGGGCACCTCGGCCGAACTGCTGGCCGCCTACAAGGGGCGCACGGTGAAGGGTGAGATCACGCTGGTTATTGCGCCGCGGGTTTGACTCCCGCAGCCCGGCATGGTATTTTTTATGGAACTGGGGAGTGAGACTATGGCTGTTGAAACGGACTCTTTGCTGGTGGCGATGGAGTTACCCCGCGCTGTCGTGATCGTGCGCGGGCGGGGAACGTTCAAGGCCGCTCCGGCCCTCAAGAAATTCGGCCTGGCCGCGATCGAGGCGGGCTGCACCGTGCTGCTGCTGGACATGCGCGACTGCGTGGGCATGGACAGCACCTTCATGGGGGTTATCGGGGGGCTTGCCGTGAAACTCCGCCGGGAGAAGAACGGCGAACTGGCGACGGTCAACCTGAGCGTCAAGAACCGGGCCCTGCTGGCGACCCTGGGTCTTGACCGGTGCGTCCGCACGGACGGCGCCGAGAGCGAGTTCGCCGCGTTCCTCGGGCGGATGGACGCCACGAAGCTGGATTCCGGGGCGGCCGACCGGAACGTGACGACGCAGACGATGCTCGACGCCCACCACACCCTGGTGGACATCTCATCCGACAACCTGGCCAAGTTCAAGGACGTGATCGCGTATCTGCAGGATGAGATGCAGCGCTCGCGGGAGAAGGACGAAAAAGGCGGATGAACGATCCTGTCCATGCTTTCGATCCCGAGATCTACGTCCTTCTCGGCCTGTTCATACTCCTGTGCGCCGCGGTGGTATTTCTTTTTCACATGACCCTGGAGTTGCGCAAGCGGCTGGCGGCCCAGCTCAAGGAGCGGGATGTGGCGTTCGGGTTCGTCCACGACGTGGGCGACGTCTTCGCCGACGTGGAGGACGTGGATGTCCCGGGCCTTCTGCAGCGGGTCCTCTTCTATGCGTTGACCACCACCAAGGCCGGCTCCGGCGCGGCGTACCTGCTGGATAACGACGGCGAGACCCTTTCCCCGACCGCCCTGACGGGCGTGTTCCCGCCGATCGTGAAGGGGATTGACAAGGCCTACAAGGCGGCCTTCAGCAAGACGCGCCACATCGAGCAGATCGTGCGCAACCAGCCCGCCCGCATGGGCGAGGGGCTTGTCGGATCCGTTGCGCAGCTCAATCGCGCCATTCTCATCCCGGTGGCCGAGACCGACCCCCGCATCATTCCCTTCGAGGACGAGTTCCTGACCGTCCACACCATTCTGCTGGTGCCGATGCGGTTCCGCCGGCACGTCATCGGCGTCCTCGCCGTGGTCAACCGGGTGGACGGGGAGTCGTTCACCGAGGGCGACCGCAACCTGCTCCAGTCGCTGGCGGACCAGGCCAGCGTCTCGATCCATTACGCCCAGGTGAACGCGGCGCTCGACGAGAAGCGGAAGATGGATTACGACCTGTCGCTGGCCAGCCGCATCCAGGCCGCGCTTCTGCCGAAGGCGATTCCCCACCTGCCCGGCGTGGAGCTGGCGGCTTTCAGCGTCTCGGCCAAGCAGGTCGGGGGCGATTACTACGATGTGGTGGAGATCGACCAGGACCACGTTGGGCTGGCCATCGCCGACGTCTCGGGAAAGAGCGTCTCCGGCGCCATCGTCATGTCCGTCTGCCGCAGCCTGCTGCGGATCGGGGCGAAGGATTGCGTGAGCCCCCGCGAGACGCTTTGCCGGCTGAACCGGATGATCGCGGAGGATCTGCCCGAGGACATGTTCATCACCTTTCTCTACATGGTCCTCAACACGCGCACCCGGGATCTGACCGTGGCGCGGGCGGGGCACCTGTCTCCCATCGTCTACTCCCACGAGCGCGGCAAGATTGCGACCGTCGAGTCCGAGGGCATCGCCATCGGCCTGGCCGGTCCCGACCTGTTCGACGAGACGCTGACGGAGAAGACGGTCCAGCTCAAGCCCGGGGACATCGTGACGGCCTACACGGACGGCGTGACCGAGGCGATGGACCAGGCGGGGAGCGAGTGGGGCGTGCTCAGCCTGAGCCAGACGCTCCAGATTCATGCCCTCGACCCGGGCGCGAACGCGGAGATGCTGCTGGAGAACATCCGGCGGAAGCTGCTCGTGTTCATCGGGGAGACGCCCCAGTACGACGATATCACCCTCATGGTGCTGCATTTGACACCGGACGGAAACAAGTCATGAAGCGAAAAGACGAGACGGAGAACGCGGCCCGGCAGCCCGATCCTCCGGCGGCGCCCGACGCGGCGGCCGGCACGGAGACGGGGGACGGCGGCAAGCCGGCCGATTCGATTGTGGACATCGGGCCCGAGGTTGAGGCAATGGTTTCTGAAATGGGAACTGAGGCGGATCCTTCCGCCGAGAAGCCGACCCCGGAACAGGCCCAGCTGGCGGCGCTGACAGACCGGCTTTTGCGCCTGCAGGCGGATTTCGACAACTTCCGCAAGAGGACCAACCGGGAGCGGGACGACCTGCGCAAGCGGGCCGGCGAGGCCGTGCTGGAGGATATGATCCCGATCCTGGACAATCTGGAGTTCGGCCTTCGCCAGGCGATGGCCAAGCCCGGCGGGGAATCCTTCGTGGAAGGGCTCCGGCTCATCCAGACGCAGCTGACCGAGGCGGTGCGCAAGCACGGCCTCGAAGGGGTCGACGCCCTCGGCAAGCCGTTCGATCCGCGCGAGCATGAAGCCGTCGCATACGCCCCTTCAGCCGAGGCGCCGGAAGGCATCGTCACGGCGCAATCCCGCCGGGGCTACCGGCTGGGCGAACGTCTGTTACGAGCGGCCGGGGTGGTGGTGTCGAGCGGTCCGGCGAAAACCGGCAACGGGGGTTGACGATCATGGCGGAGCGGGATTATTACGAATTGCTCGGCGTGCCGCGAACGGCCACGACCGAGGAGATCAAGAAGGCCTACCGCAAGCTGGCCATGCAGTTCCACCCGGATCGCAATCCGGATGACAAGGCGGCGGAGGCGCGGTTCAAGGAAGTCAGCGAAGCCTACGAGGTGCTGAGCGACGCCGACAAGCGCCAGCGCTACGATCAGTTCGGCCACGAGGGCGTCAAGTCGTCCTTCGGCCCTGGCGGCTTCGAGTTCAACCGCGATTTCACCCACTACAACGATCTGCAGGACATCCTGGGCAGCCTGTTCGGCGGCGGCGGGGGCAGCATATTCGACGATTTCCTGGGGGGCGGCCGGCAGCGGCGGGGCGCTTCGCGGAGCGGCCCGCAGCCGGGCTCGGACTTGCAGTACGAGATGGAAATCGATCTGGAGGAAGCCATTTTCGGCTCTACGCGCGACGTCAAGCTGCCGATGGCCGAGGATTGCGCCCGTTGTCACGGCAGCGGGGCGGAGCCGGGCAGTCGCGCCGAGACCTGTCGCCGGTGCGCCGGGCAGGGTGTGGTCGTGTCGGCCAGCGGCTTTTTCCAGGTTCGTCAGACCTGTAACGCCTGCGGCGGCACGGGCCAGGTAATTTCGAACCCGTGCCGCGAGTGCCGCGGCGCGGGTAGGCGCAAGGCGGAGCGGACCCTGTCCATCCACATCCCGAAGGGTGTCTTCACGGGCGCCCGGCTCCGCATTCCGGGCAAGGGCGAACCGGGCATCCGGGGCGGATCGGCGGGCGACCTTTACGTGGTGCTGCACGTCACGGCTCACGAAATTTTCGAGTGCCAGGACGATGACCTGTTCTGCGAGGCGCCGGTGTCGTTCGAAGTGGCTGCCCTGGGCGGCGAGATTGAAGTGCCCACGCCCGACGGGATCGCCCAGCTGAAGATCGAGGCGGGAACTCCGTCCGGCAAGATTTACCGGCTCAAGGGCAAGGGGTTGACCCTGTCCGGCCGGCATACTCGCGGCGACTTGATGGTCAAGGTGGTGGTGCAGGTTCCCGTCAGCCTGAGCTCGGCACAGAAGAAGATCATCAAGGATCTTCAGGCCCAGACGACTGTCTCGCATTATCCCGGCGCGAAGGAATTCACCCGCCGCATGGAGTCGTTCTACAAGCGCAAGCGGGAGTTGGGGTCGTAAGAAGGGGACAGGGTTCGGGGTTCAGGGTTCAGGGTTCAGGAGAAGAAAGTTATCAGTGATCAGTTATCAGTGATCGGTTATCAGTCGGACCGGTCGGACCGGTCGGACCAGTCTGACTAGTCGGACCAGTCACCGATCACTGACCACTGATTACTGATTACCGATTACTGATTACTGATCGTTGATGACCGATCACTGCCCACGGGAGGTTCAATTTGAACAGTCTGCCCCGTTGTTTTATTCCCGCCACCGAGTGGGTTGAAGGGGCTGCGGTCGCGATTCCTCCGGACGAGACACATCATTTGATCCGCGTGCTCCGGGTGCAGCCGGGTGAATGCGTGATGGTGTTCGACGGGTGCGGCCGCGAGGCCGAGGCGCTCGTGGAGTCTTCCGGCCGGCTCGGCCTTTCGGTGCGGCTCCGCCAGTCGCTCACGCATTCCCATCCGCCCGCCCGGGTTATTCTCTTCCAGGCAGTCCTCAAGGGGGAACGGATGGATGAGGTGGTGCAGAAAGCCGTCGAGCTGGGTGCGGCTGAACTGGCGCCCTTGCAGGCGGAGCACAGCGTGGTCAAGCTGACGGCGGCAAACAGGGCCCACAAGCTGGAGCGGTGGCGGTCCATCGCGCTGGGTGCGGCACGGCAGAGCGGCAATCCTTTTCTGATGGAGATCCGGGAGCCCGTGAGCGCGGCCGCGTCGGCGGCCGAGGCGGGCGCGCTGGATCTGGCCCTGTTCGGCTCGTTGGAGCCAGGCGCCCGCCCCCTGTGGGAGCGTGTGGGTGACGTGCGCCACCGGCGGGGAGTCCGGGTCGGGTTGTGGATCGGGCCCGAGGGCGACTGGTCGGAAGCGGAATACGCGGCCCTTCGAAAGGCGGGGCTTGGCCCCGTCACGCTGGGGCCGCTGGTGCTCCGTTCGGAAACGGCGGCCTTTTACGGGTTGAGCGTGATCGGGGCCGGTTTTACAGCGGGAAGCGCGATTCCTGCTGGGTGAGCGACTGGAACAGCGGCGTGGTCCGGATCGGGGCGAAGCGCGGATCTTTCCGCAGGAGCGCCTTGGCCTCTTCGCCGCCCACGCGCAGGGCTTGCATCATCGCCTGCACGCATTCCTCGGGCTTGCTGGCGGTCAGCCGGTAGGCGGCCATGTCGACCCACCCCTTCATGTCGGCCGGCACCCGGTCGAGGTAGCGCTGCTGGGCGGCGATGGCTTCCGTCATCTTGCGGGAGTCCGCGAGCATGGCGGCCAGGTTGCGGTAGATTTCCGCGGGCATCCCGGTGTTCGCCATGATGCTGTTGGCGAGGTTGAGAAAGGCGCCGTCCTGCCCGAGCTGGCGGTAGATGTTGGCCAGCTTGAGGGCGTCCAGGACCGATCCCTTGGACGAGCCCAGCGCCGTCTCCAGCTCCTTGGCCTGCGCGATGAGGATCTCGCGGTTCTTCAGGTCGTTGACGAAGTCGCGGGCCCGGTCGTTGTGCGGGTCCTCGTTGGCGAAGTCGTCCATGAGCTTGATCGCGTCCTTGAACCGCGCCCAGCGCATGTAGAGGTCGGCCAGCCGGAAGTTGGCCTCCGGGCTGAGCGGGTAGAGGGCGTACGACTCCTTGAACGACTGTTCCGCTTCCGGGAACATCCCGCGGAAGACGTAGAGGCCGCCGATCGCGCTGCGCAGCTTGGAGAACGACTTGCGGGCCACGATGTCGCGCTCGAAGCCCCGGTCCGTCGTCAGCCGCCGGGTGTACCAGTCCCAGAAGTCCATGTCGTTCCGCACCACCCGGGGGGTGAGGTTCGGGAGGCTTTCGGAATTGATCTGCATGATCAGGCCGTGCGGGGTCAGGTAGGGGTACATCCACTGGATGACGTAGCTTTCCTCGACGTAGAACGTGTGGCGCCACTTGTTGTAGTCGAAGATCATCTGCGCCAGGATGCCGTTGATGAGCATGACGCCGGCCACGCCCTGGACCTGCACGCGGCCGTTCTCGATGGTGATGGCGGCGTTGGCGGGCATCTTGCCGGAGTTGAAGTCCTCCACGTATTTCTGGAACGCCTGGTTGCCGTCCACGACCGACGGGATCCAGATGGAGTCGCCGTAGAGGTCGCGCATGACGCTCATGTAGGTGTTGTCGGCCAGGGCGTTCTGGGTGATCAGGAAGACGTCGGGCCGGACGACGGCGGAATAGATCATGTAGGTGGGGACGAAACGCCCCGGGTCGGTCCCGCCGAAGAAGACCGCGTTATTGCCCATCTCGGGCGGGTAGGAGGGGTTGGGAAGGGGTTCCTCGCTTGGCTTGATCTCCTCCCGGATGGCGTCCGCACCGCGCAGTTGGTAGTTGCCGAACTGCCAGCCGTAGTCGTGGAGGTTCTGCTCCGCGCCGCCCACGATGCGTTCGATGGTGGGGTCGGTGTAGTTGCGGTAGACGGGGATGGCTGTGGCGCCGAGGACGATGACGATGCCGGTGATGACGACCCAGCGGCGGTGGGGCAGCCAGGAGTCGATCAGGCCGAGGGTGAAGATGATGCCGTAGCCGATCCAGAGCGAATAGAGGCCGTGGGAGGAGATGAACTTCACGCGCTGGATGAAGGCGTCCTGGATGTCGCCCTTGGGGCTGGCCAGCATGATCAGCACCACGCTCATGACCAGGAAGCCGACCAGGGTGGTGATGATCCACTTGCGGCCGTTGTCGTCCACGTCCATCTCGATCGACCGGGCTTTCGCCATGGCCCAGTAGAGGCAGACGGCGCCGATCAGCGGGGTTATGGCGAAGAGAACCAGCTTGACCCGGTCGAGGAAGAGCACCCTCGGATCCAGGAAGGCGATGGCGAAGAGCTTGGCGACGAAGAGCAGGGCGATGGCGGTGATGCCGAGAAGGATGAAGCAGGCCATGATCCGCTCGGAAACGCCGGCCGGTCGGCGGCCGACGAGCTTCTCGACCAGTTCGTGGATCTCGCCGACGGCCAGGATCAGGCCGCCCAGGGCGAGGAGCAGCAGGATGACGCCGGTCGCGGCCCGGTAGAGGAAGGACGTGAGGGCGAATTCGCCCGACCAGGAGGTGATCACCTCTTCGATCAGCACCAGGCCCGTGATGGCAGCGGCGAGCAGCACGGTGACGAGGAGGACGCGGAAGCGGAAGGTTTTGCCTTTAAGGGCGAAGGCGGTGAAGGGCAGGAACCCGAGGACGGCGAGGGGCAGGGTGAACTGCTCGCGCAGGTCTGCCAGGTACTCGCCCACCTGCGTGACGAAAGAGGCGGAGAAGATCGGTGTCGGGATGATCTTTTCATACTGGCCGCGGGTGAGGGCGTGCTTGAAGCCCTCCCAGGTGCGGGGATAGCCCCAGTTCATGGGGGGGTTGAATTCCGAGACGACGGGCATGAAGGCGTAGAAGGCCACGCCGAGCTGGACGCAGAACATGGTGAGTGCCACGGCCCGGCCGCGGGGCAGGAACTGGTAGATCAGCAGCATGCCCAGCAGGTCAAGGAACAGGTAGATGAAGAAGGTGAAGTGGGTGGGGTGGACGATGGGCGGCAGCAGGCCGAACTGGGTCATGGACCGGAGCATGTCCATGGGCGTGTTCATCGGGGGGAGGGGGCCCTTGAAGTTCAGCCAGCGGTCTACCAGGAAAAGCACGACCAGGAAGGGGAGGCCGCCGATGATGAAGTCGCGGAACAGGTTGAGGTCCTTGAAGATGATCACCACGACCAGGCAGGCGAAGAGCAGGAGCAGCACCTGGTAGTTGGTGAGCCCCAGCCCGAAAATGAAGGCCGTTATATAGAGAAGCTTGTCGGAGGGGCGGCGCACCCACATGTAGGTCAGGAGCATGACCAGCATGAGGAAGAAGGCGTTCAGGGCGTAGACTTCGACGATGACCGACTGGGACCACATCACCTGGCTGAAGGCGAAGAGCAGGCTGCCCACCACGCCGCCGCACCAGCTGATCCAGTCCTCGGCCTTCTCGCCGATGGCTTCGGTTGTCTTCCGCACGGTCCGCAGCATGTCCGAGCCCGACCGGCTGATGAGCATGGCCGTGATGCCGATGGAAAGGGCGCCGAAAAAGGCCGAGCAGAGGGCAACGGACCAGGCGGGGTTGGGCTGGCCGAGATAGGTGACAAAGCTGAAGACGCGGGTGAAGAGCCAGCACAGAACGGTCCAGATGGGGTAGCCCGGGGGGTGGGGTACGCCGAGATGGTCGGCGGCAACGGCCAGCTCCCCCGAATCTTCCAGCGTAACCGTGGGGGCGAGGGTGTAGACGTACATCCCGAATGTGACAAGGAAGGCGGTCCAGAAGGCGGACCAGTCCATACGCGTGAAAAAGCGCCCTTTGGGGGCTTCGGTCAAGGTTGCATCCATCCCTGGGAGTCCTCCGGATAGTAAGTGCGAAACTTTGTTAAACTAGCACACCCGTGGGGCGGGGGGCAAGCTCGGATTCGGTCCGTTTTTGGCGCGCTTCGCGCCCCTCGTTGTTTCTCTTATCCCTATGATCGGTGTGATCCGCGGGTGACTCTTCCTGAACCTTGAACCCCGAACCCTTCCTGGCCGCTAGGCGAGCAGGATGACGCCGAGAACGGTGACGCCGAAGAGGGCGATGGAAGCGAGCAGGGGGAGGTCGCCGAGGAGGGTTTTTTCCGGCTGGCCGCCATGGCCGTGGCGGTAGACCAGGTCGAGGTAGCGGAAGATGCCGAAGATGACGAAGGGGATGGTGAGGCCGAGGTTGTGGGAGCCGAATTTCAGAACGGTCTCGGGCTGGAGCGTATAAATGGAATAGGCCAGGATCGTGCAGGCGGAGACGATGCCGATAAGCTGGTCCATAAGACGGGGATCGTATTTCTCGAGAACGGCCCGGTGCTGCTCGGCGGCATCGTCCAGCAGATTCTTCTCGTGCCTCCGCTTGCAGAGCGCCAGGAAGAGGGCCAGCAGGAAGGTGCACAGCAGGAGCCAGGGCGAGATAGGCACATTCACGGCGAACGCGCCCGTGATGGCGCGCAGGACGAAGCCGGCCGCGATGATCATGATATCGACCAGGGGAACGCGCTTGAGCCTGGCGGTGTAGACCAGTTGCAGGGCGACGTAGCCCGCCAGCACGCCCCCGACATAGGGGTCGAGGAACAGGCCGCCCCCCACGCCCGCCAGGAACAGGACGAGGGCCATGACCCAGGCGAACCCCCGGGGAATGCGGCCCGATGCGATGGGGCGGAACCGCTTGAGGGGGTGGAGCCGGTCGGCCTGAAGGTCGCCGATGTCGTTGACAATATAAACGCCGCTTGAGACCAGGCAGAACAGGAAGGCCGCGGCAAGGCCGCGCAGACCCAGCGCGGGGGTTACCCCCTCGAGCGAGCGGTCGCCCAGGGCGAAGAAGAAGGCAGCCAGCACGATGGCGTTCTTGGTCCACTGGGCGGGACGCATGGCCTGGATGACGTCGCGAAGGCCCATGCTCATGAGGCCGCGGGAGTGCGGGTTGTGCGCGGGCTGCGGCGGAAGCCGTGCCGGAAGGCCAGTTTCCAGACCATGCCCAGCGCCTCGCGGACGATGTTGGAGCTCATCTTGGAATAGCCGGAGTGGCGGTCTTCGAAGACGATCGGGATTTCGGCGATCCGGTAGCCGGCCATCCAGATGGTGTGGTTCATCTCGATCTGGAAGGAATAGCCGTTCGACTGGATCCGGTCGAGCTCGATTGACTCCAGCACGTTGCGTCGGAAACATTTGAAGCCGCCGGTCGGATCGGTGATGGGCATCCCGGTGATCCACTGGACGTAGGTGGCCGCGCCCTTGCTCAGGAAAAGTCGGCTGAGCGGCCAGTTGATGATGCGGATGCCGCCGATGTAGCGGGATCCGATCACGAGATCGGCTTTTTCGGCCGCCTTGATGAAATTGGGCAATTCCGCGGGGTTGTGGGAGAAATCGGCGTCCATCTCGAAGATGAGGTCGTAGCCGTTCTGGATGGCCCACTTGAAGCCGGTGATATAGGCGCGGCCGAGGCCGTTCTTCTCCTGACGGTGAAGGACGTGGATCCGCGGCTCGGCGGCGATCAGTTTGTCGATCAGCGCCCCCGTTCCATCGGGTGAATTGTCGTCTACGAACAGGATGTTCGCTTCCGGGCAGGAAGAGAGGACGGCCGCCGAGATGGGCCCCACATTTTCCTTCTCGTCGTAGGTTGGAATGATGACCAGAACCTTGCTCATTTCGTTAGCATAATGGGTAAGGGGGCGTTGGACAAGCCCGAAAATGGCAGCAAACGCAACATTGACTAAGGGTTTTGTTACCAGTATAGTAGACAGGAAAGGCTTCAACAGTCCGGCCGAGAACACACGGACGCGCGGATCGGGGCCGAGCAGGGGATGGCGATGCTAAGGTTCAATCAGGGCTACAACACATTCGATTACGATTCCTACACGGTTCATCTGGACAATCCGGAGCAACCCAACCTTTTCCGCCCCCTTTTCCCCTATGACGAGGTCCCCCGCATCGGCTTCAACCACCGTTTGGTGCCGATGAAGATGCCGAAGGACATCTGGATCACGGACACGACCTTCCGGGACGGCCAGCAGGCCATGCCGCCGTATACGGTCAGGCAGATCGTGGACCTCTACAAGATGCTTCACCGCATGGGCGGGCCTACGGGCGTGATCCGGCAGGCGGAGTTCTTCCTCTATTCCAAGAAAGACCAGGCGGCGGTCCACGAGGTGCTGGCGCTGGGCTACCGGTTTCCCGAGGTGACGGGTTGGGTGCGGGCCACCCGCAAGGACCTGGCGCTTGCGCGCGAACTGGGGCTTAAGGAGACGGGCATCCTGACCTCGGCCTCCGATTACCATATTTATCTCAAGCTCCGGAAGAACCGCAAGGAGGCGCTGGAGGACTATCTCAACGTCGTGCGGGACGCGCTTGAGGTTGGCATCGCCCCGCGCTGCCATTTCGAGGACGCCACCCGGGCCGATTTCTACGGTTTCGTGGTTCCGTTCGCTCACGAGCTGATGAAGCTGGCCGAAGCAAGCCGCGTACCCGTCAAGATCCGGGTGTGCGACACGATGGGGCTGGGCGTCCCGTACCCGGGCGTCTGCATGCCGCGCTCCGTGCCCGGGCTCATCTACGGCCTCCAGTACTATGCCGGCGTTCCCAGCGAGTGGATCGAGTGGCACGGCCACAACGACCTGTCCATGGTCACCGCCAACGCCGTTACCGCCTGGCTCTACGGCTGCTGTTCCGCCAACGGGACCATGCTCGGGATCGGCGAGCGCACGGGCAACCCGCCCATCGAGGCGCTTATCGTCAACTACCTGCAGCTCCGCGGCAACGAGGCCAAGGTGGATACGACGGTCATCACGGAAATGGCCGAGTATTTCGAGAAGGAGCTCCATGTGCCCATTCCCAGCAACCAGCCGCTGGTGGGCAGGGGCTTCAACACGACCAGCGCCGGCGTGCACGCCGACGGACTCCTCAAGAACGAGGAGATCTACAACGTTTTCAACACCGAGAAGCTTCTGCGCCGCCCGGTGAAACTGGCCATCAACGACAAGAGCGGCATGGCGGGCATCGTCCTCTGGGTGCGGCACACCATCGGCGAGGGCGGGAAGAGCCCGCTGCAGAAGGATCACCCGGGCGTCAAGAAGATCTATGAATGGATGTCGGCGCAATACGAAAACGGGCGTGTCGCCCAGATTTCAGACGCCGAAATCCGCGAGCAGGTGAAGGTGCACCTGGCGGACTGGCTGGCGGAAAACGATTATGCATTATGAGGTCGTGACATACGGGGATCCGGTTCTTCGCAAGAAAGCCGAACCCGTGACGGTTTTTGACGCGTCCCTGCGCCGGCTGGCAGCGGACATGGTTCGTACCATGCACGAGGCCCGGGGCGTGGGGCTGGCGGCCGAGCAGGTTGGCAGGACCCTGGCGCTTTGTGTCATCGACGTGCCTCCCGAGGCCGACGTTGACACGGAAGGGGGCCCCCGGCTCAACCCGGCAGTGGCCATGCCCCTGATCATGGCCAACCCCCGGATCACGACCCGCGCCGGCGAAATGGAGGGCGAGGAAGGCTGTCTCAGCTTTCCCGCCATTTACGGGCCGGTCAAGAGGCCCTACGAAGTCACCGCAGAATACCAGGATCTGGACGGCATCGACCGCCGCATCACGGCGCGGGGGCTCCTTTCCCGCGCGATCCAGCACGAGCTCGACCACCTGCGCGGTGTCCTGCTGATCGATCATTTCTCAGCCGCCCGCAAGCTCAGCCTCGGCCTCTCGCTCAAGCGCCTCAAGAAGGAGACGCTGAAGCGGCAGGAGGAAGCCGCCGCCGGCGGGGCGGGTCCGGGCTGATATGAGCATGCCCGAAAAATCCGATTCCTTCGACTTCTGGTATGCCGTCAACCAGACCGAAATACTCCTGATGCCGGCCCGCCGCCTGGAGACCTTCGGCGCCACGCTGGTCAATTACACCATGATCAGCGAGCCGATGGATAAAGCCCATCACACCCGCGTTCGCGAGGGCCGCATCCAGGCCTTCCGCCCGCAGATCCTGACGCCCCAGTCCTACCTCAACAGCCTGCTCGACGGGTTCGGCAAGGAGGCGGAAGCCTACGCCGAATGGCTGCGCGAAAACGCCCGGGATCTGCATGTGCTCCGCTACGGCTTCCAGATCCGCAAGGAGGAGACCCAGGATCTGCTCCTGGCCGAATCCGTGGAAATCGTTACGGACCAGGTCAAGGAACGGGTCAAGGCCAAGGGCGACCCCATGGCTGCCGTCCTGACCGGCGTCGATCACCCGTGGGAAGTCTGCCTGCTCAAGCTGATGTCGGACGTGATCCGCTACTCGGCCCCCGGCAACGTCCGGGAACTGGAGCGCCGCCGCCTTTTCGATGATGCGGGCGGGATGCCGCGCGGGGTGCGGGATGAGCTGGATTCCGATTTCCGGGCCGCCTCGCGCGATTCCCGGTTGATCAAGCCTCTGGGCGCGAAGCTTCAGCAGTTTGGCGTGTTCGAGGAGTACCAGGACCGGTTTTTCGCGCTGGTGAAAGCCGGCGGGACGAAGTAGAAGGGGTTGCCGCTCATGACACGTGTTGTTGCCGTTGCCAATCAGAAGGGCGGGGTGGGGAAGACCACCACGGCCGTCAACATGGCGGCCTACCTGAGCGAGGCCCGCAAGAAGGTGCTGCTCCTCGACCTGGATCCGCAGGCGAACGCCAGCAGCGGATTGGGGCTGGAGCGCGTCGAGGGCTCCAGCATCTACGCCGCCCTGCTGGGCGAGTCGCCGGCGTCCGACAAAATCCGCCGGACCGTGCTGGACCGGCTTGACATCATCCCGTCCGAAGTCGATCTGTGCGGGGCCGAGATCGACGTGGCCCGCCTTGACCGCCACCTGTTCCGCCTCCGCGATGCGCTGGCGCCCCTGGTGACCGAAGGGCGGTACGACTATATTCTCATCGACTGCCCGCCCTCGCTCGGCATCCTGACCATGAATGCCCTGGCAGCCGCCGACACCCTGTTCATCCCCATCCAGTGCGAGTATTACGCGCTGGAGGGGCTCAGCATCATCACGCACCTGATCCGCCAGCTCCGCGAAACCGGTACCAACCCGGCCCTGGAACTGGAAGGCATCCTGATGACCATGTTCGACAGCCGCACAAATCTCTCCACGCAGGTGGTCAACGAAGTCAAGGCCCACTTCGGGGAAGCTGTCTTTGAGAACGTCATCCCGCGCTCTGTAAGGCTGAGCGAGTCGCCCAGCCACGGCCAGCCGATCATGCTCTACGACGACAACTGCCCGGGCGCGAAAGCCTACCGCCAGGCGGCCCGCGAATGGATCCGCCGCGAAAAACAGAAAATCGCCGCCGCCAAGGCCGTGCGCGAGGCCGCTGCCAGCCCTGTTCCGGCGGAAGCTCCTCCGGCGCCCGCACCCGTCGCGCCCTCAACCGGCGTTTCCGCTTCCGGCGCCCAGGAAGCCACTTCCACACCTGCTCCCTGACCTGCCGTCCGGATTTATTGTGCAAGATCGATGACGGTCTTGAATTTCCGGGTTAAGCCAGGACAAATTGGCGGATTTCAAAGGGCTTCAGCTCGAGGGTCAGGCTGCCGTTACAGGATGTAAAGTCGCCAGCCGGCTGTTGCAGGCCATTGGCGGGAGCCGCCTTGCAGAAACGGGCCGGAAGATGCAGAACGGCGGAACCCGGTCGCCCCGCGCATTCATACACGCGGACGAGAACCATCCTTCCGCTCCAGCGCAGGGATGACAGGATCACGTTGTCGTCGCCCGCCAGGCGCCACTCGCCCGCCTTCTCGTGTTTCTTCGGCCTGAATCCCGTCAGGCAAGGGGTGTTGAAAATAACACCCTGCCTGACGATTTCCGTTTCCGCCCCCGCCGGCACGGGCAGGATGGCGTAACGGAACGTGTGGGGAATGCCGTCGAGGAAACCCAGTTCGCTGTGCGCCTTGTATTCCATGGCCGCCGAACGGAACAGGGTCAGCATCAGGATGCCGTCGTCGATCGTATTGCCAGGCGTGCCCTGGTTCAACAACGCCACGCCGGCCCGGGGGCCCAGGCAGGCTGCCCAGGTCTGCGCCACGTGTTCGGCGGGGCCTCTTTCCTGGATACCGAACGGGATCTCGTGGAGAATACGCCCGTCCCGCTGGGAGGTGGGAAAGGCCGCGCGGAGGCGATAGTGCTTGCCGGCGGGCTCGAGCCGGGTTTCATACTCGATGCGGGGATGATGCACGGACAGCCGCATGCGGGTGGTGTACCTGACCACCAGACGCCAGAACGTCAGGATTCCCTTCTGTTCGACCTCGATTTCATCGGCGCCCACGGTGACGGCGCGAACCGAAAGGACCCGCGGTTTCATCGTCGCGCGGTTGGTGATTTCGCCGGGTGCGGAACGGTCATAGGGATCAGGATTGTTCTGGGTCAGGATGGACGCCAGGCTGCCCCCTGAAAGCGGGGCTTCGAAATTGAGCCACAGGTCGCCATAATCCAACTGCAGCCCGAGGCTGCCGAAGGGCGCCGGATCGGGCCGGATCAATTCGATTCCGGAGCGGCTTTCCACCAGGCTGTACAGGTAGCCTTCGGCGTTGAGGCGGGCCCGGTACCAGGGTGTTGCAAAGGACAGTGGCAACGAAACGGGGACAGGGTCAGGAAGCGGAACGGCCTGGTCCAGGGGGGTGGCGCCCAAGGGGGGTATCGTGATGCGGCAGATGCGGCCGTCTCGCAAAACCCGGTCTGTCCGCTCAACGGTCGTCGTGTTGAAGACGGCGGGGTCCCCCTTCAGTCCGAGAATGGACGCGGCGGCATCGTCGATGGCCCGGGAAGCCTCGTCGAATTCTTTCAGCGAGTCGGTCACGGCAGCGTCAGTGATCGTGCCGCAGATGATGTCGTGGAACTGCTGCTTCAGCAGGATTTTCCAGATGGCGTCCAGGGAGGGGGCGTTCCTGCCGGCCAGGACAAGGAGGGTTTCAAGCGAGAGCAGTGCCCGCACCAGCTCGCGGTTGCGCTGCTTGAGCCGGATGTGGCTGGTGAAGGTGCCCTGGAGCGCGCTGTTGAATTCGCCGTCAAACGAGGGTGCGGCTGACCAGTCGAGGCTGTCGAGAAAATCGACCGGCGTGGCAAAACGGAGGGGGGGCAGTTCGCCGGCCGCGTTGAGGCGCCGAACCGCTTCCGGCGCCGAAGCCTGGGGCTGGAGGAAATCCCCGCCGTTGCAGAGCATGAGGGTGGGAAGCGCTTCAACGGCGAGAAGGTCGGCGCACACCTTCCCGATGGATGTTGCGCCGCTGCCGGCAAGGTCCTGGTCGGCGGCGTTCTGGATCGCCGCCTCCGCGGGGAAGAGGATATTGCCGTAGCCGCGGGCCAGCCAGTGGGCTCGGAGGGAGGTGCCGTCGAGTCCTTTCCAGAGGAAGCGGGTCCGCATCACGTCCCGCCGCATGCATCGCCAGAAGGCGTAGTAGCGGTATCCGCACTGGGAGAGGATCTGGGGAAGTTGCGCGTGGTGGCCCCAGCAGTCCGCGATCCAGCAGACGTCGGGCTTGAGCCCCAGGTTTTTCTCCAGCCATTCCTTTCCCAGCCGGACCTGCTGGTAGAGGGATTCCCCGTCGCAGTGGTTCATGTCGGGCATGACATACATGCCGGGGGCCGAGGTCAGGCGGCCTTCGCGGGCGAAGCGAACCAGGGCGTCGCGCCGCTCGGGACGACGCTCCCAGTAGGCTTCGAGGAGGATGACCTGCTCGATCATGAAGCGGTATTCCGGATGGCGGGCAAGCAGGTCCAGCGCCGTGTCCAGAATGCGGAGGCACTCGGGCATGTAGTCCGCATGGGTTTTCAGGTAGGCCACATCGTAATGGAACGTGGGCACCAGGAACAGCGTCCGGACCCGGCTTTTCAGGGGCGACTCGTTCATGGCCTATGTATATCCGAGCCGGTGACATTTTTCCACTGTAATAACCCCGAGATAATAACCCCGAGAGCTTGTCACCCGCCTCCCGTTCCGCTACCATGGGGGTCATGAAAGCATGGTTGCAACGAGTCAAACGCGGAAGCGTGAGCATCGATGGCAGGACGGTGGCCGAAACCGGGCCGGGCTATGTGGTGCTGCTGGGCGTGCGGCGCGACGACACCTCCGAGGACGCGCTCTACCTGGCGGACCGCACGGTCAGCCTTCGGATCTTTCCGGATTCGGACGGCAAGATGAACCTGTCCATCGAGGATGTGGCGGGGGAGATCATGGTCGTTTCGCAGTTTACGTTGCATGCGGACACGCGCAAGGGTAACCGGCCCAGCTTCATCGACGCCGCTGACCCGGTCCTGGCCGAGCGGTTGTACGAGGAGTATGTGGCGGCGCTGCGGCGGGCGCTGGGCGAGGGCCGCGTGGCCACGGGCGTTTTCCGCGCCGACATGCTGGTTGAGATTTTGAATGACGGGCCTGTGTCGATTGAGCTGAAGTCTCGGAGGGAACTGTAATGGCAATTCGAGTCAATGGCGAGCTGGTCTCCAGCCAGGCGGTTCTGACGGAACTGGCGCGGCTGATTCATTTTTACCGTGAGCACCTGCCCGAGGAGGACCTGGAGGAAAACAGGGACATCCTGATCCGCAAGGCGAAGGACCAGGCGATCGGGGCGAAGTTGCTTCTCGAGGAGGCACGCAAGGCCGGCGTGCGCGTCACGGAGGCGGAGGTTTCGGCGCGGCGGGCGGTCCTGGTCAAGGAGGCGGGCGGGGATGAGGCCTTCGAAGCGCTCATGGACAGCCGCGGGATCGACGAACTGTGGTTCCAGCAGAGCCTGGTGGACAGCCTGATGATCGACAAGCTGGTCAAGGCGCTGGTCAGCAGGATCGAGGAGCCGACCGACGCCGACCTGGCGGAATTCATGAAAGCCCTGACGGCGCAGGGGCGCTCGGCGAGCCGCTCCAACGCCCGAGACCTGCTGGCCCACGAGCGCCGGGGGCGCATCCTGACCGAGTGCGTGGCCATGCTCCGCAAGAAGGCGGCGGTGGAGGACGACGAGGAATTGGACGGGCCCGATATTGATGCCCTTTTTGATTCTTATCTTGATGAGCCTGAAATGATTGACGAGTCCGAAACGGAATGATAGAGTAGTCGGACTTTTTTAGCACCTTTGTCGGGGCGTAGCGCAGCCTGGTAGCGCGTTTGCTTGGGGTGCAAGAGGTCGAGGGTTCAAATCCCTCCGCCCCGACCATCCTTCGCTCTTCGCTCCTCCGTCGCTCGAGCTACGGATGGCAAGCCATCCTCCGGTCCAATATCGCGCAACAGAGCGAGAGCTCTATATTTCCAGCTAATCCATGCCAAAGGGCGAAGAGCGAAGGATGGTCGAGCCCTTCGAAGCTCAAGGCCGCTTCGGCCGCTGAGCGTAGTAGGGCCGATGCCCGTTTTCGCTCCTCCGTCGCTCGAGCTACGGATGGCAAGCCATCCTCCGGTCCAATATCGCGCAAAAGAGCGAGAGCTGCTCATCCCTGGCAACTCCAGGCACAAGAGCGAAGAGTGAAGGATGGTCGAGCCCTTCGAAGCGCAAGGCCGCCTACCCACTTCATCATTTTTCTCGCGAGATCCCCCTCACGTGAAGGCGGGCGCCGCGCGTAGGAGGGCCGACTCGGCGCCCTATATCCTCCAATCCGAATCCGATCCGAATTTCTACACCGCCTCACCGAAGACCTCCACACCAGCCTCTCCCATCACAACTCCAGCCTTCGCTCGCCGAAGCGGCGAGCTACGGCTCGACGCGCCGGCGGCGATCCCCACACTTCAAAATACACTCCATGGCGCCTCAAAACCTCCATCGCCTTCACCGACCGCGACCAAGCCTTCGCCTTCGAGCGTTACCTGAAATCCGCCTCCAGTCGCGTCTTTGCCAAGAAGCGGCTGTAGATCGTTCATCCTTGGGTCGGCCCGCAAATGATTCTCATTACGAGGGACACCTCGCTCCCCAGTAGTAGCGGAAGTCGGGTTAGTAGCGGAACTTGACAAGACCATTGAGCTAGTTGATGATCAACAAACTATGTCACGAAAGGGGGGAGGCTCAAGATGCCACGCCGCAACTGGGCTCGGTGATGCCTATCAAGAAAAACATGCGGGGTAAACACATACACCGTCATACCGTCGCGCTTTCCATGACGTCCAATACAGGGTTCGCAGGCATAAGAGGAAACGGGAAATGAGAAATCCATGCAAGTAATCCGATGGATGATCGCCGCGCTGCTGGCGGGGACGCGTGCGGCATGGGCGGGCGATACGGGAACGGACCCCGCGCACAAGTTTGCCCGGTGCGAAAACGTCGGCTGGGCGAATACCGGACCGACAAATCACGACGTGACGGTCCACTACTACGAGGGTAGCGGAGGCTGGCTGTCCGGGTATGCATGGGGCGAGAACATCGGCTGGATCGTCATGGGCAGTGCCGGCGGTGGACCCTACGCCAACACCACTAGCAACAACTGGGGGGTGAACCTGGCGGCCAACGGCGATCTCTCCGGCTATGCCTGGGGCGAGAACGTGGGCTGGATCAACTTCGGCGCGTCCCATTGTGACGCGGCGATCAATCCGGCCAACGGCGAGTTCTCCGGTCACGCCTGGGGCGAGAACATCGGGTGGCTGAAGTTCAAGGGCACATCTCCGGATTACGGCGTGCGATCAATGGCCTTCTACAACCAACCGCAGGGCACGCCGAACTGGTGGCTGGACCATTACGGCGTGACGGAGGGGTACGACGCCGGGGACGGCGTACCGGCGCCGGATAAATATGTCATGGACGTTGATCCGACCGTATTGGACAACGGCCTGCGCATCACAGCCATCAGCAACGCGCCGACGGCCAGGATCGTGGCCTTCACGCCCGCCTCGACACGGCGGTACTATACGCTGGCGTGGCGTGAGGACCTGACCGCGGGTGGCTGGAGCAACGTGGCCGGGCAGGTGGCGGTGTCGTACGGGACGGCGGGCGGGAAGACGATGCAGGACACGAACGCGGCGTTACGAGCGTTTTACCGCGTGAACGTGACGGTGGGACCATGACCGAAGACACGACGGCGAGTATGGGGCGAGGTTAACAAGCGGGTATAACAAAAGGGGGGATGCGCGTGAAGGCGAACCGATGGATCATGGCGGTGATGGTGACGACGGGCGTGATGTGGGCGGGCAGCGCAGGGGCTGGCGATTTGAATCCGCCTGGCCCCCCAGGGCCGACGATGAACACGCTGAGCGAACTCCACCAGAAGCTCACGAACACGCTGGCCGAAGCCCAAGCCGCCAACCAGAAGCTCACGAACACGCTGGCCGAAGCCCAAGCCGCCAACCAGAAGCTCACGAATGCCCTTGCGGAATTGC